>JACQOF010000064.1 GCA_016202645.1 bacterium
TGCGATCCCTTCGGGGAGCTTTCCCGGCGATTCGACAATGTCCACCGTCGACGCCCGGTCCACATCAAGCGCATCTCGCCCTTTCATGGGCGGCGGGGGTAGTCTGTTCCCCTTTACAGGTCTTTTTATAGATGACATTTGCGGCTGAAAAAAAACGCGACGGCGGCCGCCGCGGAGACGTTGAGACTGCCGACTCGGCCCCGCATCGGGATGGCCGACACGGCGTCGCAGACGGACCGGACGCCCGGCCGGAGGCCGCGGTCTTCACTGCCGAGGATCCAGCACGTGGCGCCGGCCGACGGCTGATCCGTGAGAGCCGACGGGCCGCTCGCGTCGAGGCCGACGAGCCGGACGCCTTTGGTTTTTATTTTTCGCAGGGCGTCGGGAAGGCTGTCTACTCCATACAAATTCAGAAATTCGACCGCGCCGGCCGAGGCTTTGTAGACGGCCCCGCCGAGCGGGGGGCTGTGGGAAGGTTCGAAGAGGATCCCGTCGAGACCGAAGGCCTCGGCGCTCCGGCAAACGGCGCCGAAATTTTGCGGGTCGGTCACGCCGTCGATCGCGGCGAGGACGAGGCCGGGACGCCCGAGAACGGAAAACAATTTGGAGAGGCCATGCACGGCGAGCGGCTCTGTTTCAAGCGCCACGCCCTGATGAACGGCGCGACCGGTGATCCGGTCGATCTGGCCGCGGTCGACCGCCCGAACGGCGACCGACCGGCCGCGGGCGAGCCGCGTGAAGCGGTCCCGAATTTTAGCGTCGAGTTTGCGATCGAGCCAGAGGACCTGAGACCGGCGCGGACTCTTTTGCAGAAACAGCTGGACGGGCTGACGGCCGTAGATGCACTCGACGTCCATGAGCGTTGTCAGCCTTCAGCCCACAGCCCACAGCTTACAGCGTTCAGCTTGCTGAGGGCCGAGGGCTGTGGGCTGTAAGCTCCGTTCAGGTCAACACCGATTTCTTGACGGCGCGCGGGCCGAGGGGCGTATCCTGAATCTGGTATCCGAGCCGGGCGATCTCGTCCCGGATGCGGTCAGCGTCCGCGTATCGTTTTTCTTTCCGGGCCGCGTCCCGGCCGGCCAGCAGTTTTTCGATTTCTCCGGAATCCCCGGCCGGGGCAGGCGCGGCATTCAGGGAAACGCCGAGGACATCCGCGGCCGTAACCTCGATCCACGCCGCGATTTTTTTCAACGCGCCAGACAGTTCCGCCGGGACCGTTCCCTCACGGGCGCGGCGGTCATAGATTTGGTTGACCCGGGACAACATTCTAAAAATCGCGCCGATGGCTTCGGCGGTGTTGAAATCGTCATCCATCGCATCCTCGAACTCGGCCTGCACGGCCGCCGGCCATTCGGCGAGGCCGGGCTCCACGTCCGAGCCGGACGATATCTTCAGCTTCAAGAGTTCCGTCAGATGCCGGCGCCCCTCCCGCAGGCGAGACAGGCCCGCTTCGGCGTCCTGCAGTTTTTTCGCCGTGAACGTCAGGGGGCTTCGGTAGTGGGTCGACAGAATAAAAAACCGCAAGATCATCGGATCGACCTGCCGGTAGAGTTCCTCGAGGGTCCGAAAATTCCCGAGGGACTTGGACATTTTTTCTCCGTCGACCGTGACGAACCCGTTGTGCAGGAAATACCGCACAAACGGTTTACCGGACGCCGCTTCGCTCTGCGCGATCTCGTTTTCGTGGTGCGGGAAGATCAGGTCCTGGCCGCCGCCGTGGATGTCGAGGGTGTCGCCCAGATATTTCCCGGACATCACGGAACATTCGATGTGCCAGCCGGGCCGGCCGTCGCCCCAGGGGCTGGGCCAGGAGGGTTCGCCGGGTTTGGATTTTTTCCAGAGCGCGAAATCGAGGGGGTCGCGCTTTTTTTCGGATATTTCCACCCGCGCACCGGCCATCATCGATTCGGGAGTCCGTTTCGAAAGTTTTCCATAGCCGGCGAAGGATGACGTTGAAAAATAAACGTCCCCGTCCGACGGGTAGGCATGATTTTTTTCGATGAGACGCCCGATCAGGGCGATCATCCCCTCGATCTCCTCCGTCGCGCGGGGATACCGGTCGGCGCGCCGCACGCCGAGCCGGTCGAACACTTCGAAATACCGCTTCTCATATTCCCTGGCCAGGGTCAGCGGGTCCTCGCCACGCTCGGCCGCGCGCTGGATGATCTTGTCGTCGATGTCGGTGAAATTCTGGACGTGGGTGACGTCGTAGCCGCGGCGGATCAAGTACCGGCGGATGACGTCGAACGAAACGTAACAGCGGGCGTGGCCGAGATGGCAATCGTCGTAGACGGTGACGCCGCAGACGTACATCCCGACCTTTCCGGGCGTCAGAGGCTCAAAGGGCTGTTTGTCTCCGGTGAGGGTGTTGTAAACGCGCAGGGGCATCGTTCATGCGTCCGACAGGAGCGCGACGGCGGAGGCGGAGATCGCTTCGCCGCGGCCGACGGCATCGAGGCCCTCGTTGGTCTTGAACTTGACGTTGACGGATTCGGCCGGAAGACGCGCCATGTCCGCGATCGATTTCCGGATGGCATCCCGGTACTGCGAGAGTTTAGGTTTTTCGGCGTGGATGACGCAGTCGACGTTGACCGGCTTGAATTTTTTTTCGGCAATCAGCCCCATCACCCGCTCCATGAGCGCGGAACCCTTGAGGTCCCGCCACCGGCCGTCGTGCTCGGGGAAATGCTGGCCGATGTCGCCGAGGGCCGCGGCGCCGAGGAGCGCGTCGGCGACGGCGTGGACGAGCACGTCCGCGTCGGAATGGCCGACGAGGCCGCGGTCGTAGTCGATCCGGATTCCGCCAAGCCAGAGGTCCCGGCCGGGGGCCAGGCGGTGCAGGTCGTACCCGTAACCGACGCGCATCAGGAGGGCGCCTGCGACAGTCGTTCGGATTCTTCGAGGTAATACTGCGATTTCTGGTCGCCGGGTTTCAGGACGAGCGCCTCCCGGAAACGAACCGCTGCGGCCGCATAGTCTTTCGCTTTCAAGGACTGCACGCCCTGACGGTAGGCTTCAGCGTACTCCGTTTCTTTTCCGCCCGATGATTCCATGATTTCGATGTGGTCGACCGAGTGCCACGGAAAAAAGGTGTGGGTGTCGGACGCGCCCACGGGAACTTCCCGGTGGCCGTCCTCCTTCATATCTTTGCGGTGCCAGCGGCCGAGGACCTGAACGCCGCCGTAATCCATCACCGCGAGACTTCCGATAAACACCGTCCCGGGGCGGTCCTTGCCTTCCGACCCCATCACGACTCTCACGGCGCTTCCCTCGATCACCGTCCGGGTTCCTTCAGGACGCCGGCGAACCGAGAATGGCGTTGACCTTGGTCACCAGCTCGTCGATGTCGACGGGCTTGGTGAGAAAGTCTGCGATGCCGGCGTTGACGACGTCGAAATCGTCCTTCATCTGCTCGTAGGCGCTGCACATGATGACGGGCGTGTTGAATCCGGCGTTCCGGAGTTCCGTCACAAACTCGACGCCGTGCATTTCGGGCATTTTGATGTCGGTGATGATCAGGTCCACGCGCGCGCCGCGCACGACGGTCAGGGCTTTCCGGCCGTTGTCCGTCAGGACGACTTCGTAGCCCTCCTCCGTCAGGGTCTCCTTGTAAATTTCCCTCAGCTTGGCCTCGTCTTCGACCACGAGTATCTTCTTAGCCATCCTGCGGCTCCTTCTTCGCTTCGTCCCGCGCCGGCGGCAGCCAGATCGTGAAGGTGGTTCCCTCGCCCTCCACGCTGTCGACCGTGATCCGGCCCTTGTGCTCCTCGATGATGCGGTGGACGATCGAAAGGCCCAGACCCGTGCCCTCCGTCTTCGTCGTAAAAAAGGGCGCGAAAACTTTTTCCAGGTGCTGTTTCGGGATTCCGCATCCGCTGTCCGCGATCCGCACCTGAACGTACGACGCCCCCACCGCATCCTCGACCAGCCCGGAGTATACGGTTAATTTCCCATTTGTTTTCATCGCTTGCAAGGCATTTTGATAGAGATTTAGGATGACCTGTTTCATCTCCGAAACGTCGATCATGACCTCCGGGATCGCGTCGTCGAGAGCCAAGTCCAGCCCCACGCCGGCTTCCTTGTAATTTCCCTCGACGAGTCCGGCGACGGCGCGCAAAATCTGGTTGAAGGACACGCGCTTCAATTCCAGGCGGCCGTCCTTGGAGAGTTCCATCATCCCGCCGACGATGCGGTTGATCCGGTCGACTTCCTCGATGACCGATTTCGTCCTCGAGAGGAAAGCCTCCCCGCCGTCCGGAAGTTTCTGGAGTTTCCGGTTGAGAAGCTGGATGTTGCCCCGGATGGCGGAAAGAGGATTGCGGATCTCATGCGCCGCGCCCGCGGCCAACTGGCCGACGACCGCGAGGCGGTCCGACCGGCGGACCTGCTGTTCGAGAAGTTTGATCGGCGTGAGGTCGGCAAACACCCCGAGAACGCCGGTCACGCGGTCGTCTTCATCCAGGACGGAGGATATGTTCACGTCGAGAATTTGTTTCTTGTCCCCCTCCACGAACGTCAGTTCGGTCTTGACGCTCTCCCCGCCCGACTGGAGAGCCTCCGCCAGAAGTTTGGCTAGAGGTTCAAGCCTGGAGACCGAAGACAGGGATTTGCCGATGATGTCCGGAGCGTTCAGGCCCAGGATGTCCAAGCCCGCCGGGTTCAGGGTCGTCACCATGCCGGTCAGGTTGACGGCGACCAGGCCGCTCGTGAGGCTCAACACCAGGTTTTCGTTGTACTGTTTCATCTGGAGGACCTGCTCGACGAGCCGCGCGTTTTCGAGGGCGATGGCGGCCTGTGAACAGAGAAGGGAAATCCGTTCCTGGTCGGACTGCGTGAAATCCTCGACGGCGCGGGGCGATAGGAGCAGAAAAATTCCGGTGACGCGGTTGCCGGCCTTCATCGGCACATAAATCGCCGTCGGATATTTGCCTTCGGCCGGCATCGCCATCGCCGAATGGGATTTGACAACCCAGTCGAGAAATCCCGCGGCCCGCTGGCGTTCGATTTCGAGCCGGTCCTCCTCCGTGGCCTCCCAGGAATCGGTGAGGGCGAAGCCCATCTCGTCCGAGCCCTGGTAGAGCGCGGCGCTGCCGAAGGGCACGATGTTGTCCCGGATCATGTTGAGGAGCAGGTCCACGACTTCCGACCGGGTCTGCGCGAGGGCGATGGCGGACGAGAGGCTCCTGAGGTTGTTGACTTCCTCCTGGCTTTTTGAGAGATCGTCTATGGTCTCCTGCTGAATGCGGCCGGTCTCCATTTTTTCGCCCCATCGGCTGCGGGCTTCGTCGATGATCCGGTTGATCCGCTCGGTGAGCGCAAACCCCGCGACCCGGATGTCCGTCCCGGCCGGGCGGTCGAAATCGGACTTGACGATGTCGTCCAGTTCGTCAACGAGCTGTTTCAGCTGGCGGGCCAGGCCCGCCAAAGCCGCGGCGGATTTCACGGTCTGCTGATCGAGGGCCATCAGACCATGTCGAGAAAGATTTCCGCTTTCTCGATCTCCTTTTCAGAATTGGTCTTGAGATATTCGATGTCCGCCGACGTCAGCTTAAAATCCGCGACGGCCTCCTTGTTGAGCGGCGGAACGCGGTTGTCACCGCCGTTGCCGATTTTCAGGGTCCGGCAGAAGATGTCCGCCAGATGGATGATGCCGGTGAGCTGGGGGTTGTATTTCGAAAGGCCCGGGGCGTGATGATAGGCCATGGGGTCCTGCAGTTTTTTCGGAAGGTTCCATTTCTGGCCGAGGATATAGCCGACGTTGGCGTGGTTGAGGCCCAGGACCTGGGCTTCGGCCTCATAGAGAAGCAAATTATTCTGCCGGACCAGACTGACTACGGTCCGGAATTCCTCGTGGACGAACTGGTCGAGGACGATTTTTCCGACGTCATGGATCAGCCCGGCCGTGAACGCCTCCTCCTTGTCCGGGTACCGGACCTTCTCCGCCAGCATCCGCGCGAGGACCCCGACGCCGAGGGAGTGTTCCCAGAAGGCGCGGCGGTCGAAGAGTTCCTCGGCGCCGTTGTCGTGGAAGAGCTGGAACACGGTGGCGGAGAGCGCGAGGTTGTGGATGGCGTTGAAGCCGAGAATCGTGGTGGCGTGGCTGACGGAGGAAATTTGGGACGGAAACCCGAAGTAGGCGGAATTGACCAGCCGCAGGACCTTGGCCGACAGCGACGGGTCGGTCGCGATGGCCGCGCCGACTTCCCGCGCGGACGTTTTCGGGTTCTGGACCATCGCGTTGATCCGGGTGACGACGACGGGCAGGGTTGGGAGTTTCTCGATCCGGGCGACAAGTTCCTTTAACTTCGATTTTTCCATTGCCATTGGGCGGGATTATACCCGAATCTGCCGGGAGCGGCAACCGGCCGGGCTTACGTCTCCCGTTTCTGCTTCTTGGCCGCGGGGAAGAGAATGTTGTTCAGGATGAGGCGGTACCCCGGAGAATTTTTGTAGAGGGACACGTCCGTGGGGGCTTCCATGACGATGTGCGAGAAGTCCTCGGGGTCGTGGCCGCCGTAGAACGAAAAAAGACCCTTGCCGCGGCCGCCATAGATGTATTTGGCCGTATCGGAGGCGACGATCGTGCCCATGACGATGACGTTGCCCTTGAGGCGGCTGCGCCGAAAAGCCGTGGTCTGCCCGAAAAATCCGGCGACGAGGCTCTCGTGATTCTGCGTCAGCATGGCCGGGACCGGATCGTACTTGGCGGAAAACGGGAACAGGGTAAACGCCTCGCGTTCGGGCGGGTTGGAATAATTCGAGACGTCGATGTCCGAGAATTCATAGACGTTCGGGTCGAGATCGACGACAAAATCCTTGAAGGCCGCCGTCCGGCCGAAATCAAGTTTCGCCTGGACGTCCGGGGTGATCGGGGATCCGTCGAGGGCTTCCGGGACGATGTCGATGCCGTCGGCGGCAAGCGCGATATCGAAGCTGTCGATGGCGGCGCACATGGCGAAGAGAAATCCGCCGTTCTCCATGAAGGCGGCGATCCGCCGCGCAACCTCCGCCTTCAGCTTCGGTACTGTCGGGAATCCCAGCTTTTTGGCGATCTTGGTCTGGACGTCGACCATCCGGATGTACCAGGGAAAGGATTTATAGGACCGGTAAAATTTTCCGAACTGCCCGGTGAAGTCATCGTGGTGCATGTGGACCCAGTCGTAGCGCGCGAGTTTTCCCTCCATGACCTCTTCATCATAAAATGTTTCATAGGGAATCTTGGCGTAATCGAGCACCAAAAGCACCGCGTCGTCCCACATTTCCTGAAAGGGCGGCGCGTAAACGCCGATCCGGGGGGCCTTCTCCAGAAGAATTTTCGCCGCGTTGGTCTGTTCGATCTGAGCGTCGAGGGCTGCCATGTCCGCGCCGGACACTGACTCGATCCGAACCCCAAGCTCCACCGCCCGGCCGGGGATGGATTCGTCTTCCGGAAGCAAGAATGATCCGCCCCGGACATTGAGCAGCCAATAGGTCCGGTCCGGACGGCCGCCGCTGTTTTTGAGATACCCGTAAACGAGTCCGTAAGCCCGGAGATGGTCGGTCTGAGTCGCGTCCATCGGCACCAGGATTTCCGCGCGGGCGGACGAAGACAGAAGGACAAGCATGCCGATCAGGCCGCGGCGGAGCAGGTTCATGGCTCCTCCGTGCGGATGAGCGGGCGAAGATATTCGGGGGACTGGAGCAGTAATTTCTGGTATTGCGCGTCAGACCGGGACGCGGGCGGGAGGGACTCCCAGCGCAGATAGTGCAGAAACGGCGATCCGGCCGCGCGAATATCCCCCGCGGCGACCTCTGGCCGGCCCGACCGGAGCGCCTCGGTCCAGAGGACGATCTGCGCCGCCACCGGAAAATTTTCGGCGCCGTCGGACGGGCGCGGCGGCACGCCGCCCCGGCTTGCATTTCGGATTGACTGGCCAATCCGGTCCGGCAGGTCCCGGTCGGGCCGCGCCATGGCGATCAGCCAGGCGAGGGACTCGTCGGCGAGAAAAGTTTCGGACCGGGAGACAACGTCCCGCAGAGCCGTGCGCGCGGTAGCGGTGTCGCCTTCGATGTAGGAAAGCCAGCCCAGCCAGTAGAGGCTGAGATCGGACGGCGAGGCCGCATGTGCGCGGTGCGCGGCCCGGAGAGCCTCCGATTCGGCGCCGTCCAGGAACAAAAGTTGGGCAAGCCGAAGGTCGTCCGCCGGCGTGGGGGAAATGTCGCGGGCCGTCCGAAGTTCCGCGACGGCGGCGGCGATCCGGTCCTCCCGGAAATACGCCTCGGACGAAAGCCGGTGCGCCGACGCGCGGACGGCCGGGTTCGAAAATATTTTCGGCGGGTACTTGGCGAGGGCCTGTTCCGGCCCGGCGGTCTGAAGGGCATGCCGGAAGAGCATGAGTTTTTTGGACTCGGCGGTGATGGGCGGGGTGTCGGGCACCTCGGCGAGGACCTGGAGAAACGCCGGGAGACGCTCGTGGATGAGCAACTGTTCCGCCAGGAGCAGATGCGCCTGCGCGTTTTGAAATTTTCGGACATAAGTCCGGGCGAATCCCAGGCAGTCCGCGTCGGAGGTGATCTCGGCGAACCGGAAGAGCGCCGATTCGTAGAGGTACGGGTTCTTCCCCTCCGAAATCAATTCGGGATAAGTTCTGGTGAGAAAAACCGTGTCGGTGATCATGGCCAGAAAATCCCTGAAATATTCCGGCGCCGGCGCCGGCCCGGGCAGAAGTACCGGCAGATACAGCTCGATGCCCTCACGGCCCAATTGCAGGCCCTGGCAAATGGAAAGAGACTGGTCGAAAAAGAGGCCCGGATTCGAAAAGGTCGTCCGCGCGCGCCGGTGAATGTCCAGAGCGCCGCGGTAATCTCCGTGTCGGTAAAACCGTTCCGCCAGGTCCGCGTAGGCGCCCGGATCGGCGCCGTGTTCGCGCAGGATTTCATTGGCGAACGAGACCGCCTCGGCGCGGCGGCCGAGATCCAGCAGGAGGTCCACCATCATCACGCGGTGATCAAGGCGGCCGCTTAACTGGGCCAGACGCGCGGCGAATTCGAGCGCGGGGCCATGCCGGCCGAGATTCCTCAGGAGTTCAATCTGGGTTTCAAGCACCTCGGCGGGCCAGGCCCGGCCGGGATCCAGGCCGGCGAGCGCCTGAAGTCTTCCCTCGCCCGAAAGGGGCGGATATCTCATGAGAAGCGCAAGAAGCGTCGAGATCGACGTGGGGGATTTGGAGGCGTTCATCGCGTGCGGGAACAGAACAAACGCGGCCGGCGTGTCGGACGGCGACGTGAAACGCTCAGCGAATATTTTCATCGCCTCCACCCTGAGCCATTCCTCCACACCCGCGGCCTCCACCACCTCCCGGACGCGCTTCAGCGCCGCCGCCGTGTCCTGCGCCCGCAAAAACCGGTCGGCCTCCCGGAGGTTGGCCTGGGCGTCGACGGCATGGGCGTGCGGAGCGGCGATGAGAATCAACGCGGCAAGTGCGAGTGGTGTGTATAGGCTCATTGCAGGGTTTCCCCGAAAAGCGATCTCAGATATTTTTTCCCGGCCTCGCGGTATTCGGGCGGAAGGGACCGGAGATATTGTTCTTCGTTGACCGGCGGCCGGTCCAGCCGGAGCGTGGACGTGTCGGCGGCCTTGCCGAAAAACGGCTCCGCCTCGAAACGCTCCTCCTTCTCGTCCTTGTCCGTCAGAGACTGCTGCAGTTCCATCAGCTTGTTGAGGACTTTCTGCTGGCGCTCCTGCACGGCCTGGTTCGGCCCCATTCGGCGGAGGTCCTCCTCGATCTTGCGCATCTCCTGCATGACCTGGTCGATCCGGCCGAGTTTTTCCTGAAGATCCGAAAACCGGCCGGCCTCGGCCTCCATGCTCCGGCGGATGAGTTCCTGCTGGAAGGCGAGCTGTTCGAGGTTGTCGCCAAAGAGATTCATCTGCATCGACATTTGCGTTTTCGAATTGAGGCTCGACTGGGCCGAAATCATCTGCTGAAGAAGTTCCGCCAGGTCCTGCATCGGCTGGCCCCGGCCCTTGCCTTTGGATTCCTTCTGAAGTTTTTGGGCCGAGTCAAGCAGGAGGAGGCCCGCGTGAGCGGCGAAGCGATAGGCGATCCCGAGTTGGGCCGCGAGAAATGCCGGCTCCTCGTCGCGGTCCGGAATGGCTTTGAGGGCGAGGACCGCCCGGCGAAGCATCTGCACGGGGCGCGGATCAAAGAGGATGAGCCGTTCAGCCACCGCCGAGACTTCGGCGATGCTGTGTGCGAGGACAGGCTCAAAGGCGGCGGACTTGCGCAGGTGCCGGGAATATTCGGCCGGGTCCCGCTGGGCGCGGGCGGATTGAAAATATTCGTGGGAGGCCTGCATGCGGCCGAGCGAGAAAACAATCCCGTCGACGAGGGAATTCAATTTCTCCGCGGCGTTTTCCTTTTCGGCCTTCTCTGACTTCTCCGCGCCCTTCTCCAGCGCCGACTGGATCGCGGCGAGGGAATCTTTCAGTTTTTGTTCCGCCGCCTCCTTCTCCTGCGGCGTCCCGCCGCCCTTCATGGTCTGGGCGGTCTTGTCGAACTGCCGGGCCAGATCGGACGCGCCCTGAGACAGGGCCTTCTTCAATTCGGCGAAGGCGGGATTCCGCGCGAGGTCCTCGAGTTTGGGCATGAGCGCCGCCGCCTCTTTTCCGAGGGCCTCCATCTGCTGGGCGTTCTTGGAGGACATCGCCTGGTCCGCGCGGGCGGCCAGGTCCTGCACGGCCTTCATCGCCTCCGACTGCGCCATGATGTCGCTGACCCGTTCCAGCATCCGGTGTGAGCGGTCGACCTGGTCGACGAACTGCTCGAGATTGAACTTGGCCGACATCATCGACCGTTCCTTTTCCTCGATCCGAACCGACCCGAGGGCGCGTTCAAGTTCGCGCTGGGCGCGGACGTAATCGTCCTTCATGAGCCGCGTCATCATCTGGCCGATCGCGGAAAGTTTGTCGAGGGTCTCCCGGGAGAGCAATTTCTGGCCGGCGGCTGACTCGGCGCGCTTGCCAAGTTCCGCCAGTGCCCGCTCCGCGTCCTTCTTGGCGCGCTCCGTTTCCTCCGCCATCGCCACCAGCTCCTGCTCCATCTGCCAGGCCATCCGGCCCTCCGCCTTCATGGTCCGGGCAGCCGATGTCATTTTTTTCAGAAGCCGTTTGCTCTCCCCGCTCAGGCGTTCCATCATCCGGCTGATGTCCGCGCCCTGCTCGGTGAGCCGCCGGTACACGTCCATGGCCGTCGGCGCGCGGATCCGAAGCGCCGCGCTCCGGCCCGCCTTCGGGCCCGCGAGCGCGTCGTTGTCGAGGACCTCCGCTCGCACGTCGATCTCCGAACCGGCGTAGGACAGGTGCGGCGTGATGTCCAGGAGATACGCAATCTCCTGACGGGCCTTCGGCAGAAAGGGAATCGGAATCTCCTTGTTCAGGGAACCTTCCGGCGTTCCGATGAGAACGCGGGCGGCGGAAATTCCGAAGTCATCCTCGGTCAGCCAACGAAGCGGCAGGAGGCCTTCAGCCGGCGCCTCCATTTCCGTCCGGGTGGGAGACAGCCAGGTGACGGTCGGCGCGCGGTCGGCCAGCGTGTCGACGTCGAAGCCCGCGGGAGCGGCCGGCAGGCTGTCCGCGGAAATCGCGCGGATTTCCAGGCGCGCGGGGGCGAGAAACGTCGCGGAAACCTGGATCTCCCGGTCCCGCAGGTTTGTCTTGAGGGATCGCGCCGCGGAGCGGGCGCCCACCGAGGCAGAGGCCGATGCGATCGGCAGATCCGATTCGAGCCGGATGTCCAGATCACTGCCCGGATAGAGGGCGAATCCGTTTCCGAGAGATTTTATTTTTTCAGGCGGAAGGCCCGTGTAGGCGGGCGGCGTGACAACCGCCGACACGAACCCCAGCGTAGGCGGGCGGACGACCCGGAGGAGAACTTCCGGCGAGACAATCTGAACGCCGCCCGGCGCGAGGGCCGCCGCGGTCAGTTTCAAGTCCGCGCTGACGCCCCGGATGAAACTCTCGTATATCCCGTCGGTGGAACTCTCCAGGAGAATCTCCGACGGCGCCTCCTCCTCCCGGGCGGACGCGAGTTTCACCCGGAGTCGGTGCATCGCCATCCGGCCTTCGGCCAGAACCCGCACCCGGGCGTCCGCACCCGCCAGAACCGGCCGCTCCGGGACCTTGACCCTCAGCATCAGCGGCATCGACAAACTTCCGCGGTCGGCCGGCGGAAAGAGGAGCGCCCCGATGAGCGCGAAGCAGACCGTTCCCGCGAAAAACCGGAAGGCAAAGGCGAACCCCGGGAAAGAAAGGAACTGGGTCGGCCGGGACAGGCGGTCGGTGGTCTCTTGCAGGAGCATCCGCCAAGTCGGCGAGTCTGGGTGGCCGGATTTTTGCGTGAGCTCGAAGACCGTCGTGAACCGGAAATTGGAATCTGGCCGAAGGATTTCCAGGCGAGCCATGGCGGTTTTCCTCAACGGGAAATCTCTGGCGAGGAAGATCAGAAAACTGACGGCGGAAATCAAGTGGACCGGGCCCCAGCCGAGCTGGGCGCGGACGGTGACGGCCAGAAGACACCAGATCGCCGCGGATTTGAGAAGATGCGCGGCGAGGTGGATCGCCTGGAGAATCCGAAGATTTCGGTTGAGTTTCGAAATCACCGACGCGGAAACGGTCAACCTCCCAGAAGTGATTGGAAAAGGCTCGGCAAGCGGCGGGCGTCGATGTCAGTTTCGGGGACGCCCAGGCGGGCGGTCTGGTTCGCAAACAGCAGGTCGTGAAAAGCCTCGGCCGCCGGAGACGGCTGTTTTTCCTTGAGCAGCTTGGACAGCGCGTAGGCGGTCTTCATGAATTTCTCGTGCGACGCGATCACATCGCCCAGCTTTTGCTTCTCCTGCTCCTCCCGCTTCACGTCCCGCGAGATCCGCGACGCCAGCATCTTGGCCAGGATCCCGCCGGCTTTCGGAAACTGTTCGAGCAGTTCCATGAACTGGGGCGGGGTGAAGACTACGAGCTGCGACGGCTCTTCAACCCGCAGGGTCGCGCTGCGCTTCTGGGACAGGAGCGTCGACATCTCCCCCAGAATGGCACCGGGCTCGCGGATCGTCGCGATCTTGACGCTCGCCCGAAGCACCGCCAGACTTCCCTGGCGGATCACATACAGTTCCGTCCCGTCCTCGCCCTCGCGAAAGAGGACCGTCCCGGGCGAAAATCCCTTCGTCAGCCCGTGCGAGTCCGCATATTTGACGACTTCCTCCAAAAACGCCGCGTTGTCCGACACCGGTCCCTCCTTGTTGAAATTTCAACTTCGAGAAAACCAGACGACGGGCGTTTCGTCAATCGGTGGTTGACGCCGGCGGACGGCGGATCTTAGGATCGGCGGATGAGACGGATTCCCGGCGAGGCGTCCAGGTTCCTCGCGCGAAAATTGCGGGCGGTCGAATGCCCCGAGGTGACATTTCTATCCGGGGAGTTTCCGGTATTCTGGCGGAAAGCGGCGGGGTCCCGGGTCTGGGATGTGGACGGCAATCGATACATCGACATGACCGGGGCGTTCGCGGTGGCGAATCTCGGGCACGGCCATCCGGCCGTCCGGGCGGCGATGATCCGGCAGGCCCGGCGGATGGTTCACGGCATGGGCGACGTGCATCCGCCTGAGGGAAAAGCGCGCCTGCTCGAGGAATTGAACCGGATCCTTCCGCGCGCTCGCGGCGGATGGATGAGCATCCTCGGCCAGAACGGAAGCGACGCGGTGGAGGCGGCGATCAAGACCGTCCAAATCGCGCGGCCCGGAAGAGACGGGATCGTCGCGTTTACCGGGGCGTACCACGGTCTTTCCTACGGGGCGCTCTCGGTGACGTGGCGGCCGGATTTTCGGAAACCGTTCGCCGCGCGGATTTCCAAAAAGACGCTGTTTGCGCCGTATCCCTACTGCTACCGCTGTCCGCTGAAATTGAAATACCCGGACTGCGGCATCGCGTGCCTCGACGAAACCCGAAAAAAAATCCGGAAGGCGGGCGGGCCGCGAAAATTCGGAGCGGTGATCGTCGAGCCGATTCAGGGCCGCGGCGGCGAGGTCGTCCCGCCGCGTGGATGGCTGAGCCGGCTGGCCGATATCTGCCGCCGGGAGGGACTTCTGCTCATCGCCGACGAAATCTACACCGGATTCGGCCGCACCGGACGGATGTTCGCCTGCGACCATGAAGGCGTCGTGCCCGATCTCATGTGTCTGGGAAAAGGTCTCACCGGCGGGTTTCCGCTGTCGGTCTGCGCCGGGAAATCCGCCGTCATGCGCCGGTGGCCGCGCTCGGCCGGCGAGGCGGTCCACACCAGCACGTTCCTCGGCCACCCGGTCGGGTGCGCGATGGGCGTGGCGGCGCTGAAAATATACCGGACCGGCAAACCGGCGCGGCAGGCGCGCATCATGGGCGCGTATTTCCTGGCCGCGCTTCGGCGGAAACTCGGGGACCTCGGCCCCGTCGGCGACATCCGGGGCAAGGGTCTCATGATCGGCGTGGAACTGGTGCGAAACCGGAAAACCAAACAGCCGCACCCGGCCCTCGCGGGAGGCGTGATGACGAGAGCGCTCCGGGAGGGCCTCATCCTTCTTTCCGGCGGAATCCACCAAAATGTCCTGTCGTTTTCCCCGCCGCTCTCCATCACCCGCCGCGAGATTGACTTTTGCGTCGACATCTTGGAAGATGCCCTCCAATTCGAGGGAGAAAGGCAAAAACATGTCATCGTTTGAGACGCTTCCCAACATTCACGGCATCAGCGAGGTGGCCCTGCGGGCGCCGTTTTCCGCCATCTGCAACGTGACGGAGGAACGGTTCGCGGGGGAGGTCATCGTGACGTACCGGCCCGGCGCCGCGCTGATTGAGTTTGTGTCCTTCGGCGAATACATCAAGGGCTACGACGAGGTCGAAACCACGGCGGAGGCGATGGCCCGCGAAGTGTTCGACGCCGTGAAGGAGACCGCCCAGCCGGTGGCGCTCCGGATCGAGATCGACGTCCAGTCGGCGTCCCACATTCCCGCGTGGTGCAAGATCGAAGAAGGTTACTGAGGTCCAGTGGCGCAAAGCGGGGCCCGGATCGGCATCGATCAGAAGGTGCTGGATTTTATTCACCACGCCGCGGAGGCGGATCCCGGCGAGGAAGCCTTCACCAAGCTCGCGCTCGACCTCTTCGCCTACCAGTACGAGCGTAATCCCGCATACCGTATGTTCTGCATGAAGGACAGGGGAGCCGGACCCTCGACGCCAGACCGGATCCGTTCCTGGAAGGATATTCCGGCGGTCCCCGTTGGAGCGTTCCGGGCCGCGCCCTTCTGCGGATTCGCGCCGGACCGTGCAGTCCAGGTTTTTGAAACGTCCGGCACTACCGGCCGGGCGCCCGGCAGGCATTATTTCGATACCCTTGATCTCTACGACGAATCCGCTCTTCCGAATTTCAGCCGGTATCTTCTTCCCGACGACGCGCACCTGCCCATGCGGATGCTGATGCCGGCCCCCGCGGAAAATCCCAAGTCCAGTCTCTCCTACATGTGCCGCATCGTTGCGGAAGCGTTTGGCGAGGACGCCGAGTGGTTCGTCCGGGACGGCAAGATGGACGTTTCCGGAATTCTCGCGGATCTGGATCGTGCCGCGAAGGAAGACCGGCCGCGGATGATTCTGGGAACGGCGTTTGCTTTCGTGCACCTCATCGATGTGATGGCGGAAAAAGGCCTCCAGGTCCGACTGCCGGCGGGAAGCCGGATCATGGAGACCGGCGGATACAAAGGCCGCTCGCGGGAAATGACGGCCGATCAGCTCCACGCCCACATCGAAACATTTCTCGGCGTGCCGCGCGCTTGGATTGTCAACGAGTACGGCATGACGGAACTTTCGTCGCAGATGTACGACGATACCCTCCGCCACGCTGTCCAATCGACCGCGGCACCCGCGGCCGACTCCGAGCGCCTCGTCCTGAAAATCCCGCCGCCGTGGGTGAAAATCCAGATCGCCGATCCCGTAAGCCTCGAACCGGCCCCATACGGAACGCCGGGCATCGTCCGAATCTGGGACCTGGCCAACCGGGGTTCGGCCGTCGCGGTGCAGACCGGAGACCTCGGCATCGCCGCCGCGGCCGGATTTCAGGTCCTGGGCCGGAACGCGGGCGCGGACATGCGGGGCTGTTCACTGCAGGCGGAAGATATGACCTCCCCGTCCATTCCATAATCATCGAACCGTTCGGCAAGCATTTAAAACAGGTTCCGGTTCGGCGGATCATGGCCGCGCTGGAATCCGCCGCGAAAATCTTTTTGGACCGGTCTAGCCCGCAGCGCGCGGATACCATCGACGCGATGGCCGCCGAGAACAATTTTTCGCGGCCGATGATCGAGCGCGCGATCGACTGGACGTTTGGGGAAATCACCGTGAACGCCATGCGGCGGCTTTTGATTTCGGAACTGGACGGCGACGACACGCCGAGCGATCCGGCGTTTGGGTCGCCGCGTCTCACGGCCGTCATCGCCGCCGGAGCGATTTTTCAGCCGGCCGTCAATTGCGTTGTCCATGCGCTCCTCGTCAAATCCCCGGTCTTTGTCAAATGCTCAAGCCACGACCGCGTGTTGCTCCCCGCGTTCCTCAAAGTCCTGGCGCGGATCGATCCCGAAGTCGGCGGAGCCGCTCGCGCGGAATCATGGCCGGGCGCGACAGATCCGCGGACGGCGGAACTTCTCTCCGCGGCCGGCGCGGTGATCGCCTTCGGGACCGATGAGACCATCGCGGCCATCCGGCCGGTGGTGCCGGAAGGAACACCGCTGATCGCGCAGGGCCACAAGATCAGTCTGGCGTGCGTCGGCGCGGGCGCGCTCAAAAATCGGGAAACAGCGGCAGCCGCGGCCGCAGCCCTGGCGTTGGACACCGCGATGTACGACCAGACCGGGTGTCTTTCCCCGCACGCCGTGTACGTCGAATCGGGAGCGCCCGTCGACGCCGATGGATTCTCGGTACTCCTGGCGCATGAACTCGGACAAATCGCGAAGACACTCCCGCCCGGACCCATCGCAAACCAAACGGCCGCCGACGTTCAGGCGTATCGCGGAAACGCGGACTTCCGATCCTGCTCGAATCCCAACGTCCGGTGCCTTTTCGGTGACCGCCTGGACTATACAGTCATTCTGGATGACGAACCGGTGATGCACTTGTCG
The DNA here is from genome assembly GCA_016202645.1 of bacterium. Classification (GTDB taxonomy): domain Bacteria; phylum Lindowbacteria; class 2-12-FULL-62-27; order 2-12-FULL-62-27; family 2-12-FULL-62-27; genus JACQOF01. The sequence goes on from JACQOF010000064.1 coordinate 17,169, forward strand.
CCGCTCGGCCGGACCATCGCCGTCCATCCGATCGGTGACATCCGTCGTCTGCCGGAACATCTGGCGCCTTTTCACGGCAAACTGCAGGCCGTCGGTGCGGCGCCGGACGAGCCCATCCTTCACGCCATCCATGCCGACCTTCAGAATATGGGCGCAAGTTACTTCTGCCCCCTCGGCCGGATGCAGCGCCCGCCCCTCAACTGGAAAAACACAAAACTTTTCCTCAGAGGTTGAGTTATTTGAGTTATTGCCTGTCGGGTTTGACAGAACTTGCGGATTCTGGATAAAAGATGTCCATGACCCACGCGGAGAAAATTCGTGAGATTCTAACGCGGGGCGGCCGGTCGGCGGCCCTCCTCATGCCCGGCGTGTTTGACGCCCTCACCGCGCGGCTCGCCGTGCAGGCCGGCTTCGAGGTGATCTTCACGTCCGGCTACAGCGTCTCGGCCGCGCGGCTCGCGGCGCCCGATTTCGGGGTCCTCACCGCCACGGAGATGATCGACACGGCGCGGCGGGTGTGTCTTGCGGAACCCGAAACGCCTCTCATCGTCGACGCCGATACCGGATACGGCAACGCCATCAACGTCATCCAGACGGTGAAGGAACTTCAGCGGGCGGGCGCCGCCGGGATGTTTCTCGAGGACCAGGTCTGGCCGAAAAAATGCGGGCACATGTCGGGCAAGGTCGTCATCCCTCTGGAGGAATACGAATCGAAACTCCAGGCCGCCATCGACACCCGTGGCGACCGCGACTTTTTCATCGTCGCCCGGACCGACGCCCGCGCGCCGCTCGGGCTCAAGGAGGCGATCCGCCGCGCGAAACGCTCGCACGAGATGGGCGCTGACGCGACTTTCATCGAAGCCCCGCAGTCGATCGATGAAATGCGGGAGATCGCCCGCGAAGTCCCCGGGGTGCGGGTCGCGAACATGCTGGAAAAGGGAAAGACTCCGCTCCAGACCCCGCAGGAACTCCACGACATCGGATTCGACCTCATCGTCCACCCCCTGACCGCCCTTTACGCCGCGGCGCGCGCGTACTCGGACGTCTTCCGGATCCTGAAGAAAAAAGGCACCACCCGCGAGGACCTTCACCTGCTCCTGCCCTGGGCAGACTTCCACGGGATCGTGGACTTGGAGGGGTATTACGAGCTCGAAAAAAAGTATCGAGAACGCTGACGTTTGGAGTCGGTGCAATGGGCAATGAACAATGAGCAATGAACAATGCGCAACAAATTCTGAATTCATTGGTAACTATTCAGGTTGTCATTCCCGCGAAAGCGGGAATCCAGATTATCGCAGGGCGGACTGGATTCCCGCTTTCGCGGGAATGACGGAGAGGGCTGAATAGTAACATTCATTGTTAATTGCTCATTGCGTGTTGTTCATTGTCCATTGATCCAAATTATTTTGTTGCATCCCCCCCTCCGAACAGATATATAAGTCATCGAGGGAATGGGAGAAGGTGGTTGTCATGGACGCTTGGTGGGGATCCTTGTCGAGCGAACTTCGGATTTTTTATTCCATCGCCATTGTTTCCAGCGCGGTTCTTCTCATTCAGTTGCTCCTTCTCCTGATCGGACTTGACCACAGCCTCGATGCCGGCGACATGGACATGGGCGGGCCCGGCGAACATCCCGGCGGACTGCACATTCTCTCTGTCCGGTCGGTCGTCGCGTTTTTCGTCGGATTCGGCTGGACCGGCGTCGTCGCCCTCAACCGCGGCCTCTCCACTCTATCCAGCGTTTTCCTCGCGGGCGCCGTCGGCGCGGCATTTCTTCTGACCGTCTACTATATGATGAAAAGTCTTCACGGCCTGCGTTCCAGCGGCACCCTCGACTACAAGAACGCCGTCGGCCAGATCGCCACGGTCTATCTACCCATCCCGGCCGAGCGGGGCGGGCCGGGCCAGATCGAAGTCATGATCCAGGGGCGGGTCATGGTCGTCCAGGCTTTTACGAAGTCATCCAAGCCGATCGGCAACCGCGCCAAAGTCCGCGTCGTCGAACAACTGGACGCCGGAACTCTTCTCGTCGAACCGATTGCCGACTGATGGCTCTCGGAAAATCCGGAGGTAACTGACATGGACATCCTGTTTCTCATCGGCGGCGGCGTCTTCGTCGTCTTCGTCACCATCGTCTCTTTCGCGGCCCGCTACAAGCGATGCCCCTCCGACAAAATCCTCGTCGTTTACGGCAAAATCGGCGGAAGCGGCGGCGCCGGTGCCGGAGGCCTCCACGCCCGATGTTACCACGGCGGCGCCGCTTTCGTGTGGCCCATCATCCAGGATTATCAGTACCTCGACCTCACGCCCATCCCCATCGACATCAAACTCGAGGGCGCCCTCTCCCTGCAGAACATCCGCGTGAACACGCCGTCGACCTTCACGGTCGGCATTTCCACCGAGCCCGGCATCATGGAAAACGCCGCGGAACGTATGCTCGGCCTGGACCTCAAGACCATCCAGGAACTCGCGAAGGACATTATTTTCGGCCAGATGCGCGTCGTCATCGCGACGATGTCCATCGAGTCCATCAACTCCGACCGCGACAAGCTCATCGAAAACATTTCAAACGGAGTCGAAGTCGAACTCAAAAAGGTCGGTCTTCGGCTCATCAACGTCAACGTCCAGGACATCACCGACGAGTCGGGATACATCGAGGCCCTCGGTAAAGAGGCCGCGGCCCGCGCCATCAACGACGCGAAGATCAAGGTCGCCCAGCAGATGCGCGACGGAGAAATCGGCAAGGCCGAGGCCGAAAAGGAACAGCGGGTCCGGGTCTCCGCGGCGCACGCGACGGCGGTCGAGGGCGAAAACCTCGCGGCGATCACCGTCGCCCAGTCCAACGCCAACCGCCGCGAGAAGGAAGCCGAAGCCGACCGCCTGGGCACCGCCGCCGAAAAAGTCAAACAGGCCCAGGCCCTCCAGGAATCCTACGGCGCCGAGGAAAACGCCGAGCGCCAGCGCGCCAAGCGCGAGGAGGCGACGCAGGTCGCGAACGTCATCGTCCCCGCCGAAATCGACAAGCGGCGGATCGAGATCATGGCCGAAGCCCAGGCCGAGCAGACCCGCCGCACCAAGAAAGGCGAGGCCGACGGGATCCGGTCGGTCATGGAGGGCGAAGCCGAAGGCACCATGGCGATCCTGACGCGCAAGGCCACCGGTCTCCGGGAAATCGTGCAGTCCGCCGGCGGAAGCCCGGAACTCGCGGGCCTTCTCATGGTGATCGAACAGCTTCCACAGCTTGTTGCCGAGCAGGTCAAGGCCATTTCGAATTTGAAGATCGATTCAGTGACCGTCTGGGAAGGCGGCCGGAAGGGCGACGGCAAAACCAACACCGCCGATTTCGTCTCCGGGCTTGTCGGGTCCCTTCCGCCCCTCCACGAACTCACCAAAAACGTCGGCGTGCGGCTCCCGGAATATCTCGGGAAGATGATGTCCGATCCGGACAAGATGGCGGACGTCGGCGAGGCCCTGAAATCCGAAGCCTCCAAGCGCCGCCGCGCCGGGGACCGGGTCCGGCAGTGGCTTTCGCTGAACCTCGAGCTTCTGACGTCCTTCGACAAAAACAAAAACGCGCGTATCGACGCGGACGAACTCGACGCCGCGGTCTCCGCCGTCCTCGATTGGGCCGGCCGCGCCATGGACGGCCGCGGGAAATGGTTTTTTTCGAAAGACGACCAGACCCAGGGCCCGCATGACTGGGCAAAAATCGAATCCCTCGGCGCCAAACATCCCAAAGCCTTCGTCAATCTGGAAGGCTCTGAATTCTGGATTCCCTACGAGGCCATCGCGCTCGCCATAAAATCTTTGCGGTAAAATTCTCAACCCACGCTGTTTTGTTTTCGGAATAAGTTTGATACCCTGCCCTTCATGAAACGTGAAGCTTGGGGCCGCCCTTGGCGGTGATCGACATCGATCCGCGCGGGCGGGTACCGGAAGACCTCATGAAACTCCTGCCCGGAATCATCCTCGTCATTCTCGTCCTCATCCTTGGCGGGACCATGGCCTACACCGTCGACACCGAGGAAATCGCGGTCGTCACCCGGTTCGGGCGGATCGTCCGCGAGGAACCGCCCGGCCTCCATTTCAAATTTCCCATGGGCATCGAACAGGCCTACAAAGTCAAAACCCAACGGGTCCTCAAGGAGGAGTTCGGGTTTCGCACGGCCCAGGCCGGAGTCCGCACCCAGTATTCCGGCCGTGGATACCTGGAAGAATCCCTCATGCTGACCGGCGATCTGAACGTCGCCGTCGTCGAGTGGATTGTCCAGTACCGCGTGGACGACCCCAAGGCTTATCTCTTCCGTCTGCGGGACCCGGAACGAACTTTGCGGGACGTCAGCGAAGCGATGATGCGTCTGGTCGTTGGAGACCACAGCGTCGACGAGGTTCTGACCATCGGCCGCGAGGAAATCGAGCGCGACGTGCAGGAACGCCTGGACGAACGCCTGCGGCACTACGGCGCCGGCATCCGGATCGTGACCGTCAAACTCCAGAACGTCACGCCCCCGGAGGAAGTCCGGCCGTCTTTTGACGAAGTCAACAAGGCCAAGCAGGACATGGAGCGGATGGTGAACGAAGCCTGGCAGGCGTACAACGAACGGGTGCCGAAGGCGGAGGGCGAAAAAGAAAAAGCGGTATCGGAGGCGATGGGCTACGAGTCCGAACGCCTGAACCTCGCCAAGGGCGACGCTAACCGCTTCAACGCCATTCTCGCGGAGTACCGGAAGGCCCCCGAAGTCACCCGCACGCGGATGTACCTGGAAGCGATGGGGGACATTTACGGGAAAGCCAAAGACAAATACATCATCGACGAAAACGCCCGTTCGATCCTGCCGCTTCTTCAGCTCGGGACGGATAAATCGGGAGAGAAAAAATGAGAAACACCGGATCCTTCGGCCTCGTTCTCGTTCTGCTGGTTTTCCTCGCGCTCTTTTCAGCCGCCTTTGTTGTGACCGAAGGCCAGACCGTGATCGTAACCCAGTTCGGACAATTCGTCCGGACGGCTTCGACCGCCGGGCTTTACTGGAAAATCCCCTTTGTTCAGACCGTGCGCTATTTCGACCGGAGAATTCTGGAATGGGACGGCGAGGCCAATCAGATGCCGACCAAGGACAAAAAATTTATCTGGGTCGACGCCACCGCCCGGTGGCGGATCACCGATCCTCTCATTTTCTATCAGCGCCTCAAAAACGAGGTGTATGCCCAGTCCCGGCTTGACGACATCCTCGACAACGCCACCCGCGACATCGTCACAGGCATGGTCCAGTTCGAAACCGTCCGCATGTCCAACCGGCCGATGCAGTTTCTCGACGAGGCGATTCTGCCCGAAGAGGCCCGCCAGCCCATCAAGCTCGGGCGGAATCAGATCACCCGCCTGATTTTGGAGCGGGCCCGGGAAGGCGTCAAGGATTTCGGGATCGAGATCGTTGATCTGCAGATCAAGCGCATCAACTACAACCAGGACGTCCAGGCCTCCGTCTACCAGCGCATGATCTCCGAACGCACCCGGATCGCCAAACGAACGCGGTCGGAAGGCGAAGGCGAACGCCAGAAAATCCTCGGGAAAATGGAACAGGAACTGAAACGCATCTCCTCGGAAGGATACCGCCAGGCCATCGAAATCCGCGGACGCGCCGACGCGCTCGCCACCAAAATCTACGCCGAAAGCTACAGCCAGGACCCGCCCTTCTACGAATTCCTCCGCTCCCTCGAAACCTACCGCCGCACCATGGACGACAAAACCACCCTCATCCTCACCACCGACAACAAGTATCTGAAGTATCTCAAGGGAAAAAACTAGCTCGGCCTTAAGCCTTCGCTCCGGCTCTCACGGCCGAACCGTCGTCCGTTGCGGCACGGCCGTCGGGCGGCCCTCTTTTCCGAGGTTCGGATCGACGTAGAGCGTTCCGACCTTTTCCCGGTCCCAGTAACGCTCCTTTGACTCCGGCGCGCCGCGGCGGGTCATGCGATAATGGTAAAACGTGATCCGCACGTCCGCGGGTTTCGTTCCGTTCAGCGGATCATTCACGAAATGGCGGAGCGCCAGGTTCGGTTCCTCCAAAAGCTGGACCGCGAGCTTTCCGACGTAGGACGGCAGAGCCTGCGGGGCCGCGGACGCGTCCGGATACGGCATCGCGGCGTTTCCCCAGCGGAGCGGATATCTCTCGAACCACAGCCGGAAATCGACGCGGGGATGGTGCGGCGCGACAAACGGCGGCGGACGGTCGAGGGCGCCTGCTTTGTAGGGAAATTCGTACTCGTACCACGTTTGAAAATCCGGGCTGGCCTCGAAAACCATCTCGTACCGGATCGGATCGATCGGGCCGAACAGATGGTACCGGCTCGATATATGGGTCGCATGGATGTAGCGGCCCCACTGACCGACCCGCGTGGTGTGGATCGCCTGACCCCCGGCCAGCATCAGGAACTCGATGAGCGAAAAAACGACAATGACGAGCGAGAGAGGATAGACCCACCAGCGCGGGCGGAGGGGCTCAGCGGAGATGTCGGCGAAGCGCGCTCGCAGGGAAGGGACCAGCCGGCAAACGCCCGCGATATCGGCGTCGGTCAGCAGGAAAAGATGAAGGGCCAGCGAGGTATAATTGAAAATGCCGTAGTTGGCCGTCAGGAGGATCGCGGTTTGAAACGCGGTGAAGATCACAAACGCCAGACGGCGGCACGCCAGCCCGGCAAAGATCAGGGTGGATCCGAGAATTTCGATGCAGAGCGTCGCGCCGGTCTCGAACTGGTGCCAGGATTCCGGCAAAGCATGCGCCACCCACCCCAGGACAGTCGGAATCGGCGCCGTCTCGTAATAGCGGCGCATCGCATCCAGAGTCGCCCATGTGTCCGGGCCCCAAAAAAGTTTTGCGAGGCCGGACTCGAGGTAGAGCCGAACCATCAGCCACCGGAAAAGCCATGCCGTCAGGGGGTCGGCGCCGCGGCGCCAGTTGCAAAAGAACAGACCACTGCACGGCAGGAGAATGGCCAGGAAAGTCGTTTCGAGGATCAGCGAGTCCCACTGGAAACTGTAGAGCAGTCCGCCGACTTCGATGTAACTCGCGTACAGCACAAACATCGCCGCAAAACAGACCCGGCTGTAAATACCGATCCCCGCCAGGACCGCAAGCGCAACGCCCAGCCACGCGCCTCCGACAAGAACCGCGTCGCTCGAAAACCACAGAAACAGACTTGGACATTCAACGATCCGGTCCAGCATCGACAGGCCCGTGTCGTCCCATAAACGGCGGACATATTCCGCCGCCGGCAGCAGCCCATCCGATCCCATACACCGTTGGACTTGCTCAGCCAGCGATGCGAAATTGAAAAGATGAAGAATCCCAAGGGCCGGGATGAATATCCGGGTGATGTACCGCCGATCGTTCATGGGGTCATCAGGGCGTTCACGAATGGCACGAATGGTTTCGAATGTCACGAATACCACCATAGGGTAAATGTTTTATTCGTGTCATTCGTTTGATTCGTGCCATTCGTGTTAAGGGGTTCCGCGGTCAGGGGGTCAGACCTAAGTTTATAGGTTTATTTGTTTGCCTGCCGAGCAGGAGATAGAAGACACCGCTGAACAGGAGGTGAGCCAGGACCACCAGAATGAAAATGCTGGAGATACCCCAGCGCTCGGCCATGACGCCGCTGGCGGCCGTGCAGAGGATGATGCCGAAACAACAGACCACGTAGATCACGCCGGTCAGCCGGCCTTCCCAACCGCGGCACCGGCGGATCGCGTACGCGTAGAGCGCCGTCCAGCCCGGGCCTTCGCACCAGCCGGCGGCGAACAGCAGGCCGAGCAGAAAGGCCGGATGCGAAGCGTAGAGAAAAACGGGGAGCAGGACGGCGTGCGCCAGCGCCAGATTCCGGCAGGCCGCGGCGGAAAATTCCGTCGGACATTTCGCGGCGCTCCACAGGCGGCCGAAAATCAGGCCGGCGAGAAACACGATGTATGCGAATTTCGCCGAACCCGAGGACCAGCCCCGCACGACTTCCATGTAGGCCGGCAGCCACGTCACGAGAACGATCTCAGCCGTCATGTAGAGGATGAATCCCGCGCTCAATAGAGGAAGACTTATGGACGCCAGGGCACTTGAATCCGGATGGGAGGTTCCCGAGAGATTTATTACAGGGGGGGAGGATGACGCGGGTCTGTAGAGAGCGCCCAAGGCAAGCGCCGCCGCGCCCAGCACGAGATAACTCATCTGCCAGAAATACCCGATCGCAACTATCGACAGCGCGACGCCGGCGGTCCGCGCGATGCCATGCGACGCGTGGAGACGGTTGATCGCGCGATTGGGCGACGAGACGTCGGCCTGCGATACAAGAATATTTCCGACAAAGAGGCCGCCGATGCCGAAGCCCGCGAGGAAAAACCCGGGCAGGACAAGACCGGGCAGCGCCGAGCCGAACGCCATCAGGCCTAGACCGGAAAGAACCAGCGACATCCGGTAGACACGGCCGGCGCCCCAGAGATCGGCGAAGAGACCGGCCAGGCCGCCGCAGACGCCGGTGAGGAGTGAAAACAAACTCAGCCAGTAGGAAACTTGCTCGTGGTTCAGCTCGAAGGCGCGTTCATAGGCCAGGACGTCCGCCTGCATGAGTCCGCCGGTCAAAAGGCCGTGCAGGGAAAATCCGACGACAACAAGCGCCGTTGACGACCGCCACGAGCTCGGGCTAAAACAGGGATCGGGCGAGATTGGCGTATTTGTCGACGGCGTTGGAGAAAAATCCGAAGAGGACCATGTAACCGATCAAGGCAACGCAGAGCGCCGAACGCCGCAGGCACGGCACGATCTCCGGCTGGGGGGAATCGCCCGGATCCAAAAAGGCCGCCTTGCAGACGCGCAAATAATAATAGAGGGAGACAAAACTGTTCAGGAGGCCGAGCACCACCAGCCACACGAAACCGCCCTGATAGGCCGTCATGAACAGGTAGAGCTTGCCGAAAAATCCCGCCATCGGCGGGATGCCGCCGAGCGTGAACATCGAGATGACGAGGGTCGCGCACAAAAGCGGCGAGCGGCGGTGCAGATTGTTGAAATTCCGGATCTGCGCGCCGCCCGTTTCGTCGAGACAGGCGTGGACGACGAGGAACGCCGCGAAATTCATGATGAGGTACATGCCCGCGTAGTAGATCGTCGCGGTGTATCCCGGCTCGCCCATGTTGATCGCCGCCAGCACGCCCACGAGAATGTAGCCGATGTGGCCGATCCCCGAATAGGCCAGCATCCGCTTCATGTCGGTCTGCCGGATCGCCACGAAATTTCCGTAGGTCATCGACGCGATCGCCGAGACCCAGAGAAACGCGTTCAACAAAAGCGGGGCGTTCGGCATCATCGAAGCGATCCGAAGCGCCAGCGCGGTTGCCGCGACTTTCGCCACGGTCCCGAGATATGCCGCCACCTGGTTGCTTGTGCCTTCGTAGACGTCCGGGGCCCAGAAATGAAACGGGAACGCGGAGAGTTTGAACAGAAGTCCCGCGAAAAGCAGAAACACGCCGAAAAGAAATCCCGGCGAAGTTCCCAGTTCCACCGACCGCGAGAAAACGCCGGGCAGAGACGTCGTGCCGGTCAGGCCGTAGAGATACCCGATCCCGAACAACATGACCGCCGAGGAGGCCGCGCCGAAGAGAACATACTTGAGGCCCGCTTCCGTCGATTCCGTCAGGCGGCGGCGCAAAACGCACAGGACATAGAAACTGTAGGAAGTCGTTTCCATCGCGAGGTACAGAAGCAGCATGTCGTAGACGCTGGTGAGCAGCATCATCCCGAACAGCGCGGTCGCGAGCAGGAAATGGTATTCCGCCTGGGATGTTTTGAGAAGCGATTGGCCCGATTTTGGAAGATTCAAGATCAGCAGATAGCCAAGAGCCAACAGCAATTTGAACCCCTGGGAATAGAGGTCAATCCGGTACGCGCCGTAAAACCGGACTTGCGTCGCCACGCCGCCGAGGGCGCTTTCGCCAAACGTCGACTGGAACGCCAGAACCACGCCGACCGCGCCGAGCAGGATCGACAGGCGCGTATAGTCGCGTCCGGGCCGGACCACCGAAACAACCAGCCAGAACAAAGCCAGCCCGAGCGTGTAGGCTTCGGGAATCACGGCGGAGAGCTTGTCGAGCATCATGCCGCGGTCACCATCGCCAGAAGTCTCCGGAGGTCGGTTTCAGCGACATCGAGAAACAGGCGCGGATAGATGCCGTAGAGGAGCATCGTTCCGACCAGGATCGCATAGGCGACATTCTGGATTGCGGATGAGTCCGTCAGGTGGCTCCATTTGGGATTGGGCGTGCCGTAGAACGCGCGCTGAAACGCGCGCAAAACATAAAACGCCGTCAGCACCAGGCCCACCAGCGCAACCGCCGCCACGATCGGATGGGCCTTGAACGCACCCCAGAACACCAGAAACTCCGCGACGAAACCGGAGAATCCCGGAAGACCCAATCCCGCAAGGCCTCCGCACAGGAAAACGCCGCACACAACCGGCATCCGTTCGTAAATGCCGCCGAAGGCGTCAATCCGCCGGGTATGCGCGCGGTCGTAGATCGCGCCGACGCAGGCGAAGAACAGCGCCGTCATGACGCCGTGCGCGAACATCTGAAACGCGGCGCCCACAAATCCCTCGTAGTTCAGCATGCCGATTCCGAACATCACGACGCCCATGTGCGAAACCGACGAGTAACCGATCATGAACTTGAAGTCCGTCTGGTGCATCGCGACGAAGGCGCCGTAGACGATGTTCACCAGCGACAGCGCCACAATCACGTCCGCCCAGTAGCGCAGGCCTTCCGGCAGAAGAAACACACCAACCCGCAGGATCCCGAATGCCCCAAGCTTCATCAGCACGCCCGCATGAAGCATCGACGCGGCGGTCGGCGCCGCCACGTGGCCGTCCGGAGACCAGGTGTGGAAGGGCCAGAGGGCGGCAAGCATCCCGAACCCCACAAAGAGCAGCGGAAAAACGGTATGCACGAACAGATCGGACGGCGGGTTGGCAATCAGGAGTTCCTTCATCAGCAGAAGGTCCGTCGTTTTCATGCCGGTGTGGACATAAAGCGCGATGAGGCCGATGAGGACGAACACCGACCCGAAGAGCAGGTAGAGCGTGAGTTTCATTCCCGAATATTCCTTGCGGGTCGATCCCCAGACGATGATCAGGAGGTACATGGGAAGGACCGCAATCTCGTAAAAAATAAAGAAGAACACGGCGTCGAGCGACATGAACACGCCGAAAACCCCCGCGACCAGAAGCAGCATCAGGATGTGGAATTCCTTCACGCGCTGTTTGATCCCGTCCCAGGAGGAAAGAATGCCGCAGAAAATGACGATCGACGTCAGCATGAGAAGCGGCACAGACAGGCCGTCCGCGCCGTGGTGGTACCGTACGCCGAAATAGTCGATCCACATCATGTCCTCCACGAACTGGAATCCGCCCCGCGGGTCGAACTTGATGTAGACGTAAAACGACAGAACCAGCGTGACGGACGCGGCCGCAAGCGAAACCAGCCGGACGGCGAGGTCCGCGCCGCGCGGCAGGAAAATCAGGATCAAGACCCCGATCATCGGGGCGACCCACATTGCGGTCAATACGCCGACGTCCATCACATCACCGCCAGATAAATGCCAAGTCCCAGCACCGATACCATGAACACCAGCGCGTTCAGGTACTGCTGGATCCGGCCGGTCTGAAGCCGCGACCACCTATCGCCCAGCCACCGCACGGTTTCGGCCACGCCGTTGACACTGCCGTCCACGAAGTGCCGGTCGACATAGGCGCAGAGGCGCGAACAGCCGAGAACGATTTTCTGCGTCACCCAGTAATAAAAGTCGTCGAGATAATATTTTTGCCGAGGAATCTCCATCATCGGCAGGCGGTCCACCACGCCGTCCTCGTTTTTCCCGCCGGCAAAAGAGACCGCCGCCAGGATCAACCCGAGGATCGCGAGGATCGACGCCGGGATCGCCACGTCCAGATGGACGCCGCCGTGAGACGCGCCCAGATAGTAGGCGCCGAAGCCGTGCTCCCAGCGCCCGACGAAGCATGTCGCGATCGCCAGGATCAGGAGCGGGCCTGTCATCACGAAGGGGGAATCATGGCTACCATGCCCGCTATGTTCGTCAGGCCGGCGGCAGAGAATAAAAACGACACGGAACGAGTAATAGGCCGTGAGAAACCCGGTGAACATCACGAGGCCATACCCGACCGGACTGCCCATCGCCTGGACCGCGACCAGAATCGCGTCTTTGCTGTAAAATCCCGAAAACGGGAAAATCCCCGCCAGCGCCAGCGCGCCCACCACCGTCGTCCCGAACGTGATCCACATCCGCCGGCCGCCCTTTCGGGCGATGTCGAAAAGATCGTTCGATCCGGCGTGATGGATGAAACTTCCGGCGGCGAGAAACAGCAGGGCTTTGTAAAAGGCGTGCGTGAACAAATGGAACATGCTGGAAAGCGAACTTGCCGCACCGAAGGCAAGCACCATGTATCCGAGCTGGGAAATCGTAGAGTAGGCCCATACTTTTTTGATGTCCCGCTGGACGCAGGCCATCGTCGCGGCGACGAAGGCGGTCACGGCGCCGAAAAGAAAAATCACGTGGAGGGCGGTCTGCGAGGCCATGAAAATCGGCGCGGAGCGCGACAGAAGATACACGCCCGCCACGACCATCGTCGCGGCGTGGATCAGCGCCGAAACCGGCGTCGGACCTTCCATCGCGTCCGGCAGCCACACGTGCAGGGGAAACTGCGAACTCTTGCCGACGACACCGCAGAAGATCAGAAGCGAAATACAGGTAGCAAGTCCGGCCGAGAGGCCCATCGCGCCGAAATCGGTGAAAGCGACGTTGCCGCGCGTGTAGAGCAGCATGAGGAGACCGAGAAACAAACCGAGATCCCCGAATCGCGTCATCACAAACGCCTTCTTCGCGGCCGCGGCCGCTTCGGGCTTGTGCCACCAGAATCCGATGAGGAGATATGAGCAGAGTCCCACCAGTTCCCAGAAAATATAGGTCTGCAGAAGATTCGGCGAAATCACCAGCGCCGTCATGGATCCGGAAAAAAGCGAAAGGTACGCGTAAAACCGCGCGCGGCCCTTGTCACCGTGCATGTAGCCGATCGAATACACCTGCACGAGAAAACTGACGACTTCCACGACGATCAGCATGAGCACCGTCAGGGAATCGACGAGGTACCCAAATTCAAACGTGGCGGATCCCGTGGACAGCCACTTCAGCGTGTACGACACCGGCGGCAGAACCTCGGAATGTCCCGCGGCCAGGCCGTAATGGCGCGTAAAAAGCATGAGGGTGGAGGCCAGAACCGTCGACGACGCCAGGAGAGAGACCGCCATCGCCAGTTTTTCGTTTCGGCGCAGAAACAGAATGATGATCGCAAAGGCCGCGAAGTACGGATAGAAAATCGCGTCCATGAGCCACGGGATCTTCAGGGCCTCGAAGGTCTCAACCATTCAAGTATCGCGCCTTCTCGACGTCGATCGTCCCGAGGTTCTGGTGAAGCAGGACCACAATCGCGATCGCAACGGCCGCTTCCGCCGCCGCGGCCACAATGACGAACACCGCGAAAACCTGCCCGGCGTGTCCGCCGAGGGCCTGGGAGAACGCCACGAAGTTGATGTTCGCGGCGTTCAGCATGAGTTCAATCCCGATCAAAACCAAAATGGCGTTGCTGCGGTAAAGAACAATGAGTAGGCCGATTGTAAAAAGCAACGCCGCGACGACCAGATACTCCGTCAGACTCACCATTACACCGCCACCTTCCGACGGCCCAGCCGGATAAAGAGGGCGACGCCGACCAGCACCACCAGGAGCAGAACCGAGGCGACCTCGAAAGCCATCACATGCTGACGCAGGAAGAGTTCGCCCAGAATGGAGGTCGACCCCTCTTCCGGAAGAATCCCGCCGGTCGGCCAAGTGGTGCGGCCGACAACGATGCCGAGTAGCGCGAGAAGCGCCAGAGAGGATACGCCGGCGTAAAAGGCTTTCCACGAACCGGACGGCGGCGCGTCGAGACGTCCCGCGCCGGTCAGCATCACGCCGAAAACCATGAGGACCGTGATGCCGCCGATGTAGACGAGGACCTGCACCGCCGCCAGGAAATCCGCGCGGAGAAGAATATAGAGGGCCGCGACCCCGAAAAGGCTCACCAGGAGATATACCACCGCGCGGATGACGATACGCGAAAACAGCACCGCGACGGCGCCGCCTAAGATCAAGGCCGATATAATATAGAAAGCAACTCTCTCAGCGCTCATTCAACACTCCAGATGATTTACTTGCGCGCAACTTTCTCGATCTTCTTCTCGTCCTCCGACAACTCCTTCGGCGTCGCGAATTGAAGAATCGTCCCGGACCGCGTGAAGGAGGCCCGTTCGAACTCGGGCCCCATGTGGATGCAGTGGGCCGGGCAGGGCTCGCAGCAGAGATCGCAAAACATGCATTTCTGATAATCAATGTCGAATTTTGTGATTTTGATTTCCTTGCCCTTGCGCACGACGCCGATTTCAATGCAGTCGACCGGGCAGGCTTTCGCGCAGACGTAACAGCCGATGCACTTCTCCTCTTCGAACACGTGCAGGCCGCGATAGCGCGTCGGGGTCTTGGGCTTGACGTCCGGATACATCTCCGTGACGGGCTTCGAAAAAAGATACTTCAGCGTGATCGACATCCCCACCATCGCGGTCCAGAGGCCCATGAAGACGTCTGAAAAATAGGTTTTGACGGGCGACATGCCTCAGCCTCCCCTGAAATGAACGGCGGCGGCCTGGCCCAAAACACACACCAGCGCGAACGGCGTCATCACTTTCCAGCCGACGTACACCACCTGGTCGATCCGCAGGCGCGGCAAGGTCCAGCGGATCCAGATCATGACGAACAGAAGAAAGGAAGTCTTCAGAAGAAACCATTCCACGCCGGACTGGCCCGGAAGAATGCCGTGCCAGCCGCCGAGGTAGAGCAACGCCGCAAGGCCCGACACGAGCAGCATTCCGGCGTATTCGGCCATGAAGAAAAACGAAAACCGCATTCCGGAATACTCCGTGTGAAATCCCGCGGTCAACTCCGATTCGGCTTCCGGCAGATCAAAGGGTGAACGCTTGAGGCTCGCAAGGCCCGCCACGAAGAAAATCAGAAACGCCACCGCCATGAAAAACGGCGGCTGGAACACGTACCATTTCAGAATCCCGCCGGACTGGTCCGCCACGATGGTCTTGAGGGACAGGCTCTCCGCCGTCATGACCGGAAGAAGGATCGCAAGGCCCATCGGGATTTCGGAGGAAACCATCTGCGCGGCGGCGCGCATCGCGCCGAGAAGCGACCACTTGTTGTTCGAGGCCCACCCGGCGAGGATCACGCCGAAGACTTCGACCGTCAGGACCGCCAGGATGAAAAAAATGCCGATGTTGAGGTCCGCCACCAGGAGATGCTCGGATATCGGAAACGCGACGAACGCCGCGAGGACTCCGATGACGGCCAGATAGGGCGCCAGCCGGAAGAGCGGCCGGTCGGCGTCCGTCGGGATGATGTCCTCTTTCAAGAACAACTTGATCCCGTCCGCGATCGACTGCAGCCAGCCGAACTTCCCGCCGACATACACGGGCCCCAGCCGGCACTGAAAATGCCCGGCGAGTTTCCGCTCGGCCCACACCAGCACCGCGGCCGACAGCCCCATCGCGGCGGCCACGATCGACCCGCACAAAAACATCGCCACGACCGGCACCAGATTTTGCGGCAGAGAAAGATTGAAGCCTTCAAGAAACGTGGGCAGGAACCGCGCCAACTCATTCATTCTGCTTCGCCCGGACTACGCTGGCGCTTCTGGGGGCTTCGCAGAATGGAATCCCCGCCCTCCGAAGCACTCAGGAGCCGCAGGCGGACGCCGCGAAGGAGGGTCATCGGTCTATTTCTCCGAGCACAATATCCAAACTCCCGATGATCGCCACCACGTCCGCCACCATCGCGCCCTTCGCCAGTTCCGGCAGAACGCTGATGTTCGAGAAACTCGGCGAACGGACCTTGACCCGGGCCGGCTGCATGGACCCGTCGCTCACGATGTAAAACCCGAGTTCCCCCCGGGCGTTTTCAGAGCGCGTATAGGCCTCGCCTTTGGGCGGCTTGACCCGGCCGACTTTTTCCGCCAGGACCGGGCCCGCCGGCATTTGATCGATGCACTGCCGAAGGATTTTCGTGCTTTCTTCCAGTTCCTTCATCCGCACGTTGTACCGGTTCCAGGCGTCGCCGATCGGCCCCCCGTGATCGGCCGTGCCGACCGGGATGTCGAACTCGAGTTTCGGATAAACCGAGTACGGCTCGTCCCGCCGGACGTCCTGCCGGACCCCGGACGCGCGGAGGCACGGGCCGGTGACGCCGTAGGCGATCGCGACGTCGGGCCGCAGAACGCCGACGCCGGCGGTCCGCTTCCGGAAAATGAAATTGTCCGTGAGAAGACGATTATACTCGCGTATTTTTTTGGGAAACAGCTCGACGAACTCGCCAAGCTTGTCCATGAACCCATGCGTCGTGTCCCCGTCGACGCCGCCGATCCGGATGTAGCTGAACGAGAGGCGCTCGCCGCAGAGCATCTCAAGCATGACCA
>JACQOF010000066.1 GCA_016202645.1 bacterium
ATTACTAACATATTATATAAATCATAGCTAATAAAATGTGTAATGCCTCAGTTATGGGTGGATTTGACTGCCAAATGCCGTCATCCCCGCGAAAGCGGGGATCCAGATTCACTCAGAATGAGCTGGATGCCCGCTTTCGCGGGCATGACGAGGTCAAAATGTTTGCCCACCCTCTACCGCGACCGATTACTAGAAGAATGCCGAAATGCCGAATGCCGGGGTCAGATGCCCGGCTGTCATGCAATAAGACAATTGTCCCGCCTTCAGACAATACCACAACCCGCCGATGACCACCCGATAAATCTATAATCCTATAGGTATCAATCCATTGAACAATAAATGCGCCTCCGGCGCGCGGTCGGGTACCCCTTTTGCACCTTGGGGGGATACGGACAAACAACGGACAGTCTACGGGGTTTATCGCGCCGTGCATTTGTCCCATCTTCGATACGGAAAAAACGCGGGGCACCTGAAGGCGCTTCGCTTCAAAGCAAAGGGGGTTCACAGCATGAATGACCGTCGAATTGGGTTCGTGATCGCCATGCTCATGCTCGCCATCGGGTTTTTGGCGGCGACCAGCGAACCGGCGGACGCCATCGCGGCGTGGGGGCGCAAGTACAGCGTCTCCTGCAGCGCCTGTCATCAGGGGCAGTGGGACTTGAACAAGGATGGCCAGGAGTTTTTGCGCCGGGGCCACCGCTACGAAGAGGAGAAGGCGGGGCCGAACATCAACGACCATATGTCCTTCGCCACTAAAATCCGGTATAAGTACGGCGAGACCAGCAGTCCCCGCACGAAGTTCGAGCATCACGCATTTGCCATTTACACGGGCGGCGCGATGACGCCCCAGTTTTCCTACTTCACGGAAGTCTATCTCCATGAAAACGCCGGCAAGCAGACCGGCACCACCCTGCCAGAGAGCGATGACGGCGCGAGAACCAAACTGGCCGAGTCCTTTCTGCAGTGGACATCGGCCGACGGTCCGCGCTACAACTCCGTCCGAGTGGGCCAGATCATGCCGTCCCTGATCCACCGGTTCGGCGGCGGCGCGCGGCTTTCCTACAGCCGGCCTCTGGTCCTGACCCAGGAGGACACCACGTTGGCCGCGGCGAGGACCGGCTATTCGTTCTTCAAGCGGGATTATGGAGCCGAGTACACCCGGCAACACGACAACCTGCACCTGGCGCTCGGCTTGGTGAACGGCGGCGGAACTTCCGGCACCTTCAACACCACCGACACCGACAACCACCGGGACTTCTACGGCACCGTCGATTATGTCTTCGACGACAACGGAAGCATGATCGGTTACTACTTCTACGACGGCGAGCTGTCCAACTTCAAGAACTTTAACAGCGGCTTCACTCGCCACGCCGTGATGAGCCATTACGTCAGGGACAACTACAAGCTGACCGGGTTTTGGTCATGGGGCGACCGGAAGGTCGCGCTGGCCGGACCCAAGACCAAGAACAAGATGTATTACGGCCAGCTGTCGATGTATGAGCTCGAGAAGTACGTGAAGATGTCTCTGCCGATGTCGATGTATGTCCGGCACGAGTTCATCGATCTGGACAAGGACCGGAAGGTTTCGGATCTCATCCGGCAGAATGTTGTGGGGCTCCAGATCGAGCCCTTTGAATACGGCCATCTGGTGCTGGAATGGATCGGCAAGCGCGATCAGACGGTGGCGGCGCCGGTGCATCGCAACGAGCTTGTGGCCGAACTTCAGTACATCTGGTGATCGTTCAGGGTTAGGCATTCGACCAAAATCCGATTCCGCCCCGCCTCCCGAAATCCGGGGGGCGGGGAACGGAACCGGTCAGGAGGAAATCAGGATGGGACTTAGTGAGAGGGACGTGAATCTGATGGAGAGGACGTTTCTGGTTACCGGCGTTTTTCTCGCCGTGATTTTCTCGATCCTGTGCCTGGCGCTCCTGCTCTGGCCGGCGGCGGGGTTTGCGGCGGAGACCAAGTCCGCCGCCGAAGCCAAACCCCCGGCGGCCAAACACGAATTTGCCGGGACCGACAAGTGCAAGAAGTGCCACAAACTGCAGTTCGAGACGTGGGAGAAAACCAAACACGCGACGGCTGTGAACACCGTCAAGAAAATGCCGAAGGACCTCAAGGTCGATCCGGAGGTCGCGGTCGTCACGGACACCGGCGTCCAATTTGTGAAGACCGGTGAGTTCAAGACGTGCCTGTCGTGCCACACGACGGGGTATGACGAGAAAACCGGCAAGGCCGTCCACGAGGGCGTGTCCTGCGAGGCCTGCCATGGCGCCGGCGCGGACTACGGGAAAGTCGCGATCATGAAAAACCGGGAGAAGGCGGTTGCCGCGGGGCTCACCATTCCGACCGAGGCCACGTGCCGGCAGTGCCACCGCGCGGACAATCCCTTCGAGAAGGAAAAGTTCAATTTTGACAAGCGTAAAGGTAAGGTTCATGAGCACAAGAAGAAAAGCGAAGGAGCGAAATAGAGTTTGATTTACCGACACAGAGGGGTTTTCATTCTTGCCGTTCTGGCCCTGCTCGCCTGTCCGGGGATGTCCTGGCCGGTGGAACTGGACGACGCGCCGCCCTATGCGCTCGAACCGGTCTTCGCCCCCATCCCGCTGGAGGTCGTCAGCCTCGATCTGGAGGGACCGACGGGCGCGCCGTTCTGTCTGGCCGTCTCCGACAAGTCGGTCTTCCTCCTGAAATCCTCCGGGCGGAACTGGAAGACCCTCGACGTCATCCAGCCCGCCGGGACCGCCGTGTCGGGGGGATTCATCGAAACGCCGACGGCCAGCCGGGCCGCCGCGCGGGATCCCATCCGGTTTTTCGTGTCGAGCATCCATTCGGACGGACGCATCCTCACGACGTTTTATGTCTCGCGCCGGGGTAAAAAAGAGGTCGAGGGCCAGACGGAGGGCAAAATCTATCGCAAGGACGGACCCGTTCTTGTTTCGCAGAGGCTGAATCAGGACGTCGGTCCGGTCGTGGTCGAAATGGTCCGGCCGGGACTTCTGCCCAAACCCCTCTGGAATCTGCCCCTTCCCCCCGGAACAGGGCTGTTTGAATTCGGCCGGTTTTCCGACCCCGGCGAGGGCAAACTCGCGCGGATCGAGAAAGATGAGGACATCAGCCTGTGGGTGAGGGATGAGCTGTCGGCGAAAGCCGGACTCAGAGTTGGCCGGCCGCCTCTCGAACTTCCCCGGCGGGTCGAACGTTTTGCCGAAAAACATTACGTCCCGCCCCTGGCGGCCGACGCGGACAAAGACGGAGGGGAGGATTTGATCGTTGCGATCAACAACCCGGACGTGAGCGGCGGATTTTTCCTGAAGGCCGAGGACCACCGGTCCAGGATCGCGGTCCTCAAGGTGACCCGCGGCGCGGCCGGCCCGTCGCTGGAGATCAGCGGCGCCACCCCCGTGGTCCAGGGGTCCGTTTCCGCCCTGGTGGTGATGGACGGCCAGGTGATCGCGGCGGTGGTCTCGGCCAAAACGCGCGAGACGCGCCTACACCGGCTGAAGACAAAGGATACATACCGAACATCAACGGCCCCGTAAATCTCCGCGACCCCCCCTTTGCCGGTAAGGTCCGAGATTGACGCTTTCGATAAGAGGTGCCGTTCAGGTGCAAGGGGGCCGCTGACGCGGCCCCCATTTTTTCATATCCGATTTTCATAAAATCTGTTACATCCGTTCTCAGGGCGCTTGGCGCCGCGGCATGAAATTCGCAGATTCTGGAGGCGGCATGGCGGAATCCAATAATCCCCAGGCAACGCTTGCATGGGACGGCAAGGCCGTCAGTTTCCCGGTGGTGGAAGGCAGTGAAGGCGAGCGGGCCGTAGACGTTTCGAATCTTCGAGGCCAGACCGGTCTGGTCACGCTGGATCCCGGATTCGTCAATACCGGCGCCTGCCGGAGCGCCATCACGTTTCTGGACGGCGAGCGCGGGATCCTGCGCTATCGCGGATATCCGATCGAACAGCTCGCCGAGTACAGCAACTTTCTCGAAGTCGCCCACCTCCTCATTTACGGGCGGCTCCCGTCGGAGAAAGAGTTCGGCCGGTTCGAGTACGAAGTCAAGCATCACACGATGATCCATGAGGACCTCAAACGGTTTTACGAGGCCCTGCCCAAGGATTCCCATCCGATGGCGGTCTGCTCGGCCGTCGTCGGGGCGCTGTCGGCTTTCTACAAGGAACTGGCGGACCCCCGAAACGCCGAGCAGGTGGACGGCGCAGCCCTTCGGCTGGTGGCCAAGATGCCGACCATCGCCGCCTATTCCTACAAACACTCCATCGGCCAGCCCTTCGTCTACCCGATGAACAGCCTCGACTACCCGGCGGACTTCCTCCACATGATGTTCGCCACGCCCTGCGAGGAATACGCCGTCGAGCCGGCCCTGGCCAAAGCCCTGGACCTTCTTCTGATTCTCCACGCCGACCACGAGCAGAACTGCTCGACGAGCACCGTGCGGCTGGTCGGAAGCTCCATGGCGAATCTCTTTGCCAGCGTTTCAGCCGGCATCAGCGCCCTCTGGGGGCCTCTGCACGGCGGCGCGAACCAGGCGGTGATCGAGATGCTGGAGGAGATCGAGCGCGGCGCCGAGACGCCGGCGTCGTTCATGAGCAAGGTCAAGGACAAAAAAAACAGCGTGCGGCTGATGGGATTCGGCCACCGGGTCTACAAGAATTTCGACCCGCGCGCCCGGATTTTGAAAAAGGCCTGCGGCGAAGTTCTCAGCGCGCTCGGCCGGACCGACCGGCTGTTCGACATCGCGCTGGGCTTGGAGGAGATCGCGCTCAAGGACGACTATTTCGTTTCGCGCAAGCTCTATCCCAACGTCGATTTCTATTCCGGCATCATCTACCGGGCGCTCGGCATTCCGACCAACATGTTCACGGTGCTCTTCGCTATGGGCCGCCTGCCGGGCTGGATCGCGCACTGGAAGGAAATGCACGCCGACCCGGCGTTCAAGATCGGCCGGCCGCGGCAGATCTACATCGGCGAGAAAAGGCGGGAGTATCAGGCTGTCAGCTTGAGGACTTAGAACCACAACAACGCGTCGATCTGTATCCGGACCCTGTCCGGCCGGGTGCTTGCCCGGACGGGTTTGAGGAGAAATGCCGCCGCCGTGAGTTTCAGGTGGTTCCAGGGGACGTAATCGAGTTCAAACCGGTGTCCCCGGCTGTTGGTAAACGAAAAATCGCTGTCCGCGAACGCTGAAAGGACCGCGTCCGGATCGATGTCGGCGTACCGATATTTGAACATCTGATCGCCCTTGTTTTTTTCGCGTCCCAGAGCCAGTTCGGCCAAAAAGCCCTCGTCGTATTTCCTTCCCGCAAGCGCCCGCGCCCCGCGATTTTTCGCATAATCCAGTTCCAACGCGAAGGGGATTTTCCCGCCGAGCGTGGTTTCGAATTTGACCGGAATGTTGATGATTCTGAAATCGGAGACCAGTGCGGTGCCGGCGGCGTTCGTCAGATTGCCGTTCAGGCCGACAGCAAGCGTGGAGTTTGGCCGAATGACCTGCGTGTAGGACGGAAGAATCATCCATCGGGCGCCGTTCCGGCTTTCAAATTGCCAGCCGGATTGATAGGCGAGCAGATAACCGTCTTCGGTCGTCGAGGAACTGTTGATGAAAAACTGTCCAAGCGTCGCGATGAAGAGTCCCCGGCCGGTTTTGAATTTGAACGTCTCCGCCGCGCCTTCGGGATTAAGGTCGGCGTCCCAGACCAGCGACGTGCGGAACATCGGTGTCGGCATTTTTCCGGCTTTGAGCTCGAGCCATGGCCAGGGCCGGACGGCGCCATAAATCTGGCTGACGTGGAATGTCTTCGGCGTAAAATTGCCCGTGAACGTCTGGTTTTCGGATGTCGGGTCCGCGGTTGATCCGGACGCCCCGCGGAACGTCAGGGACGCGAAATCTCCGAATTGTTTGGTAAATCCCGCGCGGAACCGGTATCGGCCTCGATTGTCCCCCGCCGCCGTATCGTCAAAGATCCCCTCGTATCTCACCCGCAGATCCGACGAGAACGTGATCCCCTTGAACATTTTTGCGATATTCTTGAGGTCCTCGTCGTCGGATTGACCGGCGGCAAACGAGGGATGGGCCAGGAGCGCAAGAATCAGCGATCCGAGCACGGACATTCTGAACATGGGGATGGATATACCAAAAACCGCGGTTTCTGGCGATCCTCTCAGCCTTTTTTGTGCCGGATTTCCGGACCCGTTGACGGCGGTCCGGGGATACTGGTTTTATCGGAGCATGATCCGCGGTCCGGCAGTCCGGGTATTGTGGTTGGTGATGCTGTGCTCGATGTTTTCCTCTCCGGGATTTGGAGAGATCATTTTTCAGGAACCCTTTGACACGGCCGTCTCCAGAAACGGCGCCTCCTTCGACACGCGGTATGCGGTCTCCCGAATGGACTCGGGAATGTTGATCTTCCGATATGCCGGCGACGTGAACAGTCTTCCGGCCGGCGTCGAGGCCCGATTCCCCGACGCAACGCCGGCGCCCGCCGAACGCCGGATCGATTTGTCGTTTGGCGGCGGCGGCACGGAACTTTCCAATTCCCTCTTCATCGCCTATGCCTTGGGCCCCGGCGATGGCCTTTCCCTGCCTCCCTTCGGATACGGCGGGGCGTCCGACAGCCGCACGGGCAACCGCACCGGTTATGTCGTCCGCCTTCTCCGGCATGGGGACGGCACAAACGAGGTCCTCTTTTACCGGAACGACACCGGCTGGGTAAACCGCATCTCAAACGCATGGCTGCCCTCCAACCCCGTTTCCACGCTCCGTCGCGCGGTGATCCGTTACCGCCGGGACGGGTGGCATTTTTGGGAAATGACGTTCGACACAGGGGCTTCATATATCCGGGCGTTCGCGTTCAAGGACGACGTCTATCCCCCCGGCTTCCACGACGGTGCGCAGGTGAGTGTGAAGGCCCACAGCGGGATCCGGGCTGAATTTCAATTTAGAATGGATACGTGGACCGTCACAGATCGCGCCGCCGCGTCGGACCTTGCACCGGAAGCGAAATCCATAATGAAGGCCGAGAAGACCCAGGGCCGTCCTCCGAAAAAAGCGGCGCCGGACCCGGCCGACGGCGATGCGCTGGACCAGCTGGGCCGGACTGCGGCCCTGGAGGAGCGATATTCGGACGCGCACCGTTTTTTTCGGATGGCGCTTGAGGCCCGAAAACGGAAATTCGGATCGGGCCATCCGAAAGTCGCGGAAAGTCTCGAACGCCTGGCGGATCTTCTGGCCGCGCGGGACGGGTCGCGCGCGGAACAGCTTTATGAGGCGGCCTTTTATTATCGGGTGAAATCGTTCGGGGAAACGCATCCCGAAGTTGCGCAGAGCTTGAAAAAACTTGGCGGGATATATGCTTCCCGCGGAATTTCCGGGCGCGCTGAATTCTCCTTCCAGCGAGCCCTGCAGATTCAGGCCGCCACCCGCGGCCCGGACCATCCGGACGTGGCCGACGCGCTCATGGATCTGGGCGGGTTTTACCGGAATCAGGGAAAAAAGGCGGCTGCGGCCGGCGTCTACCGGCGCGCCCTGGAGATTCGAGAAAAGATTTTCGGAAAAGACCATCCGGCCGTGCTTACGGTCCTGTCCAACCTGGTTCTCGTGTATGAGGAGGGCAAGCCTTCCGCAGATTCGCTCGACATTCACCTGCGGGTGGTTGAGGCCCTCGAAAAACAATTCGGCCCTGATCATCCGGACGTCGCGGACGCATACACGCATCTTGCCAAAGTTTATTCTGATCTGGGCCTGTACGCGCAGGCTGAGACTTACCATCGCCGCGCGCTCGGCATTCGGGAGAAGATGCCGGGGCCGGCCCATGCCTACACGGGAGTCATCCTGTATAACTTGGCGGGCGTTCTCCATGCGCTGGCAAGGTTCGATGAAGCGGAAACCGCGCTTCAGAGGTCCCTGACCGTGACAGAAGAAACAGAGGGTCCGGACCATCCGGATGTGGAGGATATCTTGGAGAGACTTGGGGATCTCCACGTGAGCCTGCGCCGCTACAGGGACGCCGAGCCGGTGTTGCTCCGTCTTCTGGCGATTCGCGAGAAGACTCGCGGCCCGGATCATCCGTCCATCCGGCCGGTTGCGGAAAAATTGTCTTTGCTGTACAAGAAAATGAAGCGTCCGAAGGACGAAAAGCGATTCGCCGACAGGGCCAGGCGCCCAGGAGGATTGAAATGAGCCTCAGAACGGCCGCGCATGCAGCGCCGCACCTGGACATCCCGGCCGGGAGCGAAAAAGAGAGATTTACGCTGAAATTATTTGACGATCTATGGGCCAGGTACATCCGCCGGGTGTCCCACGTCCGGACTTACGAGGAGATCGTCGCCCGGCACGGCGGGAAATTCGTCAACGACCACATCGCCTTCCGCACCATCGCCTGGCCCGATCCGGCGACGGGGATTTTTACGCTGGCGCGGATATTCAAGGCCCTCGGATTTTCTCCGGCGGCCTGCTACGAGTTTCCGGACAAGCACCTCGGCGCGATCCACATGGAGCATCCCAACCCAAAATTTCCGAAGCTCTTTATTTCCGAATTGAAAACCTGGGAAATCCCGAAACCGGCCCGGGCCATTCTCGCACGAAGCCTGAAGACCCACCGGCTGGGTCTTTCTCCGGAAGACCTCGCGCGGCTCTATCAGATCGACGGGGCCTCCGCGCGTGACCGGGCAGGCCTGCTGTCGCGCGTCATCCGCGTCTTCAACCACCTCCCCTGGAACACGCCCCGAAAGGCCGACGTCCTGGCGCTCGACAAAGCGTCCCAATATGGCGCCTGGGTTCTTCTGAACGGATACGAAGTCAACCATTTCACCGCCTCGGTCAATTCTCACGGCGTCGCGGCCCTCGACAGCATCGACAAAACCATCGCGGCCCTCAAGAACGCGGGCGTGCCGATGAAAAAAGAAATCGAGGGCGATCCGGGCAGTCTCCTCCGGCAATCCTCCACGGAAGCGGTGAAGTTGTCTTTCAGAGTTCGGGGGAACCGCGGCCCGGAGACGTTGGAATGGACCTACGCTTATTTCGAAATCGCCGAACGCGGCTATGCCACAGACGCCCGCACCGGCGCCCGCAACCGATTTGAAGGTTTCCTTGGCGCCCAAGCCGCACAGTTGTTTGATATGACAAAGGTGTGACGAGCGGGTTAGGCCCTGTTTTCAAATGTCATCTATAAAAAGACCTGTAAAGGGGAACAGACTACCCCCGCCGCCCATGAAAGGGCGAGATGCGCTTGATGTGGACCGGGCGTCGACGGTGGACATTGTCGAATCGCCGGGAAAGCTCCCCGAAGGGATCGCA
>JACQOF010000069.1 GCA_016202645.1 bacterium
CGCCGTCGGCTCTAGCCGATGTTAGGCGGAGCCCTGAATCGATCGCCGCTGCCGAGACCTGTCCGGATGGAGTCCACACTGCGAATCGCAGCCAATCACAATCTCTGATCTCTTGAAAGTTCAGAATGATGCCCCGTCTGCGCGCTTTATCAAGAATCGCGTCCATCCCCTTCTCTACGGCTGCATAAAGCCCGGCATCTTCCGGGATCAAGACTACCCACGCAAACTCGGGCCGAGACCTTCCATTCTCGAAATAGAAACGAACGACCTCAAGATCGTCCATAATGTCGGCATGGCTGCCCCCCGTTTTCAATTCCACGTCGACAATGCCGTGAGTCTTGCTTCTAATGGAGAGATCAGGTGACAGGGTACTGCTATTCCGCTTGGGCCCTTGAAGTCGCGATGCGAGGCCTACAGCTCGCAAGGGGAGACGATCAACCAGCCCATTTGTTTGAATCTCGTCGGAGGCGATGCCGGATTCTGATAGTTGATGAACGAGCTCGACCAGAAGCCAAGTCTCGAAGTTCTTCGCGCGGCGACGGAGCGAGAGCTTCTGGCGCCGCCATGCGTTAAGGATCGATGCGCCGCGCTCGAGCACTTCCTGAAGATGGCCAGCAATGAAGGTGTTCATTCTCTTCCTTCCGCCTAACGTACGGCTGAGCTGCGGGCGCTATCAGGCCCCTCCTCAAGAGAAGAAGCGCCCGGCAGCTCAAGCCGCAGGTTAGACGGCTTCATGGATGGATATTTCCCTTTCCAAGATTGCACTGGGAACATAAGGTCTGAAGGTTGTCCAACACCGTCTCGCCGCCCTTGCTCCAGGGGGTGATGTGATCCACATGCAACTCAACCCCCAACCGTTTCGCTGGGCTGGAGCCGCAGTGCCGACAACAAAAGCTATCCCGCAGCATCACACGAAATCGAAGACGAAGAGACGGAGCACGTCCTGGACGCGATTCGCGCTCATTCGCTGGACCACGCACAGAATCCCTGGCCCGCTCTTCGCTCGAGTTTGACCACGCGACGAAACTTCGAAGTGCTTCCATCCATGACCTGAATCGCCGACGATACGCCCCTTGAGATATCTTGGACGGCGATCGTGCTAATTCAGCGCGGCGCGGCTGACGGCCGTAGTGCTGCCACAAGGCCAGGATGTTCTCAAACAGGCGGTCGTCAGCAATGTCAACTTCGTTCGAGATCGAGAGGCCCGCTGCAATCAGGGCTTTGTTCCAGGTCCCGAAGCGCCTGGAGAGATTTCGCCGGTCAAACTGACCATGCTTGGCATATAGCGCCTGAGTAACCTTCGGAGTGCCTGCGAGTTGTGAGACCCGCTTCAAGTCAGCAATATATTCCTCGTTGCTGATTGGGGCGCCCTGAACGCGAGTTATTTGGAAGTTCGACATTCTGATCCTGGCCGCCTAACAGGTGATTAGACAGTTTCTGTCTAGTTCCTGCTCGGAAAGTCGCGGCGGGAACACCTCGTCCGCCACTTACCGCGCGCACCGGCCCGGCGCGGCCGCCTGAACCTGCCGCCGCGCCCGTCCGGGCCTGATCTACCGCCTCCGTCTTTGTCCCG
Organism: bacterium; assembly: GCA_016202645.1. GTDB lineage: Bacteria > Lindowbacteria > 2-12-FULL-62-27 > 2-12-FULL-62-27 > 2-12-FULL-62-27 > JACQOF01. The sequence continues at coordinate 1,574 of JACQOF010000069.1, forward strand.
CTCTCCTCATTCGGGCAAATCACCCACCAGGTTGCGTCTTTTCGCCGGCCGCCTGTGGAAACAGTGGACAACTCAGGGCGGCTGCGCGACGAAGGCAATATGTGCGTTGAGCGCCGCGGCGCCCAGGCCGATCCACGACGTCTCGTGCTCGTCGATCCGGGCGCGGCAGCGGCCCCAGCCGAACTTGCGCTTTCCCAGCGAGATCCTCGCCTCGATGGGAAGACGCTGGCGTATCTGCCTGCGGTGCGCCGCGGACTTCTCGATCACCTTCCCGCGCTGCTGAAGCCCGGGGACGACGCCCATCGCCTTGAGCGCCTTCACCCGCCAGCGGGCGAAGAAACCGCGGTCACCGAGGATTTCCCTGGGCAACCTCCCGAACCTCTCGTAGAACCAGCGCAGCGCCGGCGCGATCATCAAGGCGTCGGCCGCGTTGTCCTGGTAGGCGGCGACGCGATACATGCAGCCGCGCACCAGGGCGAAGAGCACCTTGGGGCCGAACTCCGTCGCCAGGGGGAACTTGCCCCTCACGATCGGCCGGACATGGTCCTTGTGGAAGGACACGATCCGGTGGGGGATGTGGACGATGCCCCGGCGAACCAGCTTCTGCTGGTGAAGGATCGCGCGCACCCGCAGCTCGGTCGTCTTGAGACCTTGCAGCCAGCCCCTCAGCTCCGGGTCCAAGGCGCATCGCGGGCCCAGCGCCCGCGTCGCCTTTTCCCGCAAGTCCGCGAGCTGCTTGACGTTGCGGCGCACGAACTGGAACAGCCGCTTGTGGACGCGGCGGCGCGTCTTCTCGCTGGGTTTCGACAGCTTCGAGAAGGTCACGAAGATCTTGCGCGCCGTCCGGTTGTAGGTGCGGTAAAGGGCCTCGACCCCGAAGCCCTTGGCCTGTTTGAGCAGGCGCACGATGGCGCGGCGGCAGCGCTCCAGCAGGCGGATGTCGGTGGGATAGATGATGTCGAGGGGCACGCAAGTCGTGTCGACGATAAGCTTGCCGCCGCGCGCCAGGCGCCTGCCCTCGGCGGCGCAGGTGAGCACCTCCTCAATAACGGCCATGCCTTCGGGCCCGATCTTGGCCCGGAAGTTGGAAAGTCCCGTGGCCGGGTTCATGTAGTCGCTCGCCTGCGCGGGGCCGAGGCCGCAGAAGCGCTGGGCGTAGATGTTCTCCTGGACGAAGCCGACCGCGGCGCGATCGGCGAGGTCTTTGACGTGCTTCAAGATGAGGGTCCCAGCCTGGGCTCGCAAAGGAGCGCAAGGCCTTCCCTTGTCCGGGTCATAGAAGGCCCCGAGTTGCTCCAGGAGGTTGTCCCAGCGGATGGCCGCCGAGAGCCTCAGCAGGGGATGGTCCTCGTTGAAGACGAACTCGGCGAAGGGCAGGTCCGGGAGCTGCGACTGCGGGTCTTGGGAGACGATCATGCCGGCCGGTCCTCCTTGTCGGCCAAGATGGCCTGGGTGTTGAGTTCCATGATGCGCAGGCAGGCCTTCCACCAGCGGTCGTAGTTCCTCAGGGCGCGCTGGACCCTGGGAACCTGATGGGGCTGGAGCTGGAACATGCGGGTGCGGCCGCCGTACTTGACGGAGAGGCGCCAATAAGGGCCGTAGCGCCCCTTGGGATGGCAGGGGCAGCCTTCGTGGATGTAGCGGAGCAGGCTGCCGCGGATGATGTCGTCGAGGGGCGGGAGCGTGGCGATGATGCGGTCGCGTCGGGCGGCGGGCATGGGGCCTCCGTATGGTGCCGGCGGGCACTATAGCATGAAAGGAGGGGCGGCGTCAAGCGGGAAGTGCAAGGGTTTTGCGAGTTTTCAGCCGGAACCGAGCAGTTTCAGAGGCGGCGCGGGGCCCCTCGCTGGCCACCCCGCCGGAGGTGGGAGCGACTTTCCGAGCAGGAACTTTCTAGGGC
>JACQOF010000070.1 GCA_016202645.1 bacterium
CCGTAACCCCCCTGATTCCAACCGCCGGCCCGGTGCCCGCCCTCGGCCGGCGATCCGCTTGATATAGGACTACATTTGTAGTAACATTCCCGCAGGAGGTGAGAGACATGCAGACTGCGAGCGTGCGGGAATTCAAGATCCATGCGACGAAGTATCTTGGATCGAAAGAGGAGGTCGTGGTGACGCGATACGGCAAACCCATCGCCGTGGTGACGCCGGTGGAGGATAAATCCGCCGGGTCCATTTTACTGGAATTGCGGAGCGTCCTGAAAGACGCCGGGGTAACGAAGAAAGAGGCGCTGAAGGCGCTGGACAACGTCCGCCGGGAGGTTTATGGCCGGCGTAGTTCTTGACGCGAACGTCCTGGTGTCCGCCCTGTTCGGCGGCATTCCGGCGGCGGCCGTCAAGAAGGCCATGAAGGGGGACGTTTGGATATCGCGGGATGTGGAGGATGAGCTGTACGGATTGAGCGGGCGTCTTGCGAAAAAATTCAGCCTGGACCAGCAGGTGCGATGGAACTCGGAGTTTTTTCCATTGATCAAAAAAATGAAGCGGATCGAAGTCGAAAATCGTGTCAGGCTGTGCCGTGACCCCAAGGATGACGCGTATCTCTCGCTGGCGAAGGCGTCGGGAGCGGCGCAATTAATCACGGGCGATGGGGATTTATTGTGCCTGACAAAAGAACAGTTGACGTCGGTCGGCCTTGCCTCTCTCTCCATCCTGACGCCCAAAGCATTCTTGGAAAACTGAAAGTCGAAAATTGCGCCCGAGAGGAGTCGAACCTCTGACCTTTGCCTTCGCAGGGCAACGCTCTATCCAGCTGAGCTACGGGCGCATGGATGCGCCTGTACCCGCAGGCGGGAATTCTTCCGCCTGAGGCGGAAGCCGCCGAAGGGTGCGGGCGCGGTGCTTGACACTAGATACTCAATACTAGAAAACCCCCGGAAAAACAAACGGTCTGTCTGCTGGATTTTGCCGCAGGGGTCGGTTATACTCCAGCCGCGTCATGAACAGTCAGGAAAAACTTCAGGTCGAACTGGCGGATGTTCTCTCCCGCGGCAAGGGCGTCACGGTTGTGACCGTCACCGCCGCGGACCTTTCCACGCCCCAGAGTCCGGGCGCAAAAATGCTGGTCTATCCCGATGGTTCCATTTCCGGAACGGTCGGCGGCGGGCCCGTGGAGGCTTTCGTCAAGAAGGAGGCGCTGGTGGCGTTCCGGGAAGGCAAACCCCGAACGGCGGAGTACCGCCTGGTGATGTCGGAAACGGGGATGTACTGCGGCGGCAAGATGACGTTTTTCATCGAAGTTTATCCCGCGAAATCCACGCTCTTTGTTCTCGGCGCCGGCCACGTCGGCCGCGCCACCGCGCGTCTGGCCGAATTTCTCGGAATGCCGATGGTCGTCGTGGACGACCGCCCGGAATACGCAGTCGCCGGTCTCTATCCGTCCGCCACGGTGATCTGCGAGGCCTACGATTTCGTCTTTGAGAAACTTCCGATCACCGATCTGGACTACGTTGTGATCGTCACGCGCTGTCACACGCACGACGAAATCTGCCTTGAAAAAGCCATGAAAACCCCCGCGCGATACATCGGCGTGATCGGCAGCCGCACCAAGATCAAGACCCTCTTCGGGCGCATGAACAAGCGCGGCGTCAGACCTCAGTCCGACCCGCGCGTCTTCGCGCCCATCGGGCTGGACCTCGGCGATGAGACTGTCGAAAATATTGCGCTTTCCATCCACGCCGAGATCGCGAAGCTCAAGGTCTCCCGGACCGGCGCGCACATGCGGGAGAAGCTGGCAGAGCGGGAGGAAAAGGCCGGGTGATGGTCTGAATGTATCGGAGTATCGGAGTGTCGGAGTATCGGAGTAAGCCCGTGTTCGGGTTGCCGGGAGCATGAGCCGCGCCGTCTCCGATACGCCGATACGCCGATCCTCCGATACTTCCCAATTCAAATCTGTCGGCAAGAACCCGCCCCGCAAGGAATCGCGCGAGAAGGTTACCGGGAAAGCGAAATACATTGACGATCTGACGTTCGAAGGGTGTCTCTACGGAAAGACCGTCAGGTCGACCATCCCCCGCGGGAAAATCAAAAAAATCACATTCGAGCCCGGCGTGCCATGGGAGGAATTCACAGTGGTGACCGCGAAGGACATCCCCGGGAAGAACGTCGTCGCGTTGATTGAGATGGACCAGCCCTTTCTGGTCGAAACGGAAATTCGCCACATGGCCGAGCCCATCGCGCTGATCGCGCATCCGGACAAGGGACTGGTCGAGAAGGCCCTGACGAAGGTGCGGGTCGAATACGAGGAACTGCCGGCCATCTTCACGATCGACGAGAGCCTGTCCGGGCGGAACATTCAGCGCGGCCGGGACAACGTCTTCAAGAAATATCATATTCAAAAAGGCGACCCGGCGCCCGTGTTCTCCCGGCCGGCCATCGTTGTGATCGAGGGCGAGTACTGGACCGGCCCGCAGGAGCAGCTCTACATCGAGCCCAACGGCGTCGCGGCCGTCGCGACCCCCGATGGTGTGACTGTCTGGGGATCGATGCAGTGCCCGTTTTATGTGCAAAAGGGTTTGAAACCTCTCTTCAATCTTCCGGACGACAAAATCCGCGTGATCTACTGCGTGACCGGCGGGGGATTCGGCGGCAAGGAGGAATACCCGACGCTTCCCGCCGCGCACGCGGCGCTCCTCTCCTGGAAGGCGGGCGGCCGACCGGTCAAAATCATCTACGACCGGATGGAGGACATGTGGGCAACGACAAAACGTCATCCGTGCCGGACGCGCGTCAAAACCGCATTCGCCAAAGACGGAAAACTCCTCGCCCTGCAGGTCGACGCGACCATGGACGGCGGCGCCTACCTGACCCTGAGTTCGGTCGTCCTTTCCCGCGGAACTCTTCATGCCTTCGGCCCGTACGCCTGTGATCACGTGACCATCGACACCCGCGCCGTCTTTACGAACTCTCCGCCCTACGGCGCCTTCCGGGGATTCGGCGCGCCCCAGACGATTTTCCCGCTGGAACTTCACATGGACCGCGCGGCGGACCGGCTGGGCATCGAGCCTCACGAACTGCGCCTCAAAAATATTCTGCACAAGGGCGACACGATGGCGACGGGGCAGAAGATGGAAGACGAGATGGATATCGAAGGCATCCTGAAAAAGGCGATGACGGAGTCGCGCTACCTTGAGAAGCGGAAATCCCACCGCGAACACAACCGGACGGCGTCGCCCGTCAAGAAAGGCATCGGCCTATCGCTTTTTTTCCATGGCGCCGGATTCACCGGCAGTGGCGAAGTGTTTCTGGATTCCAGGGCGGGTCTGGAGATCACTCCGGCCGGGACTGTTCGGATTCTGACGGCCAACACGGAAATCGGCCAGGGATCCTTCACCACCCACAGCCAGATTGTCGCGGAGGCCCTCCGGATTCCCTACGAGATGATCGAAGTCGCCCCGCCTGACACCGCGGTTGTTCCGAACAGCGGACCGACCGTCGCGTCCCGCACGTGCATGATCGTCGGCGAACTTCTCCGCCGCGCGGCGGATGACCTCCGGGACCTGCTCATCCGGTCCTCCGGCCTGTCGAACAACGGCTATGGGCCGGACGAGTTTCGCCGGGCGGCCAGCGCCCACGCCGAAAAAAACGGCGTCACCCGCGTCTACGCCAAATACAAGCCGCCCGCCGGGATTCACTGGGACGACCAGACCTACACCGGCTCCGCCTACGGCGCGTACGCATGGGCTTGTTATGTCTGCGATCTTGAGACCGACCTGACGACGTATCAAGTCGAAGTCAAGGATTTCGTGGCGGTGCAGGAAGTCGGCCGCGTCATCCATCCCGTCATCGCCGGCGGCCAGATCGAGGGCGGCGTCGCGCAGGCGCTCGGCTGGGCCCTCTATGAAAATGTCGTCTTGAAGCAGGGCGTCATGCAAAACACCCAGCTCACCAATTACATCCTGCCCACCACGGCCGACACGCCGCCCATCCGCGTATTCTTTTATGAGAACCCCTATCCGAACGGCCCCTACGGCGCCAAGGGACTCGGGGAACTGCCGATGGACGGACCCGCGCCGGCCGTCGCGTCTGCAGTGGCGTTTTCCTTGGGCGGCAAATTCATTTCGTCGATTCCCATCCTGCCGGAAAACATATGCGAGATTCTGAAATGACGGCGAAGATATCTTTCACCCTCAACGGCAAACCCTGGACCGGCAATGTTCATCCCCTGAAGCGTCTCCTCGACACGCTTCGGGAGGACGCGGGACTCACCGGAACCAAGGAAGGCTGCGGCGAGGGCGAATGCGGCGCCTGCACGGTTTTTCTCGACGGGCAAGTGGTGATGAGCTGTATGGTGCCGACGTGCCAGGCCGAAGGAAAAAAAGTCACAACCATCGAGGGCCTGGTATCGGACGGCGACCTCCACCCCATGCAGGACTGTTTCATCCAGGAGGGCGGCGCCCAGTGCGGGATCTGCACGCCGGGCATGATCATGGCCGCCGTCGCCTACGCAAACGATCCCGACTCGGCCGAAGACATGCGCGAAGCCTTGGCCGGGAATTTGTGCCGGTGCACAGGTTACACGCGAATCTACGAGTCCGTCAAAAAAGCGATGGAGAAAATGAGCGTCTCCGAAATAAGATGAACCACGCACAAACATTCGCACACGAACGGACACGAACCGGCACGAACGGACACGAACCCTATCCATCCACGTTCACAGTTTTTTTAAATTCTCCGGCGTTTCGTGCTCGTTCGGGGTCGTTCGTGTCCGTTCGTGGAGGATGTTTCTGATATGCGCAGTTATCTTGCTGAATTTTCAGTCATCAGCCCCCGGTCGCTGGATGAAGCCTTGTGGGCGCTGAAGCAGAGGCCGGCGCCGGCGCCGATTGCCGGGGGGACGGATCTGATGGTGCTGCTCAATGCCGGGCAGCTGCCGCCCGGCGCGTATCTCAACCTGCATTCGATACCGGAACTTCGGAGGCCCATCGAATTCGTGAACGGGGAAGCGTGTTTCGGCGCGCTCACCACGTACGCGGATGCGCGCCGTCATCCCGAAATCCGCAAGCGTCTTCCGATGCTGTGTCTGGCGGCGCGGGAGATCGGCGCCCTGCAGATCCAGTCCCGCGGGACGTGGGCCGGCAATATCGTGAACGCGTCGCCCGCCGCCGACGGCGTCCCCGCGCTCATGGCCTATGACGCCGCGGTGGAACTTTCCTCCGCCTCAGGCGTCCGGTCGGTCGCGCTTGCCGATTTTTACTCGGGATACAAACAGACGGCCCGCCGGCCCGACGAGCTGGTGACTGCCATTCGAATTCCGGTTCCGGAGAAAGAGGCCGTTCAGTATTACCGGAAAGTCGGCACGCGCAAGTTCCAGGCCATATCGAAAGTTTTGCTGGCGGGGATCATGGTTCTGGGAAAAGACCGGCGCATAAAAAAAATTCGATTGGTTTACGCTAGCGTGATGCCCTACACCTACCGCGCCCGGGCTGTGGAAGCGGTTCTCGAAGGCCGGGTTCCGGATGGGGCCGCCATCAAGGCCGCCGTCGCCGCGCTTCGGAGCGAACTCAAACCCATCGATGACGTGCGGTCCACGGCCGCCTACCGCCTGCGGGTCGCCTGCAACCTCCTGGAGGAATTTCTGAGTGCTTCCTCCCCCTCAAGGGGGGAGGCAAGGAGGGGGTGAGCTGTTGCGTTGCCACGGCTATCTGAAAGTACCCCCCCTCCCATCCTCCCCCTCAAGGGGGGAGGAGTTACCACCTCTGAAACTTCAACAGAGCCAGTCCCTGTCCTACTGATCCAGGTCGATGACGATGTCGACTCTCCGGTTGGGTTCGTTTTCTCCGGGCGTGAGCTGTTCGAAGGTCAGCGGTTCCTGTTCCGCGCGTCCGGAAACCGTGATGCGGTGGGGCTCGATGCGGTGATTGTCCATCAGATAATGCCCGACGTTCAGCGCCCGGGCCGCGCTGAGTTCCCAGTTGGTCGGGTATTGACCCCCGCTGGCCGGCGCCGGGTCGGTGTGGCCCTGAATGGTGAACTTGTTCGTCACGAGTTTTAAAAATCCCCCCACGCGGTCCAGGACCTGCCGGGCCTGCGGCAACAGCTGGGCGTCGTTCGGCCCGAAGAGAATCAGCCCGGAGATCCGCACGATGACCATTTTTTTCCGGGTCTCCACGTTGACCCCGCGCGTTCCGAGAGACTCGAGCTGGGACACGAGGTTCAAACTTACGTCCTGGGACGGCCGGTTGTACGGCAGCAGTCCCTTCCCGCTCCCGAATCCAGACATGTGGGATGGGCTGGCGGCCGGGAAGACTCCGAAGACCTTGGAGAAAGCGACGCCCAAGGATTCGACCTTCTTGACGTCCGGTTTCGAAATGGCCGCGATGACGATGAAAAACACCAGAAGCAGGGTGATGAGGTCGGCGTACGTGAGAAGCCACCGGAGACCTCCGGCGGCGTCGTGTCCCCCGCCTCCCCCGTGCCCCTTTTTTTTACCCATGGCGGTTCATCCGGGTCATTGTCCCGCCGGTCAGGAAGGAAATCAACCTTCCTTGTCGGCTTTCTTCTCCAATTTTTTCTGGTCCTCGGGCGGAAGGTAGGCCAGGAGCCGGATTTTGACGATCGCCGGATTTTCCCCGTGCTCGATCGCCAGAATGCCGTCAATCGTCATCTGCCGGTAGAGCATCTCCGCTTCGTGCTTGGCCTTGAGCTTTCCCCCGAGCGGCAGAAAGAAAACATTTGCGCTGAAAATCCCGAAGAAGGTCGCCATGAACGCGAGCGCAATACCGCTCGCGAGTTTTCCGATGTCGCCGCCGGACTCCTCGATCCCCCCCAGCACGTGGACGACGCCCATGACGGTACCGATGATGCCCATGGTCGGCGCGAAGCCGCCCGACGTGGTCCATATGGCCATGAGGTGGTTGTGCCGGTCATCGATGATGTTCAGCTGTGTTTCCATGATGCTCTTGGTGACTTCCGGCGCCGTCCCGTCGACCACGAGCTGGAGGCCGTTCTTGAGGAACGTGTCTGAGAGTTGTTCGATGTCTTCTTCAAGGGAAATAACGCCTTCGCGTCGGGCTTTCTCCGCCAGGCTTACAATGACCTCAATGAGGGAGGTCGCCTCGAATTTGACTTCGGTAAACGCGATTTTCATCATCACCGGGACCTTCGAAAGCTCGTGCATGGTGTGATTGAAGACCGTCGCGCCGATGGTGCCGCCGAAGATGATGGCGTAGGCGGACGGAGACCAGAGGACGGCAAAGTGCACATGTTCCAGGTGCATGAGAACAAACAGGCTGATGATCGCCAGCCCGAACCCGCCAATACTAGCTATATCCACTCAGACCCTCCCAAGACTTTTCTACCATGTATATCGGCGCAAACCGGAGGAAACCTTAAAGACCGGCGGACAGGGATGTCCAGTCCCCGGAGCTCCAGACTCAGGAAATCCCAGGACGGGATTTCCTTCAATCTGCGAGGGGGGCGCAAGACCACCGCCCGAAAACGGATGTTGAGAGAATCCTGCCGGCGCTTTTTTCGGCGAGAACGGTCTCTCCAGCCGTTGTCCGCCCCTTTCGGCCGGAAAAAAATTCGGCCACGGCGTTCCGGATACTCAGGGCGGACGCCGGGTGGGAGTAGACCGTCATCACCATGAAGAGGGGTTCCGGCGAAAGAAGCGCCCGGCAGTTGGCGAGCAGTTCCGGAAGAGAGTCCTCGAGTTTCCATATCTCGCCTTTCGGTCCACGGCCAAATTTTGGCGGGTCCATGATAAACGCGTCGTATTGAGTTTTCCGCCTCACTTCCCGGCGGACGAATTTCATCGCGTCATCGAGAATCCATCGGACAGGCTTGTCCGTCAGCCCCGACAGGGCTTGGTTGTCTCGCGCCCAGCCGATCGCCTTTTTCGAAGCGTCCACATGCGTAACGGCGGCGCCGGCCGCTGCCGCCGCCAGAGTCGCGAGGCCCGTATATCCAAACAGGCTGAGAACCCGGATTGGGCGACCGGCGGCGCGGATGGCCCCGCCAATCCAGTCCCAGTGGCCGGCCTGTTCCGGAAAAACGCCCATGTGCCGGAACGGCGTCGGCATGGCCCAGAATTTCAGATTTTTGTATCGCATCTCCCAGCGCGGCTCGATTGGCCTCCGTGTTTCCCAGCCCTGGGATTCTCCCTCCCCGTCGCCCTGAAATACCAGATGCGCCGCGTCCCATTCCTCCGCGGGAAGCGCCGTCCGCCAAACCGCCTGCGATTCCGGGCGGACGAACCGGTACGGCCCGAACCGCTCGAGTTTCTTTCCGCCGCCGCTGTCGAGAAGTTCGTAGTCCGTCCAGTCCGGCGACGAGATGAGTTCCAGCTTCGGAAAATTATCGTTTGTCATACCGCTGAATCTGCCCTCGAAACCCGCCCATGTCTACGTCCTGCCGGTAGTTCAAGGTCAGTCCGGCGTGGCGCGCTTCTTCGGCGTGATCCTCCGGCGCCGGCGATATCCACACCAGCCTTCCTCCCGTCACGAGTTGGCCTGCCGCATGTTTGACGAATCGTTTCAGCAGAGGCCCCACATCGCCGGGCCGGCTCCGTCGGCCCATCGGCGGGTTGGTGATCACAAGCGTGACGCCCGGAACGCGCAGAGTCAGAGCATCCCCGACTCCGAGCGCCGCGTTTCCGATTCCGGCCGCCTTCAGATTTTGCTTTGCGGCGTCGATGGCCCGCGGGTCGGTGTCGGTTCCCCGCAGTTCCCGGTACGGGCCGGCGATGGCGCGTTCGGCCAGTTCGGTTCCCGACCCGACGAAGGGATCCCAGACCACATCGTCCTGCCTGACGCCCGCCACACGGGCCAGCGCGGCGGAGAGGGTCGGATGTGAGGATGCGTAGACGTATTTCAATCGGTACGCGAAGCGCGGGTCCGGCAGTTTTTTGGGCCGGAGTTCAATCTGAACGCCGTCCTTCGATTCTCGGATCACGGCCTCCCAGGTGCTGTCGGCCGGATCGTTGATCAGTTCCGGCCGGCGCTCGCTGACTGATTTCGCGCATTTCCAAACGTCCGAGCGGCGGTGTCCCGAGCGCGTCCACTCCAGCCGGTATCGGATTGCCCCGCGCGTCCATGTCTTGAACAGATTCAGCGCTTCCCCGCCGCTCAGCGCCTCGACCACCGCGTCGGCTCCCCGGCCTTTGACAAATCCGAGAGAGATTCCGAACGTCTCCATCGTCCGGGCCCGAAAGACGGTTTTGAGCGCTCCGCGCAGGGTGACTTCAACCCGGCCGGGCCCGAGAATTTTCGGGGACCATGCGCCGTCGAATTCATCCGACAGGATTTTTTCAATGCCGGCCCGGCAATGCGTGATCAGCCGGACGGGCGACTTGGGCGCGGCGCCGTCTGAGATGGACGAGGCTTCCCCGCGGGTCATCCTGCGGGAGATCATGAGCCTGGCCTGTCCGAGGATCCGATTCAGTTCGGCGTCATCCGTCTTAAATCCGTCCAGCGCCTTACGCGCCGCATCGCCTCCGATCCGGCCAAGGGACGCCGCGATGGATCGCCGGTGATCGACGCGGTCTTCCCGGCGCCATTTCTCCAGCAGAGCGTTTTCGACCGCGGGGCCGGGGAATCGCCCAAGCGCGATGATGGCGTTGCGGCGGGTTTTGAGATCTTCGTCATAGAGCATCGACACCAGCATTTCCGGAATACGGGGATCCGGCAGGGACTGGCCGATCCGCCCGAGCGCTTTGACGAGATGCCCACGCGCCGGCCGGCGCGTCAGGGGAAACCGCGCCGCGATGACCGGAACGGCCGCGGGCCCGACGCGGTTCAGGGCGTTCAGGATCGCCTTGACGAGCGTCTCATCATCGGTCTCCAAAAGCCGGATCAACCCGTCCACGTCCCGCGCGCCCGGGGTAAACGAAGAATCCCGAACGGCGTCCGCGAGGGAAAAATCGGGGCCGCGCCGATTCATGAGTGCGCTCCGGCCACGGGACTGTGATACAGTTTGTTTATTCTGGTCATGGACAACAAGGATAACATGGATCAAACCGGATCATCAGTCCGGCCGCTGATCGCGTGGGTGCTGGATCAGTTCCCGGAGACTCCGAAAAAACGGGCGAAGCAGTGGATCGAGGCGGGACGTGTGCGTATCGGCGGCGCCGTCCACCGCAAGCCCCACGAACCGTTGCCGGATCCCCGGGGTGCTTTGGAACTCATGGACCGCCGGGACACCGCGGCGGCGTTCGCCGGGCCGCGCCGGATTCATCCCGGTCTCACGCTTGTCTATCTCGACGGATCGATCGCCGTGGTCAACAAGTCCGCGGGTCTCCTGTCCGTTCCGGCCGATCGTCGCAGCCTGTCGGCGCTCGATCTGCTTGCCCGTTTCCTCGGGAAACCCGGACACGCCGCAAGGAAACTTCCGCCCGCTTACAGAAATCTGGTCCCGCTCCCCGTCCATCGGCTGGACGAATACACCAGCGGCCTGCTCTGTTTTGCCATGAATCCGGCCGCGCGCGATCATCTGATCGAGGCAATCTCGTCCCGCGTGGCGGGACGCGAGTACATCGCGTTCACGGATGGATGTCCCGAATCGTCAAGCGGCGCGTGGCGGCATTGGCTGAAGCTGAGTGATGACGGGTTAAGGCAGACCGTGATCGCGGCGGCGAGCGTGGCGCGGTCCAAGCCGCGCGACCCGCAGGTCATGGAAGCCGTGACGCATTATGAAGTGATCGGCCGGTACGAGATCGCGTCGGAGGACCGCACCCGGGTGATCGCGAAACTTCGTCTGCGCCTCGATACCGGATGCAAACATCAGATCCGTATCCAGGCCGCCCAGGAAAAGATTCCCGTCATCGGCGACCGGACGTACCACCCGCTCTATCAAGCGAAATCCCACGGCGGCGGGCCCGTCCCCGTTCCGTTTTCTCGACAGGCGCTCCATTCCGAAATTCTGGAGTTGCCGCACCCGGATCGGCCTGGCCCTCCGATGCGCTGGACGGCGCCCCTGCCGGAGGATCTGGTTCAGCTGGAACTGCGCCTGAGCGATGCATCCCGGGAGCGGTTGGGATGAATCGAAAACCCGCATGTATCCTATTGGCCGCAGTCTTAATTTGCGCCTGCAGTCCATCGCCGCCGGATCGGCCGATCCCGCCTCCGGCGGCTCCGCGGGCGGCTCCGATTTTGACGGACATCGACAGCCGGGGGCTTGCGTCGCGGGTTGGCGAGTTTCGGGGCGGGAAAGCCGTCCTGGTCAATATCTGGGCGACTTGGTGCGCGCCGTGCGTCGAGGAATTTCCGGACCTGGTGAAACTTCAGAGGGACCATGCCGGCAGTCTTCAGGTGCTGTTCGTCTCGGCTGATTTTGACGATCAGCGGCCGGGGGTGGTGTCGTTCCTGGAAAAACAGGGCGTCGACTGGGAGACTTTTTTCAAAACCGAAAATGATCAGGACTTCATCCCGGCTGTGTGGCCGGAATGGTCCGGCGCCTTGCCCGCGACCCTGCTTTATGACAAAAATGGTCGGGTGGTTGAATTCTGGGAGGGTGCGCCCGAACGGGGCGAGATCGAATCGGCGGTCAGGGAATTATTGACCGAAACTTGGAAGGAGTGAATCGAATGAAATTCAATCAGAATGTTTTTATTCTGGCGGCGGTGTTGCTCGCCGCGGGTTGCAGTTCAGACACCAAATCGCAGTCGGCGCCTGCTGTTCCGGTAAGTGCGGACCCGGCCAACGTCGCGGCCTCATCCAGTGAGAAGTCCGCCGGAAGTCTCGGTTCCATGTCCGACCGGATGATGCCGGACATTTCAGGCAAAGAGCTGAGCCTGACTTCGGCAAAGGGAGAAAACGGTCTTCTGGTGATTTTTTCCTGCAACACCTGCCCCTGGGTCCAGGCCTGGGAGGACCGCTATCTCACGTTGGCGGAGCAGTGCCGCGAAAAAAGCGTGGGAATGATCGCCGTCAACTCCAATGAAGGCTCGCGGGACGGAGTCGACTCGATGGACGAGATGCGGGCGCGCGCGGCGAAGATGGGCTATACGTTTCCGTACGTGGTCGACCGGAATTCGGAACTCGCCGACGCCTTCGGCGCCACCCGAACGCCGGACGTGTTTCTTCTGGACAAGGACCTGACTCTCGTCTACCGCGGCGCCATCGACGACAACGCCAAAGACCCCGCGAGCGTCACGCGGCGATTTCTATCCGAAGCCATCGACGCCCTGAGCGCCGGAAGGGAAATCGCGGCCAAGGAGACCAAATCGATCGGGTGTACGATCAAGCGGCTTTGATCCATCAGCCCTCTAAAATATTGAGAACAGCAATGCGTCCCAATGCGTCCCCGATGCGTCCCCGATGCGTCCCCGATGCGTCCCCGATGCGTCCCCGATGCGAACATGCGTCATTTTCGTACTTCCCTGTACGAAAATGACGCCGCATCAGGGACATGCCCATCCATGGGCGCCCGTAGCTCAGTTGGATAGAGCATCGGCCTTCTAAGCCGAGGGTCCCAGGTTCGATTCCTGGCGGGCGCGATTACAGGGATGTAATCGCCCCTGTTTCGGGAATTCGGCGTAGCCCGGAGGGCGGAGCCGCCGAGAACAGGGGCGTACTGGCCCGCCTATTCTTCGTCGAGGTCGGTCGCTTCCGCCGCCGCTGTTTTTGAGGAGGCAGCAGGGGAAGGCTCCTCGCGCGGGGGAAGAAGATGGGTGGGGACGAAGGCCATGGATGCGATGAGCGTCGGGATCACGGCGCTGCCGATCACCACCGCCACCAGAAATGAGTATTGCTGCCGGGTGACGATGCCGTGCGACAAACCGTAGAGAGCGGAGATCGTCCCGAAGGTCAGACCCGTCGACATCAGGAGCGTATAGTACCAGCGCTCGTTTCGTTCCTTTCGAAACATCCCGATCACCGGATACAAACCAAATATTTTCGACGCGACCTTGCCGGCCAGGAGCAGTCCGAAGACCATGGGCGCGGTGAGGAGGGCCGGGATAGACACGAGAGAGCCGGCGCGGAGGAAGTAGAAGGGCGTGAGAAATCCGACCGTGAGAGTCCTGAGCCGCCGGATGAAAAACGTGTCCCGGGCGGCTGATCCCGCCAGCAGCATCCCGCAGATGTAAGCGGGCAGGACGGCTTCATTGCCAGACCACAGGGCGAGCGCGCCCAGTCCGCAGAGGACAAACACAATCCACTTGGTGCGGATCGCCGCCGTCTTGTGCCCGTACGCGGCCGTCAATTTGGCCGTCACGGCCGGAAGGAGAATGAAGGCCAGAATGCATCCGACGCCGAAAATCAGGGTCCTGTGGGTAAATGGCGCAAACAGAAATCCCAGCGCAAGCACCGTTCCGAGATCATTGACGAAACAGGCGCCGAGAATGCCTTTGCCGAATTCCGTGCGGTTGAATCCCGTTTCGAGCATCACGGCGTAGACGACGGCCATCGAGGTGGTCGATAGAGCGATGCCGGCAAGCCAGCTGGCTTGGGGATCCCAGTTCAGCAGGTATCGGGCGACCGCCGCGCAGCCGAGGAATGGCGCAAAAAACCCGACCAGCCCGACGAAGGTGACTTCCCTCCATTTGGCCCGCATGACCTCCGGCTCCAGTTCCGCGCCGGCCAGGAACGTCAGGAGCACCGCGCCCATCGCGGCCAGAAACCGGAGCCACGGCTCCTCCGCGCCCATCGATCCGGATCCCCACGCCGATTCGATGACAGCCACCGCCGCCGCGCCGATGCAGATTTCGAGAAGTGCGGATGACAGGCGCAAATGTTTTGCGAGAATGGTCGACCCGATGGCCAGCGCCATCCAAAGCGCCGCCGTGGTGAAAGCGGATTCCATTTGTGCTGTCTGTCCTTACCAACGCGTTGGAGGGTCTGTCAAGAAACAATCCCGGGGGCTGGTCACGGGAGGATCGCCAAGGAATAATTGGAGGATGACCAACGATTCATCCGGCAAGACCGCGCCGGGCGTCTTCAGGACGGTTGCCTTTCTCATCGGTTACAGCGCGCTTCTGGCCGCCGCCAAGTTCTGGCTGGGCGACCGGGTCGGCTCCGCGGCCGTCGTCTCGGACGGCTGGAACAACTTCGCCGATCTTTTCTATTCCATTCTTCTCGGATTGGGATTCTACGTCGCGCAGCAGCCCGCCGATGACTCCCATCCCCACGGGCACCGGCGATTCGAGTCGATCGTCGGACTGGCCGTCGGACTTGTCATCCTTGCGACCGGCATCCACATCCTCGCCGAATGCCGCCGGCGACTGCTCGCGCCGGTGCCGCCCTCTCCCAGTCTCGCGGCGATTGCGGTCCTCACGGTTTTCATGCTTTCCAAAATATGGGTCGGCGCATTCTGCCGCCGCGCCGCCGCGCGCCTCCGCCGGCCGGTCCTCGACGCGGTCGGCCGCGACCAGCAGATGGATGTCTTCGCAACGCTGTCGGCGATGGCCGGCTACGGCGGCGGCGCCTGGAGCGCGCCGGCGTTCGACCCGGTTTTTGGCGGCGTGATTTCACTCTGGGTGTTCAAGGTCGGCGGCGAGACTGTCCTCGAACACGTCCATCAGCTCACGGGCCGGTCGGCCCCCCCGGACATTCTCGCCGCCGTCGCGCGCGCGGTCGACGAAAGCCCGCTCCTATTTGGCATGAACGACCTCCGGACCCACCACGTCGGGCCGGAATATCAGGTCTCGCTCAATGTCTACGCGGACAAGACTCTCACGCTGGAGGCGGTCCACGCGGCGGAGGAGGATTTGAAATCGCGCCTTCTGGACATCCCGGGCGTCGCGGCGGCGTTTATTCACATCGAGCCGCATGATACACCGGTCAAAGATCGATGAGCCGGCCGGTCCTCATGATTTTTCTGGGCGTTCTCGCGGGCGCCACGGCCGGGATCGGCGGGTACACGTTTGTTTACGCCAAAGGCTATTCATACCTCACCGACAACCCGGCGGCCTGCGCGAACTGCCACGTCATGCGGGACCATCTGGATGGCTGGATCAAGTCCAGTCATCGGTCTGCGGCCGTTTGCAACGATTGCCATACGCCGGCGGGGTTCGCCGGAAAATACGCGGTCAAGGCCTCGAACGGGTTCTGGCATTCCTTCGCCTTCACGACCGGCCGGTTTCATGAGCCGATTCGGATCAAGGAACGAAACCGGCGGGTGCTCGAAGAATCCTGCCGCCGGTGCCACGCCGATATCGTGGAGGCGCTTGACGGCCCGCATCGCGGAACCGAACATATTCTGTGCGTCAAATGCCATGCGGGGGTCGGGCATGAGAAATGACAGAGAGGGAGACAAGTAGGGTCCCATATGAATCCATCCAATACTGACAATCGACCGCCCCGCCGGGAACGCTCGGCCATGTTCTGGATGCTTACCGTCGCCGCGTCCGCCGCTCTCGCCGCCGCGCTTACGGCGTTTCTGGTCAATATATTCGAACGCAAGCAGGAGGCGAAGAATCCGTTCTACCGCGTGGTGGAACTGACCGACGAGACGGTCGATCCGGAAGTCTGGGGGAAAAATTTTCCGATGCAGTACGACGGCTACCGGAAAACCGTCGATCAGGTCCGGACGCGCTTTGGCGGCAGTGAGGCGGTGCCCCGCACGCCCGGACAGGTCGATCCGCGGTCGGTGGTGGCGCAGTCGAAGCTGGAGGAGGACCCGCGCCTGAAAAAAATGTGGGCAGGGTACGCGTTTTCGATCGATTTCCGCGAGGAGCGCGGACATGCCTACATGTTCCTGGACCAGATCTACACGGAACGGCAGAAAGTGAAACAGCCCGGGACCTGCATCCACTGCCACGCCTCCATGTACGTGCCGTACAAAACAGCCGGGGGCGGCGATCTCATCAAGGGATTTGAGAAAGTCAATCAGATGCCGTACGCCGAGGCCATGAAACTCGCGGCTCACCCCGTCGCCTGCATCGACTGCCACGATCCGAAAACCCTCCAGCTTCGCGTCACCCGCCCCGGATTCATCGAGGGAATGCGGGCCTACAAGGCGTCGCAGGGGATCAAAGAGTATGACGTGAACGCCATGGCCACCCGCCAGGAAATGCGGACCTTCGTGTGCGGACAGTGCCACGTCGAATACTATTTCAAAGGCCCCGAAAAACGGCTGGTCTATCCATGGTCGAAGGGCCTCAAGGTCGACGACATCATGGCCTATTACGAGGAGATCGGATTCAAGGACTGGACGCACAAAACGAGCGGCGCGGACGTGCTCAAGGCCCAGCATCCGGAATTCGAGATGTGGAACCAGGGCATTCACGCGCGGTCGGGCGTCGCCTGCGCCGATTGCCACATGCCCTATAAACGCGAAGGCGCCATGAAAATCAGCGACCATCACGTCCGCAGCCCCATCCTCAACATCAACCGCGCCTGTCAGACCTGCCACAAATGGCCGGAGGAGGAACTGAAGGACCGGGTTGAGCATATCCAGGAACGGACATTCCGGCTCCGCAATATCGCCATGGACGCGCTGATGGATTTGATCGACGACATCAAACGCGATTCGGACGCGGCCGGGCCGGCGCCGGCGTTGGCGGCGGCGCGCGGGCATCAACGCCGCGCCCAGTTCTACCTTGATTTCGTCGAGGCTGAAAACTCAACCGGATTTCATGCGCCACAGGAGGCCGCCCGGATTCTCGGCGAGTCGATCAACTTTTCCAGAATGGGACAAAATGCGCTCCGAAACTCAAATCCGTAGGGCCGCGCCGGTGGGGACCGCGGACTTGCTCAAAAAGATGGACGCCTACTGGCGCGCCGCGAATTTTCTCTCCGTGGGGCAGATCTATCTCTACGATAATCCCCTGCTCCGGGCGCCCCTCAAACGCGAACACATCAAGCCCCGCCTCCTCGGCCACTGGGGCACCACGCCCGGATTGAATTTTATTTACGTTCATCTCAATCGCATCATCCGGGAACGCGGCCTCGACATGATCTACATCACCGGCCCCGGGCACGGCGGGCCCGGCATCGTGGCGAACGCCTACCTCGAGGGAACCTACAGCGAGGTCTATCCGGAGATATCGCGGGACGAGGCCGGCATGAAACGGCTCTTCAAGCAATTTTCCTTTCCGGGCGGGATTCCAAGTCACGTGGCGCCGGAAACGCCGGGATCCATCCACGAAGGCGGCGAGCTTGGCTATGCGCTCGTCCACGCCTTCGGGGCCGCATTCGATAATCCCGATCTTCTCGTCGCCTGCGTCGTCGGAGACGGCGAGGCCGAGACCGGGCCGCTGGCGACGAGCTGGCACTCGAATAAATTTCTGAACCCGGCGCGGGATGGAGCTGTCCTGCCGATCCTTCACCTGAACGGCTACAAAATCGCCGGTCCGACGGTGCTGGGCCGGATGCCGCATGACGAGCTGGAGTCCCTCTTCATCGGATACGGCTATCGTCCCTATTTTGTCGAAGGCAGTGATCCCGCCGCGATGCACCGGATCATGGCGGCGGCGCTCGACGCCGCTGCATCCGAAATCCGGAAAATCCAGACGGACGCGAGAACCCGGGGATTCACCAAACGCCCCCGCTGGCCCATGATCGTGCTTCGCACGCCGAAAGGCTGGACCGGCCCGAAGGAGGTGGATGGAAAACCTGTTGAGAACACATTTCGGTCGCATCAGGTGCCGATGGGCGACATGGACAGGCCGGAGCACGTCCGGATTCTTGAAAGATGGATGAGAAGTTACCGCCCGGAGGAACTTTTTGACCGGCGCGGAC
Organism: bacterium; assembly: GCA_016202645.1. Classification (GTDB taxonomy): domain Bacteria; phylum Lindowbacteria; class 2-12-FULL-62-27; order 2-12-FULL-62-27; family 2-12-FULL-62-27; genus JACQOF01. The sequence continues at coordinate 17,688 of JACQOF010000070.1, forward strand.
GCTTGATCCCGGAGCTGGCCGCGCTGGCGCCGCGCGGCGCGCGCCGGATGAGCGCCAATCCCCACGCCAACGGCGGCATCCTCCTGCGCGATCTAAAGATGCCCGATTTTCGAAAGTATGCCGTCGCCGTTCCGAAGCCGGGCGGCGTGGAGGCCGAGGCGGCGCGCCTCCAGGGGCGGTTTTTGCGCGATGTCCTGAAACAAAATCCGAAAACGTTCCGCGTCTTCGGCCCGGACGAAACCGCGTCCAACCGCTGGACGGCGGTCTTCGACGTCAGCGACCGCTGTTCCACCGCGGAAATTCTGAAGACCGATGACCACGTTTCACCCGACGGCCGCGTCATGGAGGTTTTGAGCGAGCACATGTGCCAGGGCTGGCTGGAAGGGTATCTTCTGACCGGCCGCCACGGATTTTTTAATTGCTACGAGGCCTTCATCCACATCATCGACTCCATGTTCAACCAGCACGCCAAATGGCTGAAAACCACCCGGCACATCCCCTGGCGCCGGCCCATCGCCTCGCTCAATTATTTTCTGACGTCGCACGTGTGGCGGCAGGACCACAATGGATTCAGCCACCAGGACCCGGGGTTCATCGATCACGTGGTCAACAAGAAGGCCGAGGTCGTTCGGGTGTATCTCCCGCCCGACGCCAACACCCTGCTGTCCGTCACCGACCACTGCCTGCGAAGCCGGAGTTACGTCAACGTCATCGTCGCCGGCAAACAGTCCGCGCCCCAGTGGCTCGACAGGAATGCCGCCGTCAA
>JACQOF010000071.1 GCA_016202645.1 bacterium
CTATCACATTTCCAACAGCACCGAGTCCATTTTCTACATGATCAACCGGTTTTTCATGAGCGCGGAGCTTCGGGACGCCGTGACGGCCGCCACGCCCGGCAAGCAGGTTGAGGGATGGTTCGATTCATTCGACGCGAACGCGAACATCAAGAACATTCTGCAGGGCGACCACACCGCCCGGGACTGGAACGACCTGAGCGCCACGGAGGGCCACCACAAGGTGATGATTTTCGACATGGACATTGTGGCCTTCGGCTCGGCGAACCACACCTACGGTTCAATGCGGGATTCGGGCGGCAGCGCGAACGTTGAGAACCTGATTTTGATTTACGATTTTCGCCTGGGCCGAAAATATATGCGGGAGTACCGCCGGTCGATGGCGCTCATTCCCTCCGAAAACGTCGGCCAGGCCGACAGTTTCGAGGAGGTGGCGCCCGGCGCGGTGACCAACCTCGCCGCGGTTGACGTGGTCGGCACGTCCAATCAGCTTCAGATCAGCTGGACGGGGCCTTCGAACAGCGACCTTTCGAGGTACTACGTTTTTATTTCTCCCACGGCCATCACCGCCCAGCGGGACATCGGGGACGGGCTTGATAACGACGGTGACGGCTACATCGACGAGGACCCGGTGGGCGACGCCGACGGGTTTTCGAGCGGGGTAAGTTCCCTGACGGCGAACAACGACGACGCGGACGGGAGCACGGACGAGGATCCGTGGCTCTACCCGGAGGCCCAGGTCAAGAACCAGACGGCGGGCGCGTCGATTGTGACGACGCTTTCGACGGTGAACGTGGGGGACGTTCTGCAGGACAACACGAACTACTGGGTCGCGGTGGTGGCGGTGGACAAGCACGGGAACGAAAGCCCCGTATCGATCGTCGGGCCTGTCCAGAGTCTTCCGGCCCTGCCGGGCGCCAAGCCGGCCGCGAGTGTGGCGTTCGATTCAGGCGCGTCGAATCTGGTTTCCACGGCATCCACTCTGGCGTTGTCCGTCGGGAACGACGTCTCGGCGGCTCGCCCGATCACGCGGGTCGTGGTCGATCTGGGGTCCGTGACGTTGAACAGCGAGACCGCGTCGGTCAGCCAGACTCCGCCGTCGAGCTGGTCGGTTTCGAAGAGCGGCAACATCCTGACGTACACCGCCTCGCTGTCGTCGTTTTACATTGACGCCGGCGAAACGCTGATTTTCAAGATCGCCGTCACGAACGCCCCGAACACCGGCCCCGCAACGAACCTTCTGGTTTCAACCACCGACGACAACAGCGTCACGATCAGCAACATTGACGCCGGTTTCGTGACGCTGGTATCCGCTCCGCCGGTCCCCCCCGCCGGCGCCACGAACAATGTGCTGACGATGACGGCGGCGGACGGCGTGAACACGATTTCGACCTTCGGCGGGACAGAAAAATTGCTCAAAGCCGACATCACCCTGACCTACACCGTCGCCAACGCCCCGAACACCGGCACGTCCGTCTGGTGGGACGTGGACAAGAACCCGGACGGCCCGGGCGGATCGGCGACGGACAAGCAGGTTGCGTCATCCGGATCAGGGACAAACTTTTCGGCCATCCTTCCGGGCTCGACCGACCCCTCCATCCGGGACGGCGTCCAGATCAGGTTTCTGGTCCAGATCGACAACGAGACCCACGCCAACTCCGGCAATTTCTACCGATTCACCATCGACGACACGGTGACGCTTCCAAGCGGCCTCTCGATTCTGGCCTCCAATTTCACAGACATCACGGTGGGCTGGAACGCCATCCCCGACTCGGATTTTCTCCAATACGATATTTTTTATTCCTCTCAAAGCCCGGTGACTCTTTCGGACCCGTCTGTGACTGTAACGACGCGGACCCAGACGAGCGTCCAGATCAGCGGACTGACCCAGAGCACCACCTACTACTTCGCGATCCAGTCCCGGGACCTGGTGGGAAACGTCAGCGGACTTTCCCCGCAGATTTCCGGCGCGACCCAGCAGGGCACGAACGTCAGCGTGGCCAACGCGACGGACGGAACGAAGCAGATCACGGCGTTTGACGGAACCGGCACGCTGAGCGACAACGCCATCACGGTTTCCTTCAGCCTCGACAAGCTTCCGGCCAAGTCCTCGGACGTCCAGCTGTGGTACGATGTCGGCGACAACCCGGACGGCCCGGGCGGATCGAACACGCAGGACCGGCAGATTTTCGCCTCGGGTTCCGGACTTCAGTGGCAGGCGGTGATTCCCGGCTCGGACGCCGAGATTGTGGACCAGGCGATCGTCAAATTTGTTTTCGTGATCGGTGGCCAGGTCATCCAGCTTTCCGGGGTGCCGTACCGGTTCAAGGTTCTGCGGACCATCACCGAGGCGCCCTCGAATTTCACCATCACCGACACAACCGGCACGGGTTTCTCGTTCACCTGGACCCCGCTGTCCGTCCCCTCCAATTTCCACAGCTACCGGATTTATTACGCGACCGACACCGTGACGCTGTCCTCCTCCATCTGGGACCGGGACGACGACGTCGCCCTGTATTTCGCCGCCACCGGCTGGACGACGATGAACGTGCTTTCGCCGAACACCCAGTACCGCTTCAAAATCGCGGGGGTGGATGGTCTGGGCAACGTCGGCCCGCTTTCTTCACCCGAAATCGTCGGCACGACCGGCGTGAAGGGCGCGGTTTTGATGACGGAAGTGGGCATCGAGGAAAGTCCCGAGTTCATCGAGCTGGAGGCGATCACAGGTCCCCTCGACATCTCGAGTTTTCAGATCACGGACCTTGACGCCGCCCCGGTGACCCTGGCGGGTTCGGCCCTGACGCTTCAAAAGGGCTCCCGCGCGGTGATCTGGCTGGCGGCGGGGGTGGACGAGACGGACGGAGTTGGCGACGCGAACGGGAACGGATACCGGGACGTCTATGTAACGCCGGGCCCGTCCCTCGCGGCGGCGACGGACGAGGTCGTGCTTCTTTCCTCGACCGGCGATACCATCGACGCGGTGGTGTATGTCGGATCCAAGCTCGACAACATCGACGCGACGGATCTTGCGGCGCTGACCCCGACCCACTGGTCCGGGACCGATTCGTCGGGCGCCGTGCGGGCCTTCACGACCGTTGCCTACCAGCGGACGCCCGGCATCGCCCGTAAAAAAGATGTTTGGGGTGTGGTGTTCTCCGACCTGAACGCCCGGAACGACTGGGAGGCGGTGACCGACACGACTCCGGGCGTCGCGAATGCGTTCATGACGGTCGGCGGCATTTCTCTGAGCGACACGTCGCCCGTCGGAGACGTCCGGACGGCCACCGTGTTGTCTGGCGGGGACCGTCTGAAGGGCGGCCCGTACCGGCTGAAGTTGACGTTGTCCCAGGTCCCGGTGGTTTCGGGGGGTCTCAAGTTCTGGTACGACACGAACGCCTCGCCGGACGGGCGGTCGGCGGCCGTCTCGACGGACGCGCCGATTTCCATCAGCCTGCCGGCGGGATCCCGGACGGTCGATACGGACGTGTCGATTCCGGAGGCCCAACATGGCCGGGAGATCCGGTTTATTTTCACGTCCGAAAACGACCCGGCCAATCCCGATGCCCTGGATGAAATCCGCATGACCCGGGCCGGCGGCCCCTACCGTTTTGTTGTGGATCTTCTGGGTCCGGACACGCCGGGGGGTCTCAAGATTATGGAGAAAATTCCAAACGGATTTGTGCTCTCCTGGACGCCGATTTCGAATCCGGGGGATTTCGCGTCGTATGTCGTCTACTACGACACCGGCGCGGTGACCACCGCCTCCAAATCATGGGCGTCCGCCCAGGCCCCGCTCCTGGCAAATATTGCGGCCTCTTCCACGTTCCTTTCCGGCCTTGCGTCCGGCACGTACTACCATTTCCGTCTGGCCACCCGGGACGCGCTGGGCAACCTCAGCGGTTTTTCGGACACGGCCTCGGAGACGACGGTGACGCCGGTCCTGGTCAACGAGGTGACGGCGTCGGACGGCGTGAACGTGCTGAACAGCTTTTTCGGCACGGGAAAACTTCTCAACCGGTCGGCAAAGATCACTGTGACGTTCGACCGCTTGGTCACCAATCCCGTCCTCTACTGGAACACCACGCCCTCCGCTCCGGCGGACGGTCCGGGCGGCAATTCCGACACGACGACGGCGCTCGTCAAAGTCACGTCGAACCAGTATTCCTGCACTCTTCCGGCGCTGTCGCACGACACGACCGTTTTGTTCGTTTTCAGCACCGCCGCCGGCGTCATCAAAAATGGATCGGCGGCGTTTTCCTACAAGGTGGACGGCCGAGCCGGCGATTCGGTTTCGCAGTTCAAGTTTGCCGATTACATGCCCGCCGGCCTGAACCGAAACACATCCATCTGGGTGACGTGGTCGCCGCTTCTGGTCGCGACCTATCCCGATTTTCTGGAATACCGCGTGCACTACCAGAGGGGCGAAACCGTCACGGTTGCGTCCGCGGGCGTATGGGGTCCGGCGAAGGCGCCGATCCTTGCCGACATCCGCGCGGGCGGCACGGCGGTTCAGGGCCTTGCGGCGAACGAAACCTACACCTTCGCGGCTTCCTGGATCGACCGCACCGGCAATCAGGCCGCTCTTTCGGACACCTTCACGGTCGTCACGGTCAACGCCGTGCCCTACGAGGACCCGGCGACGGACGGCGTGAACATCGCGCACGTTCTGGACGGCACGGAGTGGCTCATGAAGAAGGACATCACGGTGACGTTCGAATTTTCGGCGCCTCCGATGCACAGTTCGGCGGTTGTGCTCAAGTGGAACGTCGGCGCCGCCGCCGGCGCGGGCCAGAGCCGAGCGATCCAGATGGCGCCGCGGTCCTGGAACCCGCTGATCTACGACGGGGTGATCCTGGCCGAAACCGACCCCCTCATCGTGGATGGATCGATGGTGCAGTACGCTCTTTGGGCCGACGGCCTCAAGTTCGACAACAGCGGCGTCGATTTCAAGTTTCTGGTCGACGCCACGCCGCCCCCGGCTCTGACGGGGGTCAACGTCTGGGACGACACTTCCTCCCTCACCGTCCTCTGGAATCCGACCGGGATGTCCGATTTCAGCACGTACCGGATCCGGTACCGGCCGAGCACGTCGGGCGCGTGGACATGGCTGGACAAGTCCAAACAATCCATCCTGGGCAACAAGTCCGCCTCCAACCTCACGTTTCCGGTGAGCGCCACCGCCCACTACTACGTCAACGCGGCGGCGGTGGACCAGGCTTCCCATGAGGCCTGGCAGCCGGTGGACAAGGTCATTCTTCGCGGTGCCGCGTCGCTGGATCCGGCGCTGACGGAGGCCGGCCCGACCCTGATCCCGGTTGTGGCGGGATCGCCCGTGACGCTTTCAGTCAAACTATGGGACCTGAACGGGAACGGCTGGAGCGGCCAATCCATCTCGTTCAATTTGAGCGGGGACACGGGCGGCTTGAATCCAGGCCGGAACAAATCCCTGTCCGTCGTCAGCGGCACGGACGGTTTGGCCACGGCCACCCTGTACCCGGACGCCGCCCGGGAGTTTTACATCGTGACCGCAAGTTCCGCGGCGGCGCCGGCGTCCAAAGTCCGGTTTATCCTGTTTTCTCTTCCGGACGAGCGCCTGAAGAACGCGACCAAAATATATGTTTCGGAAAATTTGTAGGATGACCGCGCGTCGCGTCGCGGCCGCCCGGTTTTGGGCCCTGGCGGCCGCGGCATTTGTCCTGTGCGTTTGTTTCGCCGCTCCGGCGCGCGCGGCCGTTTCGGTGGCCGTGACGAACAACACCGTCGCCAATCAGGGGACATTGCCCGGGGAGGCGTTCGAGGCGTTTACGTTGAACATCACGAACACCGAAACCGCGACGGTCACCGTCAACAGCCTGGTTTTTACCCTGGCCAACATCAACGGCGTGGGCGCCGGCGAGATTTATTACGTGTCGGCTGTTCAGAACAACTCGGCCCTGGCCGGAGACGCCGAGCGAAACGGCGCGGGCGGCGTGACGGTTACGTTAAACGCGAACAACACCATCGGCGTCGGCTCCACGTTGACGCTGAACGTCTGGATCACCACGGCGGGCCTTGCCGATAATGAGGACGCGTTCACGTTGAACATCTCCAATGTGAACTGGACCGGCCCGCAGGGCGCCAGCAACACCAACACAAACAGCACGACCAACACGGTCACGGTGACTTACAACGTCAACGACCTGACCGACGGCCAGGTGCCGGACCTCGTGTCGCAGAACCACGACGGGTTTCCGATTTTCGGCATCAGCGCCGCCGCGGCGAACGGCGAGTTCACCGACATTGAACTTCTGTTTGAATCGGCCCGGGGCGAATTCATTCCCCCGAACGATTTCGAGGCGATCTACATTTACGCGGACGCCGACGGCGACGGCAAATACACGACGGCCGACAATCGGATCAAAAGCATCACCCGGACTTCCTCGACGAGCCTCTACGACTACCGAAACACTTCTTGGAACGGCACGGCCAACGCCGTCCCGTCGACCGGCGCTCCCGGCGACACGTTTCACTTCCTGATCGGCATTTCGTCCACGACCAACCTGGCGAACGACGACCTGCCGGTGACGCGCCTCGGCAATCCGCCTTCCATCAATAATTACTGGGTCGTCATCCGCACGGGCCAGGGCTGGGCCGAGAATTTTGTCGGCTATGGGGACGAATGGTCCTGTACGCTCGCCGCCATCATCTTTGAAGTGGCGGACACTTTCGGGAGTCCCCCCAGCGTCGATTCGGTGGCCATCCGACCGGCCGCCGATTCCGTTCAGATGTCCCTGCCGATCATCGAAAGCGTCTACGACGCCGCGTACACGTCGGCCAATCAATTGAACGTGTTCGGCGAGCGCGCCATCGACGTCTTCAAGGGCAGTCCGGTGTCCCAGATGCAGGATCAAACCGCCCTTGATTTCAATCCGACCATCGCCGCCGGCCTGATTGCCATCGGCGGCCCGACGGACGCCTCGCACCCGGCGTCCACCCTGACCGGCCTGACGATCGAGTTTCCGGATTCCTCGCCCAAGTTTGATCCCCGCATTCATCTAAAACCGATGACGGGCGACCAATTCAGCGGCATCAGCATCTGGCAGAACTCCGGGGGATCCGGTGTTCTCTTCAGCCTTGGCCAGGACCAGCTCCTGCCCCTCTCGCCGTCCCAGACTGTGTGGAGTCCCCGCGGCGACAGCGTCACGATCTATCTGCAAACCGGCGCCACCCTGAGCGCCACCAAGGAGAAGGATCTCTACGGATCGGGATTTACCGGCTACGACTATTGGGTGAATTTTCTGACATCGGAGAACATCAATTATGAAGACACCTTCCGCATCCGCATTCCGACCGGCGGGATCATTTTCGGCCATGGCCGGGACGTCCGGCCGCACACCGCGACGACCTCCCTGCCCTGGCGGGAGCAGGTGCTGACGTTTCTGAACGATCTAACCTCCAGTGGCCAGGAGATTGCGGAATCGAGCGATCCTCTGGCCGTGGTCGGGTTGAATCTGACCGACCGGCGTCTTTCGGGCGATCCCTCCCGTCAGGCCTTTTTGAATCAATTGTCGTTTTTCCTCCAGCGCCCCTCCGGGAGCACGGCCTTCACGGAAAACGACTTGAATGCGCTGTCCCGGAACGTGGGAAGCGGCATCGCCATCTACCGGGACAACGACGGACATGCGGACAACACGAACGGCGTTTTCGACGCCGGCGTCGACAGCCTGGTTCTCCTCAATATGGACACGTCATCCATCGCCGCGTTCGGCGGCACCAGTGATCCCTACGTCGTCCTCAACCTGGTGGGCGCGAATGACACGGCCATTCCCAGCAGTGATACCGGCGCGAACCTCGGGGATGATTTCTTTCTGGTGGTTCGGACGTCGAATCAGGCGGACAATCAGGACAAGTTCCAGGTGGTTTTCGGGAATGCGGTTGTTCCAGGCGCCGGCGATCCCGTCCCGCCGAACCCGCCCGCCATCCTCTATACGGACACCTCAAATACGCAGGTCAGTTCGGTGTGGGCCACCGGGACGAACTCGAATGCCGAACGGTTTTATACCAAAGAAATCACGGTCGTTTCCATCACGGCGATCTCGCTCACGGACTGGACGGTTCCCGGGCAGATCGTTGATGCGCTTTCCGATCCGATCAATGTGATCGGCATGAACGTGACCGACGGCGCCGGCGGTTCGCAGACCCTGGAGCAGGTCAACATCGAGTTTGTCTTCGGGGGGGTCGCCGATTCGAACGTGCTTGCCGACCTGACGACGACCGCGGCCAGCGGCGTGGCGATTTACAAGGACGGCAACAGCAACGGGGCTTTTGACGACGGCACAGACCCGATCATCAGCGTTGTTCAGCCCACCTGGATCGGCGATACGGTCCGGCTGATTCTGGTTACGCCCGAGGCCATCCCGGACAACGACCCCAACAGCCTGGACGACTTTTTCATTGTGATCCGCACCGGCTCCGGGGGCAACTTCGGGGATTCGTTCCAGGTACGGATCAACGGCCAGGGCATCATTTTCCGGGTGGGCACGTCGGATTCCGATTTGACGCTGATCACCAATACGCTGACCCTGGGAATTCCCATCGAATTCCAGGATCTCACCTCGTCCGGCCAGCAGATCAAGGACGACAACTCCCCCCTGCCCGTGATCGGGATCAAGGTTTCGGACAGCGACATTTCCAGGGAATATTTGAAAGAGGTCCACGTGAAAATAACGGACACCGGGGCGTCCAATTTCAACATTTCCGACCTTGCCGACCTCACCACCGACTCCCGCAGCGGGGTATCCGTCTGGCGGGACGACGGCGACGGCATTTTCGAGCAGGACGAGGACACCCCCCTGACCGCCCAGACGATATCCTACGCCAACAACATCGCCAAGCTGGTTTTCTTTGGCATCCGGGACACGGACCTGCCGAACGTCAAGGACGACCTGAACGACTTCTACGTGGTTCTCCGGCCGAGTTCCACGATCAATCTCGGCGACGATTTCCAGATTTCCATCGAGAAAAACGGGATCGTCCTCTCCAACGGCCAGAACAAGACGACCGTGGCGACAAAAGTGATCGAGGGCGGCGACATCAACACCACCGGCATTCAGGATCTGACGACCCAGAGTCAGCGCATCGACATCAACAGCCCGGACATCTCCGTTTTCGGGTTCAATGCCAGCGATCAGAACAAGGGCATCCAACTGAACAGCGTGACCGTCAATGTGCTGAACGTCAACAGCGTTTTTTCCGAGAACTGGCTGGCGTCGGTCACCACCGGCAACGGGGTGGCTCTCTACAGGGAATCCAACGGCAACGGCGTTTTCGACGCCGGAGACGTCCTCATCAGCCTGAGCGGCACCCAGTCTTTTTCAAGCGTCACCGGCGGCAAGCAGATCATCCTCACGCCGTCGACGCCGGCCGAAATTCCCAACGACGACGTCGGCACGAACAACGGCAACGATTTCTACGTCACGTTCCGCACCTCGGAATACGCGGACACGGGACTCCGGTTCAATGATGAGTTTCAATTTCAAATACCGGCCAACGGCATTCAGTACAGTTCGAACACCGCCAAGCAGACGGCTCTTTCGAACAGCCTTCGGGCGAGGGTCCCGGCCCGGATCACCAACGTGGCGACGGACACCACAAGCATCTATCTTGCGGCCCTCTCCGAGACGACCGCCATCATCGGCGTCGACGCTCTGGACAAGGACAGCGCCGCCCTCCTGGCCTCCATCGCCGTGACCTTCGTGAACATCAACAACTTCGGCCTGAACGACCTCCTCCGGTCCATCGGCAGCGGGTATATGGACACGGACGGCACGAGCGGCGTGTCGTTGTGGGCGGACCGGGGTACGCCGGGCGTTTTCGATCCGGCGGACACCGTGATCTTCGCGAATATCAGCAATCCTTCGGGCCTGAAGGTCAAGATCGCGCCGGCGTCGGGATTTGACACGCTGGTCAACGCGTCCGTGCCGAACGCCACCACGGGCGATTCGGCCGGCCCGGACTTTTTTGTCGTCATTCGGACGGCCTCCAGCGCCACCTGGGTCGGCAACGCCGTTGACCGGACCTCCAGCGTGAACGACCGGTTTGGTTTTTACGTCGATACGGGAGACATCATCTTCACAGAGACGAAAAACAACAACGCCAACGTATCCTCCCAGCAGAGCCTGGCGCAGAAACAGCCGGTGATCGCCGACACCCGCAAGCCCAAGCCGACCGTCCAGCAGGCGAACGCGAATTTTACCCCTGTTTCGGATACCGTCTACACATCCGGGGAGCAGGTCAGGATGTTGATCACGCTGGACGAGCCGGCGGTCAACGTTCCCGTGGTCGAAGTGAATTTTTACGAATTTGATCCGACCCCGGAGGCCGGCTTCAAATCGGACAGTTTTCAGGCGTCCAACGGCGGCACGATCGTCATTACGGCGGACTCGAACGGAATCTCGTATCGGCTGACGTATACTCCCTTTTCCGGCAACAGCGGCAATACAGACGCCGCGCGGGTTGTTCTCTACCTGAAGGACGACGTGGGAAATGAGCATTATGAGACCGTGCCGATCGAACTCGACACCGTCCGTCCGAGTTTCCGGTACATTGTCAGCCGGGACGTCGACACGATTTACCGTGGCGGCGGCGCCGCGGGGACCGCGGGGGAGCAGATTTCGTTCGAAGTCTATGTGAATCCCCGGGACGCCGACACGAACAACATCACCATCTCGCCCAATTTTTCTGTTCTGGACTCCAAATTCACGGCCGGCGGCGCCACGGTGACCGGGCCGTTTGAAGTGGACAATGTGGGCTGTTCCTTTCTGGTGACCTACACGATTAATCAGTCCAACACCTTTGATGAGTACAGCAACACCATCCCCATCACGATTACCGACGGCGCCAATGACACCTCCAACATCGGGGACACCTTTACGGTTGTTCTCGACAACATCGGTCCGAGCCTCATTAACGTGACCTTCACGTCCGACACGAACTTCAGGGACGGGGTCATTGTCGTCATGATTCTGTCGGTGACGGACGTCGTCGGCGCGGATACGGCGGTGACGAGCGTGACCTACAGTTCCCTCGATTCGATCAACACCGACACCGGAACGGTGAGTAATGTATCCACTCTGACCTCAATCCGAGTTGAGCACACAATCGCGGCCACCAACGCCATCCAGGACAACCAGAACATCAAACTTCCCGTCACGCTCCGGGACAAGGCCGGCAACGTGTCGACCTGGCCCGATTCGGCGCTGGTGAACCTGGACAACACCACCCCATCGGCGGACATCACCCTGCCGAACTCCGGGTCCACATTCAACTCAAAGCCGATTTCGGTCTTCGGGACGTCGAACGACCCGGACGGCAACACTTTCATTTCGGGCATTCAGGCTTCCAACGTATCCGCCGTGTATATCCGCGTGTACATCGACACAAGCGGCACCGGATCCAGTTTCAACCTGACCCCGCTGGTCACGGATTCCATCGTCGTCAACGAAGCCGACACATCCGCCGGTCAACTGGCGTACGCCGACTGGAGTTTTGTCCTCAATCCGACCGCCCTGGTCAATTCGGCCTTCTCCAACAGCTCCGACACCGGCCTCTACCGGATTCTGGTCCGGGTGGTGGATCGCGCCGGAAATAATTCCGGGTATGGCGACACCATTCAAATCCGGTACGACTCCGGCCTGGCCGACATTCAAGCCCCCGTGGTGTCGAACCTGTCGGCCTCGCCGAACCCCTTCTCGCCGAACGCCGACGGCCAGAACGACATCACCTTCATCAGCTACAGCCTGTCCGAAAGCATCGATTCCGTGGCCCTTGATATCTTCTCGCCCGCGAAAAATCTGGTTCGCACGCTGACCGGGGACAGCCAGACCGCCGGCGCCAACAAAATATCGTGGGACGGCAAAAATACGCTGGGAGCGGTCGTGGCGGAGGGCAAATACACGATCCGCCTGACCGCGGTCGATTTCACAAATAACACCACCATCGAGACAACGACCGTCGTGGTGGACCTCACGCCGGGACTGGTCAACATCACGGGCCTTTCGCCGAACCCGTTTTCCCCGAACGGCGACAACCTGAACGACAAGACCACCGTGTCCCTGTCCATCAGCGGCTTGCCGGCCAGCGTGTTTGTCGGGACCGTGCGGATTTTTTCCACGGACGGCGGCGTGACGGCAAGCCTGCAGGTCACGAGCGGGTTCAACACGATCCCGGAGCCGTCAAGCCTCGTCTGGATCGCCAAGCAGGCTTCCGGGACCATCATCGTGAACCTGTCCCTTCAGGGCACCGCGGCCAACGGCACGGCGCAGACCGGCAATTCCGTGACGATCCCCGCCAACACCCAGCCCAACGACGTTTTTTCGATCGGCGGCGTCTGGGGCAGCGTGACGGCCGTGACAGGAACATTCACCGCCGGCCAGAGTTTCGACTTCTCGTTCGATCTGTTCACCAAGGTCGGTGAGATCGCCATCAGCGTCCGGAATTCGTCCGGCGCAAACGTCGGGACCCTGTCCACCGTCCCGGCCTTTACCGGGAACGGCGCCTACACCGCCGACTGGGCGCCGTCCTCCGCCGTCGACGGCGATTACACCATCGTTGTTCAGGTAGTCGATGACGCGGGGAATCTGGCCCAGGCCCAAACCACCGTGACCGTTCAGACAACGGTCCTCCAGATGACCGGCGTGACCCTGACCCCCGCGAACGGCCGGTTCTCGCCGAACGACGATTTTGTCGTGGACGAAGTTTTTGTGTCCCTGACCACCACCAAGGCTTCCCAGCTGTCGGTCAAGATATTTCAATCTCCGGCCGATACCGTCGCCGTCCGAACCATTGTGGCCGACACGGCCACCCGACCGGCCGGCTCGTACTCCTTCACTTGGGACGGCAAGAACGACACGGGGGCGGTTGTGATCAGCGGGGATTATGTGCTCAGGGTCACTGCCTACGATCCGGCTGAGAATCTGACCATCGCCTTTGACACGACGGTGACGGTTGACTTGATCGCTCCGGACGCGCCGCGGATTACCGTGGCCGACAAGACCCAGAATATTCTGACGGCGGACGTCAGCGGGATTGCCGAGGTGGGGGCGACAGTGGAACTCTATATTAATGGTATTACAACAGGTTTGACGACCCTGGCCACGACTCCGACGGGGTCCTTCACGTTCACCGCTGTCGCGCTTGCGCAGGGCTACAACAACATCCACGCCACCGCCAAAGATAATGTCGGAAATGTCTCCAGCCCAACCGGGTCCAGGGTCACCTGGTCGACCTCGCCGACCGGAATCTTTACCGATACCGCCAGGCTGACGCCGCCGAGAAATTCAAAGGTCAACATTTTCATTGAGAAAGCTCCTGATACCCAGACGCTCCTGCGCGTTCGCGGGGCGCTCGCGACCTCGATCGTGGAGGACACCATCACGATCGACACGGCCGCCGGCATCCGGAGCCTCTGGACGGGCGTCGCGGCCCAGCAGTTTTCCCGGCTCGACACCGTCGTCCTCATCCGCGGCGACACGACGATCCAGGTCACGCTCCGGGCGGACGAGGAATTCGTCCAGTTCAACGTCGACGCCGCCGCTCCGATAACGACCCTCACCAGTATCGTCGAGGCTCTGAGCCGGCAAGTCAGTCCATTTGATGGAAAGAGCAATTCGGATCCGACGGAGGACGTGCTGGTTCTGGGGCGGAGCACGCCGGCCGGAGTGGCGGGAGGGCTTCTACGCGTGGACGTCCTCGTAACGGCGCCGAACGGCACAGTGACGACCGTGAAGACGACGGACGCCGGGGGCGAGACCTTCGCGAACGCGTCGGGCGGCGCGTTCGACACCTGGCAGGTGACGATTCCCAACAGTGTTCTGATCGGCGGCGGCGAGGGCATCTACAACATCAGCGCGACGGCGGTGGACAACGTCGGCAACGTCCAGGCGACGCCAACCGCCTCAAGTTTCATTTATGACGCGACGCCTCCGGCGTTTGCGCTGACGGGCGCGCTGGAGATTGAGGTGGACACGGGAACGACCCCGCTTCCGACGAAGATCCTGACAAGTTTCGACACGACGGTGCGGACGGGGGTAGGGCGTGTATTTGTGACGCTCCGGGACCCGGTGCCGTCGGGATTGACGGCGGGAGCGGTCTCCGGACTGAACATCAACACGACGACGGGGGGCGTTCGCATGGTCGATCCGACGAGCGCGTCCGTAGGGATCATTCCGGGAAACAACGGTGTCGCCCAGATCACGATGGATCTGGTGTTCAAGATCACCCCGGACGGCAAGAAGGACGGCGTGTACGGGATTTACCTGACGGCGGTGGACATTGCCGGAAACACGACGGTGCTGTCGGACTCTTTCGCGATCGACAACGTGGGCCCGACCGCGTTTGGGGGGGACTTTTTTCTCAACAACGGCGGGATTGTGGGCGAGACGATCGCGGAAGGGGAAGTATTCGGCCGCGCCGGCGTGGACAGCATTGTCAGCATTTCAGTCCTTCTGACGGACTCATCCAGCCAAGTCAGTTCCGACATCGGGTACCGGTACAGCGGCGGGGTGAACCTGACGGCGAGTTCGATCACCGTCAGCGACGTCATCACCGG
Source organism: bacterium (assembly GCA_016202645.1). Lineage (GTDB taxonomy): Bacteria > Lindowbacteria > 2-12-FULL-62-27 > 2-12-FULL-62-27 > 2-12-FULL-62-27 > JACQOF01. Next base: position 14,585 of record JACQOF010000071.1, read on the forward strand.
GCAGAGCCTGGCGGGAACCGTCACGCGGGCCGGGGATTCCCTCCTGACCATCACGCTGTCGGACTCGACGCCGGTGTCGGGCCGGTACCGGATCGTGGTAACGGCGTTTGACCAGGCCGGAAACCAGAAGACAACGACGCGGAATTTCACGTACGACCAGACCGCGCCGACGTTTTCGGTGAGCCCGGACACGGGAAGTTTCGTGCGGGCGCTGCAGTTTACGGTGAACGTGAGCGATTCCGGGGGAGCGGGCGTGTCGGGCACGACGGACAGCCGCCCGGTGATGGAGATTTACTACGACGAGGACGGCAGCGAGACGTTCACGATACCGGAGAGCCTTGGGACATTCAATCTGAACTTTGACACGGTAAGTCAGGTGACCCTGACGCGCGCGACGGACGGGACGCAGGACGGGGAGTACGCGGTGGTGGTGCGGGTGTGGGACGCGGCCGGGAACAAATACGAGGACACGCGGGTGATTTTGTACGACACGGTGAAACCGACGGTGGACAGCACGTTTATCCGTCACGGGGGCCTGCAGAATGTGGACACGTTCATAACGGGGAACGCGTTCAACGACTCGATCACGCTGGTGGGAGTGGACCTGCGGGACACGGCGGCGAGCCCGAACGGGCGAGTGAGCGACGTCGGGTTTTACAACGAGACGACGACTGTGGAGTTGATCAACGTGAAGACAGTCCAGAAGCTGGGGCTGTTCCGGAGCGACGAGCCGACGGACACGATGGCGCGGCTCCTGACGGGCGGGTCAGTGATCGACGGACTCACGGAGGTCGGGGCGTATCAGCTGCACTACACGGCGTCGGACCGCGCGGGGAACGTCCTGGAGGAC
>JACQOF010000072.1 GCA_016202645.1 bacterium
CGGCACAAGCATGCGGAGGGGACAGGGATGGATAGTCCCCGGAGCAGTGCCGCGCGCAACCAAGGATGGTGAGCACGGCACAAGCATGCGGAGGGGACAGGGATGGATAGTCCCTTGCAAAGCCCGTCACCCCCGCGAAAGCGGGGGTCCAGACGCCGTTTCCGACTTGGCTGCCGACTGGATTCCCGCTTTCGCGGGAATGACGATTGTAAAGAGACTTCGGTGACACCACACTAATGCATCTCCCTCAAAATCTCCCTCTCATAAGCCACCAGCACGTCATCGCTCCGCAAAATCCCCACGCAAGTTTTTCGATCCGTTCCGGACAGTACCGGCAGGACGTGAAGGGGCTGGGATTCAAGGCGGACCAGTGCGTCGAATAGACTCATGTCCGGGGTCGCGTGGATTTCGGCGCGCCGCCGGACGTCGGAGGCCACCAGGTTGTGGATGAATTCCCGGTCGAGCAGGATTTCCCGAATGTCGTCGAGACTGACCATTCCCATAAAATCGCCGGCCGGATCGACCACCGGAAGATCGTTCAGGTTTTTGTCACGCATGAGTTCCAGGACTTCCGGCAGAGGCGTCTGGTCGTGAATTTTTGGAGGATCGGTCAGCATCGCCTCCCGAACCGTCATGGCGGCAAGCCGCTCTCCGTCCGCCGAGAGATAGGGGGAGAGACCCTTGCGAGCGAGCGGCAGGGTGTAGAGGGAATGGGGTTCGAGGCGATAGGAGACCAGAAGGCTGGTTGAAACAGCGGTCATCAGGGGAAGGATGATCTGGTAGCTGTCGGTCATTTCGAAAATGATGATGACCGCCGTCATCGGCGCGCGCAGGCATCCGGCCACGGCCGCGGCCATGCCGACCAGCGCGTAGGCGCCGGCGTCCGGCGTCACGTTGGGCACGAGGCGGTGGGCGAGCAGCCCGAAGGCGGCGCCGAAGGAGGACCCCCAGAACAAGGTCGGAGCGAACACGCCGCCGGAGGACCCGGACCCCAAGGTGCAACTGGTGGCGAAGATTTTCACGAAGGCCAGCGCGAGCAGGAGAAGAAACGCGTTGAGCGTGAAATCGGCCTTGAGGGTGAGCGCCGCTTCGACCGCATGGTAATTGGATCCCAGGACCTGCGGAAACAGGATGCCAAGCGCTCCCACGGCCAGACCTCCCAGCCCCATCTTCGCGTAGTCGGACCAGTCTCGCCTCGTAAAGAATTGTTCCAGCGCGTCCATGGCGCGGATGAAGGCGAAGGACAGGACGCCGCAGCCACCGCCCAGCAGGAAATAAAACCCAAAATCATAAATGCTTTTGATGAAGTGGTGAACGGGTATCTCGAAGGCCGGATGATCGCCGAAATAGGCACGGCCCGCCACCGCGCCCGTGACCGACGCGATGAGGATGGGAAACAGATTGAGGCTGGACCGGACAAGCAGGACTTCCACCGCGAAAATGACGCCGGCGATGGGGGCGTTGAAGGTTGTGGATATTCCGGCGGCCGCGCCGGCGGCGACGATGGTCCGAAGCTGTTCCCGGCTGAAGCGGATTTTCTGGCCGATGGTCGACGCGATCGCCGCCCCGATCTGGATGATGGGTCCCTCACGGCCGGCGCTCCCGCCCGAGCCGATGCAGATCGAGGAAGCCAGAAGCTTGATCAGCGACAATCGTCCCCGCAGGCGGCCGCCGTTTACCGCCAGGGCCTCGAGAACCGGCGGCACCCCATGTCCGCGGGCTTCGCGGGCGCCGTAAATCAACAGCGGCGCAGCAACGACCGCGCCGATGGCCGGCAGGATCAGGATGCGCCACCAGGGCACGCCGGCTTCCGCGAGGTTTATGCCCGTCCCGACGCCGAACGAAAGGCGCTGAATGAGATCGATCAGTTCCCGAAACGCGATATTGGCCAGACCAACCGCCGCCCCCGCCAGAACCGCCGCCACGATCATCCGCTTGGATCCAAGGGGAAAAACCCGGGGAAGGGGCGTGTTCAATGTCCACTTCATCTGAAAATCTTCAAACATATTCCGCACCGGCCGCGCAAGCATGTGGAGGGGATTGCCCAGCGGGATAAAATTTATTAGGCTGGGGGTTCCGGTTGCCGAGGTAGCTCAGTCGGTAGAGCAGCTCCATGGTAAGGAGCAGGTCGTCGGTTCAATTCCGATCCTCGGCTTTTTTTTTGTATCTTGTGTAAACCGCACCTGTTGTCGGCAGCTCCGCCATCCATGGCTTCGCTGAAACCCCGAAACAGGTGCGAAAACATCCTGTTTTCGGCGGCGTACCCAAGAGGCCCAAGGGAGCGGTCTGCAAAACCGCGATTCACCGGTTCAAATCCGGTCGCCGCCTCATACAGGGATGTATAGTCCCCGGAGCAGCGCCGCGCGCAACCATGGATGGTGAGCACGGCGCAAGATTGCGGAGGGGACAGGGATGTATAGTCCCTGTTGCCTCAACCCAAGGTTTGCCATGGATGGCAAACCCTCCAACACAAGCAATAGGGACCTCCGGCCTTGAGTATCGGAGAAACGGTGTATCGGAGTATCGGAGAGAATAAAGCAGACTGGATTCCCGCTTTCGCGGGAATGACGAAACTACTTCAAAGTGAGAATGTGATCCCGTAGCGCGCGGATTTGTTTTGGGGCGCTGCCGTCCAGCATGTCGGGAATGGGGGACTGGCCTTCGGTGAAGTAGGTCGGCATGCGGGTGCCGGGCATGAGCTGGTTGGGGTCGGAGAGCCAGTCGAGGATCCAGTCCGGGTTGAGGCGGGATTTGGCCATGGCGAGGTCCGGCGCCAGGTCGCCGGCGGCGCGGCCTTCCGGTTTCTGCCCGCCCACCACGTGGCATTTCATGCACTGCAGTTTGTCGAACATCACACCGCCCGCGGCCGCGAGTTCGGCGTTCGGGCGGTGATGGTCTTTGGGGCGATACACCGTTTGCACGTCGTCCATGGCCTGGAAGTACGTGATGATCGCGGTGGCTTCCTCGTCCGTGAATCCGAACGTCGGCATCCGCACATTCAGCCACGGGCGGATCGTGCCTGGATTTTTTAGAAATTCGTAGAGCCAGTATCCCTGAACTTTTTTGCCTTCTCCCCACAAAATCGGCGGCGCCAGTCCCGCGTCCTCCGTATAATACGCCCGGATGACGCCGTCGTGGCCGTCCATGGTGTGACACCCGTAACAGTTCCGGTCGCGGACCATCCGGCGGCCCTTCTCAACCAGTTCTTCCCGGGCGCTCAGATGGCGACGGCGTTCCGGCCGCACCTGGTCCTTGGTGAGGGACAGAATGTGAATGACGAGTTTTTCGATCTGGTCCTCCGTGAAATCGAACTGCGGCATGCGGAGCTTGTCGAGTCGGTCCTTGATTTTGCCGTGATCGAAGGCTCTCGGGTCGGCGAGTTTCCTCCCGAACCATGCGGTACGGGTATGCTCGATGTCGTGGACCCCGCCGAAATCCAGTTTGTCGAGGTCCTTGCTTCCCTCCTCGCTCAGCTCCGTTCCGATGGGATTGGTTTTCTCGAATCCGGAAATGTCATGGCATCCAAAACATCCGTAGTGGCCGATCAACTTCTGCCCGGCCGCCACCCATTTTTCCCGCGGTTGCATGTCCCGCAGTTTGTCCGTGATGGCCGTCGACGTCATTTTGGCCGACCATGCGTCCCGGAGGATCGCGTCGACTTCCGTCGATTCTCCCTGGGGCGCCGGCGCCGCGTCAAACTCGCGATTTTTCAGGCCGATGAGATACGCCGTCACGTCCGCGGCCTCGGTCTCTGTCAGCCGGAGGCTCGGCATTTTGGTGTGCTCAAAATAACGCGTTGGTTCCCGAAGCCATGTGTAGAGCCAGTTTCTCGATGTGATTTTACTGCCGAGACCAGCAAGGTCCGGCCCGAAGCGGTCTTTGTCGGCGATCAGGCCCGGCTCGCCGGGATTTTGCGTGAGGGTGTGACAGCCGCGGCACCCGACCGACTCGAATAGTTCCCGCCCGCGCGCCGAATCTCCGGCGCCCGGCGCGTCGTCAAACCGGGTGTGAGGTTTGCCCTGGTCGTAGAGATAGGCCGTGATCGCTTCGATCTCCGCGTCACTGCGCCGGACGTCTTCGGGCGCCGATGTATTCGACAAATCAAAAAATCTCGGCATCCGGGTGGTGGGCCGGAAGGCCTTGGGATTTTTCAGCCATTTCTTGACCCACGCAGGCGATACTTTTTCCTGCAAGTGCGTGAGGGGCGGCCCGGGTTTTCTCAGTTCCGTAAATCCGACCGTCTTGTGACAGCCGTAGCATCCGTAATCCTCAAAGATCCTGCGGCCGGCGTTCAGGGCGGGGGCTTCTGGAATTTCGACGACTCCCTGGTGGCATTTCAGGCAGGAGGCTTCGACCTGATCGCCCGGAAGCATCAGGTAATCCCAGAGAAAATCCGAGAGGTGTTCGTGGTCGAGAGGTTTCCAGTGATATTTCTTTTTCCAGACTTTCAGGTCTTCCTCCGTTTTGGGCGTGTGCCCGGCGTCGAGGAAACTCAGGGCCTGGCCCGCGCCGCCGTGGCAGGCCGAGCATCCGAACCGGTCGAGGGGGTGTTTGGATTTGGATCCGACGAAGAGGTCGAGCCGGGGATGCGCCCGGAACGGCTGTTTGACTTCGTCGAGGTCATACCCGGCCTTGACGATGTTTCCCTCCCCGTCCCGCGTACTTTCCTTTTCGATCCCGAGGTGGCAGGTGTGGCACCGGTCGACTTTTTCAACCACGAGAAAATTATAATCGTCGTGGAGGTCCGGGAGAGGGACTTGCTGGATCTTGTTGGTCGGCGCGACGAAGTCGAGAATGGGCGCGTTCAGGAGGAACTTGAGGGGGCTTGGCGACAGTTTTTCGATTTTGGCCTGCAGGAGATTCCGATCCTTGAGCGCCCGGTCCAGGGCTTTTTTGAGCTGGTCCCGCCGTTCGGTAAACGCGTTCGCCCGGGTCTCGATGTCCTTGATCGTTGCCTCCTCCCTCATGAGTTCCTGTTTGGCGTCGAGGTATGTTTTTTCGAGAAGATCAAACCGCTGTTTGGCCACGGGGTCCGGCCCGTGTTTGATGTGTTCCTCGTACTGGAAGCGTCCGGCGTCGAGTTCGGATTTGGCGAAAGCCATCGTCGTTTTTTTCTTCTCGATCCGCGCCTGAGACCGGTTCCGTTCATCGAGGATTTTTTCGTGTTCCGCGCGGTTCTGTTTGAGGCTTGCTTCCTCGGTTTTCAGATCCTGTTTCAGCTGGTTGATCTTGTCCTGGTCCAGCGTGCTTTGCACAGCCACGAGTTCCGCCCGCGCGCGTTTGCGTTCCTCCTTCTCGAACTGCCGCTGGTATCCCTTCCAGTCCCGGTCGTAATCGTCCCAGGACATCCAGAGGATCACCGCGAGCATGGCGACGGCGGACAGGAAAAACACTTTGTGGACCGCGTCCATGTCCCTGAAATATTTATCCGCCGGCGGTTTCTGGGCCATGGTCAGATGTTGAAGAAGTACTCGGTGATGGCGACGAAGTATTTGAGGTTAAACATCCACCGGCAGACCATTTTGATCGGCAGGAGCATCATCATCAGGAAATGAAACATGAAAACGTTGTACCGGAGCAGACCCATCTTGGCGTAAAAGTTCTTGAGGACCGTTTTGGCCAGAAGGATTGGCAGGACGAACGTGTATCCGGCAATCAGCGCGAGGCCCCAGATTTCCCTCGGCAGCCAGTGGGACGGCATGCCGGTTCCCAGAATCTTGATGTAGATGATCTCGCTCAAGTTGATGTTCACCAGCGGCTCGACTTTGTGAACGTCCCAGAATTCGTACGGCCCGAAAAAGTTCCAGTTGGGGCCGCGGAAGAACGTCCCGAGCATGATCAGGGTCACCCAGAGAAACAGAAACCCGAAAAGATAAACCGTAATCGCCATTCTGCGATGTTTCAGCGTGTAGTATCCGACGCCCCGCGGGTTGATGTCCATGTAGGGAATGCAGATGAGCCCCGTGATGATGAGGGTCGGAAAGACGACGCCGGCGAGCCACGGGTCGAAGTAGACCAGCATTTCCTGCAGGCCCAGAAAATACCAGGGCGCTTTGGACGGATTGGGGGCTTTGAAGGGACTGGCGGGTTGTTCGAGAGGCGCCTTAAGTTCAATGGACCACACCGTGAGGAGGACGCCGACGATGACCGCCGCCAGAAATTCGATGTAGACGAGGTCCGGCCAGACAAAGATCGTTTCATTCCCCTCTTTTTCCACGGGCGGCAGTCCCCGTTCGATGCGTTCGTCGTTGATCGCGGCCTGTCGAAGGGCCATCCAGACGCAGAAGCCCGAGAGAAAGAGCATCATCGTGATGGGGACGTTGTCGGGTTTGGCGACGATGTGGCGGAAATTGTTGTCGAGGAGAGACACCGCGTAGAATACCACCGCCGCCAGCAAGATGCCGCCGGCCACTGCCGGTCTCGAAAGGAGCCTGTAGTAATGGAGGACCAGAAAGAACAGGACCGCCACGAGCGGCAGAAAGATCGTCGGCGCCGCGAGGGTGTTGATGAGGTGCTTGAGGGTCTCGATCATGGTCTAAAATTCGCCATTGGCTATTGGCTGTTGGCTATTGGCTCAACAGAATTGTGTTTGGCCAACAGCCAACAGCCATCAGCCAAAAGCGCACTCCTCATAACGGCTTGGAAAACTCGTCCGTCGGAGCGGAAATGCCGCCGTCCTTGCGGACGCGCCAGAAATGCGCCGCCATCAGAGTCGCGGCGGCGAGGGGGATGAAGACGCAGTGCAGGACATAAAATCTGAGAAGCGTGGCTTCGCCGACGAACGGCCCGCCGAGGAGCACAAATCTCGCGTCGTCCGTCGCGTGGATGAGAGGGACGTCCTCCATTCCGAAGAGGCCGGGATTCAGAAGTTTTGATCCGGGGCCTTCGTGCCCGACAAAGGGCGTCGCGCGGGCCATGTTGGACCCGACGGTGATGGCCCAGATGGCGAGCTGGTCCCACGGGAGGAGGTAGCCGGTAAACGAGAGCAGGAGCGTGAGCGTGAGAAGCACGACGCCGATCCCCCAGTTAAATTCGCGGGGCGGCTTGTAGGAACCGGTCAAAAATACCCGGAGCATGTGCAGCCACACCGTGATGACCATGGCGTGCGCCGCCCAGCGGTGAAGTTCGCGCATGATGCCGAGGGGCACGTGTTCCCGGAGGGCGAGGATGTCGTTATAGGCGTATTCGCCGACCGGCCTGTAGTAGAACATGAGAAGAACCCCCGTTAGGGTTTCGACGAGAAAGAGAAAAAACGTCAAACCGCCCATGCACCAGGTGTACGAGAGTTTCAGGGAATGGGAGGGGACTTTCGTGGGGTGCAGGTGCAAAAAGACGTTGGACAGAATGATGAGCACCCGGTTCCGGCGTGTATCGGGATATCCGTGCCGGATGATCGATTTCCAGACCTGCGAGTCCGTCACATACTTGGAAATATTAGACCACATGCCGCACCCCTCCTAGACTCTCAAAAAGGCTTCCGGGTCGGACCATTGACCCAGTTCGTGCTGAAATTTTTTGGATTTATCCACGAGAATCTGCCCGTCCTCCGCGAGAACGATCCGGTACCGTTCCAATGGCCGGGGCGCGGGGCCTTCGAAATTAACGCCCGTGACATAAAACCCGGATCCGTGGCACGGGCATTTGTATTTTTGTTCGGCCTCCAGCCAATTCGGCTGACAGCCGAGGTGGGTGCAGACGGTGGAGAGGGCGTAGAAGCCTTCCTCGTTTCGCACGATCCAGAATCCGAATTTGTCCTTGAAGCGGACGTCCACCAGTCCGACCTGGAATTCCTCCGGAAGACCGACTTTGACGCTGGTGGGCGGGATAAAGAGGACATTGGGATACAGGAACCGGACCGTCAGGATTTTCATCATGCCGACGCCCGCGAGGAACGCCGCCCATGCGCCGACGAGCCACTTGAAAAACCCTCGGCGGCTGGGGGCTTCGGCGTCTACCTTCGGGGCCGGCGCTGTCGCGACGACCGGCGATTCGCCCGGCGTGAGTGTTGTCGCCGGTTTGGATGGCTGATTCTGTTCCGTCATGATCGCCTTTCCCGCTTGATGAATGATGGCTTCAACGCGCCCGCTCCAGCGCCCCGCGCGCGGCCGCCTGGACATGTAAATTTGGGTCTTCGGCGGCCATCCGCCGGATTTTCTCTCGAAGGCTCTCGTCTTGAAACTGCGAGGCCGCCGCCAGCGCTATCTTTAATATCTTTTCGACATTTGCCTCGTCAAGTGGAGGATTCTTTCCCAGTTCCGCCGTGAGGACCTCCCGGTCGAGCATCTGACCCAGGACCGGGACCGCGGCCGGGTGGACGGATTCCGCGAGGCTCAAAGCGGCGTTCCATCGGACGTCGGAAACCGGATCATTGAGAAGAGGCGTGAGGGTGGATGCCAGTTCGGGATCGGATCGGAGAAACGGGCCGAAGAAATAAACAGCCGTTTTCCGGACTCCCGGGTCCCGGTCGTCAAGGGCCTCCGTGGCCGCCTCCAAGGCGCCCGCGGCTTTCATGTCCCGCAGGGCCAGCAGGGCGTAAATTTTCTCGGCGGCGTCGGCGCCCCGCACGATCTCTATGAGTTTGGGAACAGCCTCGGTGTGCCCCAGGCGGCCGAGGGTCAGGATCATATACTGGCGGATCTGTCCGGCGCCGGGCGAGCTCTGGTTCAGCATGCGTAAAATCTGCCGTCCGACCCCGGGTTTTTCCGATTCGTCGATCCGGCCGAGGTTGACCTGGTTGGCCAGCGCGAACGCCGCCTGCCACGCGCGGTGCGGGTTGCCGCTTTTGAGATCGTTCAGATAATCCTGCGATGTTTTCCGTTCCGTCGTGAGGAAACTGAAACTGAGGTAGAGGCCGACGCAGAGCGCCACCACCAGCATCGGAAAAACAAACCACTGCAGTAAAATCCGCGGGCCGAATTTCGCCTCCTCCCCGCCATCCGGCGTCGGTTCCGGGTTCATGCGCGTCCCAGAAGTTTTCCGAAACTCAATGCCCCGACAACGGCGACCGCGATGTCCGTCGCGAGCAGGAGTTTCAGATAATGGACCATCGGCTCGCCCGCCCAGGCGAGACTCGATCCGATGGATGCCGCCGCCAGGACCGGCAGGGCCATCGGGAGAATGAGAATGGGGAGTCCCAAACTGGCGCCGACGCCTTTCCAGGCGAACGTGACCGTTCCAAAGAGCGTCATGAGACAGGCGAGCGCCGCGTTGGCCGTCAGGCACAGGCCCAGCGCCGAGGGCCATGCCGGCGCGAAGGGAAGATTAAAGAACAGGACCAGGAAGGGAAACAGGAAACACTGGATCAGGCAGAGGATCGCAAATGCGGCCAGGCTTTTTCCGGCGAAGACCCGTTCCGGCGCGGCGGCCGACAGCGCCAGAAAATAGGGCGTTCCGGAACGTCGGTCCCTCGCGAGGCGCGCGTTTTCCGACAGAATACCCGCGAAGAAAGCGGAGACAAAGAATGCGGCGAACGAAATTTCCGGCAGGGCCGCCAGGTGCGCCGGAAACGCGAGGGCTTGAGTGAGGAGGACGAGGAACGCGAAGAGGAGTGACGTCACCCATGCGGAAGGGCTTCGCCATTCTATTTTAAATTCAGCGGCGGCGATTTCAGTCATGACAGAAGTTTCCCGCCGCGCAGTTCCACCAAGATCGGCGAGATATCCGGCATAATTTTTCGGTCGTGCGAAGCGATCACGATCGCGCGGTCCGGGGACCTTAGGGCGCGGAGGATGGCCGAGAGAGTTTGGATGCCTTCCGGATCGACGTTTGAAAACGGCTCGTCCATCAGCAGGAGGCGGGGTCCGGGCAAAACGGCGCGTGCGAACGCGGCGCGTTGGATCTGTCCGCGCGACAGGGCGCTCACCCGTTTCGCGGCGTGCGGTCCGAGGCCCACCCGCTCGACGGCCTCACGGGCCTGATCGGCGGGATCAGGCATGCCGCTAAGACGCGCGGCCAGTTCCAGGTTCTCAGTCACGGTGAGGTCTTCGTAGAGAAAAGGCTGATGTGCGAGAAATCCGACGCTCGGCAGTTTGCCGTTTGCCGCGGAGACGCGCCCTGAAGTCGGGATGAGAAGCCCCGACATGGCCCAAAGGAGCGTGCTTTTGCCGGCGCCGTTTTCTCCGGCCAGAAGCGTGACGGACCCGGCCGACAGGACAAGATTGACATTATCGAGGGCGAGGGTTCTTCCGAACCGGACTGACAGGCCGTCGATTCGGAGGATGGGACCATCGGTCATGGGCCAAGGCCGCGGAGGCGTTCCATGAGGGATTTCTTTTTCCGCTTGTAATAGTCCCCCGGTATTTCTTTTTTTTCGGCCGCTTCGTCGATCGCTTCGATCTCATCCATCAAAAACCGCCGGAACTCGGCCGTCGACGCCCGCCGTTTTTTGAGATTCAGACCGTACGCGAAAATCAGGACGGCCAGGATCGCGCCGGCGATGGAGGGATACAAATACAACCGCGCTGCGGAACGGGCCGGGATTGGCGCGCCGCCGAGCGGTTGTCCGCTTTCCATGCCGGCTCCGTCCCGGCGTTCGGGCTGGCCGGCGAGTGCCTCGTGCGCTCCCTCGAATACAATGTCGATGGATTCTCCCGCCTTGAGGTCCCGTCCCAGAATCCGGTAGCCGTCGTCCGCCGGTTCGACCTCCAGCCGTCGGGACGTCACGTTCCGGACTTTTGGGGCGAACGCGGCCAGAAGAAACGTCGGAATCAGAACGTCTTTTTCAATCTTCACCGAATCGTCCGGCCCGGCCGGGATGACGTAGCCGAACGAAAACGTATTTTTTCCAGAGGCCAGCCGCCGCTTGATCAGGATGCGGCCGGCGGATATTTCCATTTCCTCGTCGCGCAGAGCGGGTGCCTGCTCCGCGCCCGGCATGATGGGCGGAACGGGCATGCCCCGGACCCGTTCAGCGTTTTTCGGGATGGCCAGTTCGAACGGCGTCGAGTGTTCCGATTCAGCCAGAACGACAACGATCTCCTGAATGCCGCAGACGACCCGGCCTTCGTCGTGCCCGAATTCGAAAAAGAGATGGTTCTGGCGGATGTTAAGATCCGCCGCGCCGGTCGGGCCGGCCATGCCGAGGATCCACGTCGCTAGGACGCACGCAAGCTGTTTCATTTGGGATTTTTCGAACCGTCATTCCCGCGAAAGCGGGAATCCAGTCTGCTTTGCAATGGGTCTGGATGCCCGCCGGAGTTTACCACGTGCTGGATTCCCGCTTTCGCGGGAATGACAGACCTGAGGTTGGCATGATGACCTGAATCGTTATGATTTTTCAAGGATTCAGCGAGTTCCGAGACGATCTGACCTCGGATTGAATCGTGGTCTTCCCGGGAGAGTTTTCCCGCCGCGAAATCAAAATCGAGTTCCCGGATGGCGACCGCGGAGCGTTCCGACTGCTCCGCCGATCCCTCCGTGCGTTCGCCGGCGTCGAGGCGCGGCAGATCAGCGCGAAAAGCCAGCAGGAGATACAGCAGGGACGCGGCGGTGGTCAGCGTCAAGATTACTTCGAGGAATTCCATTTGTTCAGCCACTCCTCCGCTTTTTTCAAGTCGGCCCCCAACGGTTTCGGCCGGGCGACCTCCGCAATCTGCGACCGCCGCCATCCCCGCGCAAGGGCCACGACGATCGCGGCGCCGGCCAGGACCGCCAAAGGCGGCAGGACGTAGGCCAGAAGGCCGAACCCCCGCGCCGGCGGCGATGCCAGAACGGTCGGACCGTACTTCTCCACGAATTTCTCGCGGATCTGCGTCCGGGACAGACCGCCGGCCTGAAAGTCCGCGATCTCCTTGATGTAAATCGCGGCGTCCGAACACTCGCAGACCTCAAGCGCCTTGCCGCACAAATCCGGGCAGGGACACATGAAATCGGATACCATATTCCCGTCGTCGGCCACGGACGCGCCGGCAAGGCATATCCAAATGAGCAGGGCCATGAAACCAAATACAATCCGCAATTTCATGACTTTCCAGGCCACAAACAGAGAACCGCGCCCGCGGCCAGAACGGCCCCCCCGAGCCAGACCCAGCTTACGAGGGGATTGACGTAGACATGTAAAATCGCCGCGCCCTCGGCGGTCCATCCCGCAAGGACCACGTAGAAATCGTAAAACACGCGCGAAATCAGGCCTGTCTCGGTATGGGGCTGTTCCGTTTTCTCATAGAGCCGCTTTTCGGCAAAGATCCGGCCGATATTTTTTTCGGCATCGAAAACATCCACTGTGGCCCGGACCCACGTCGCGTTCGGCAGGCGGCCTTCGGTGAGTCCCCGCATGATCAGGCGAAACCGTTCAATCCGCATCTCCTGGCCGGGACCCAGTTCGGCTTCGCGATGGACCTGGTACGACGACGAAGCGATGATCCCGAGGGCGGTCACGGCCACGCCGGCGTGGATGATGTACCCGCCGTAGCGCCTACGGTTTTTCCCCATGAGCCGGACCAGGGCCGGCAGGAAAGATTCCTTCGTGGACCTCTGCCGGGCCCGCGTGTCCCGGATGAATTCGAGAAGCAGGCACCCGAGAACGAACACCACCGACCCGATTCCCGCCAGCGCTTTGGGCTGATTCACTCCGCCGGCCCACAGGAGGCCGACAGCGAGGGCCGCGCCCAGGAGAGGCGCCAGGAAATTTTTCAGGAGCTGACCCGGCGACGATTTTCTCCATGCGATCGTCGGCCCGATACCCGTGAGAATGAGAAGCGCCAGAAAAAGCGGAATGGTGACTTGGTTGAAAAACTGCGGCCCCACGCTGATCCGGGTGCCCTTGACCATTTCGAAGAAGGTCGGAAACATCGTTCCGAAGAGGACCGCGAAGGCCAGGCCCAACAGGACCACGTTGTTGAATAGGAAAACCGCCTCCCGGGACAGAAAGGATTCGATCCGGTGTTCGGCCTTGAGCGCCGGGTATCGCCACACGATCAGCCCGAACGCGAAGACCGCCGTCAGGCCGATGAACGCGAGAAAAATCCCGCCCAGGAGCGGCTGACGCGCGAAAGAATGGACCGACGCCACCACGCCGCTGCGGGTCATGTAGGTGCCGAAGATCGTCAGGAGAAACGTGAGGGAGATGAGCGACATGTTCCAGATTTTGAGCATGCCCCGCCGTTCCTGGATCATGACCGAGTGCAAAAAGGCTGTGGCCGTCAGCCATGGAATGAAGCTCGCGTTTTCGACCGGGTCCCACGCCCAGTAACCACCCCAGCCCAGTTCGTCATAGGCCCAGCGCCCTCCAAGCATAATTCCGATCGCGAGGATCGTCCATGAGAAAATCGTCCACACCCGGCATTTTTTAATCCAAGCCGCGTCAAGCCGGCCCGTGATGAGCGCGCCCATGGCGCAGGCGAAGGGTACCGTCATCCCGACGAATCCCGTATAGAGCATGGGCGGGTGAATCGCCATCGCGGGGTGCTGGAGGAGCGGGTTGAGGCCGTTTCCGTCCGGCGGCGGCGAGTCGAGACGGGTGTAGGGGTCCGAGGCGACGTTTACGATGATGAGAAAAAAAAGCTGGACCGCGAGAAGAACAAATCCCGTCGCGTGAAAGTGAATGTCCCCCCGTTCGATCCGGTGGACCGCCATATAGGCGGACGAATAGACCGCCAGCACAAACAGCCAGAAGAGCTGGGAGCCCTCCTGGCCGGCCCAGAGAGCGGCGAGCCGGTATCCGGCGGGAAGATTGATGGAGGAATAGGACGCGACATAGCGGATGGAAAAATCATTCACAAAAAACGCGTAGACGAGGATCCCGGTGGCCGCAAACACGAGAGTGCTCGACAGCATCAGGCTCCGGCGCTGAAACTCCAGGCACGCCAGATTTTTTTTCCAGAGGCCAACCGCGCCGATCAGCGTTCCCAGCGCCGCCACGGCGAAATCAAAGCGCATGGCCCACTCGCCGAGGTAGGTCAGGCTCATTTCCGGGTTGGCTCGGCCAAACCCACTTCGTATTTGGACGGACACTTGGCCTGAAGAAGACTCGCGTGAAAAACACGGCCGGCGGCGTCGTAGGTTCCTTCAACCGCCGCCTGGGCGCCTTCCCGAAACGCGTCCGGCCGGACGCCCGTGTACTCGATCAGCACGGTCTCCGATGCCTCGTCGATCAGGCCGAACCGGATCGACACGTCCCCCGGCCCGTCCAACTCGATCCCCCCGTAGGCGACCTTCCCCGCCACGCGGACCCTCCGGTCGGAAAGCTCGGGCAGTTCCCGGGCGTTCACATAGGGCAGCTGCGTGCCGCCAATGGATGAAATCACCAGATACAAAACAGCGCCGGCCGAGAGTGCAATCCACCCCCACACACGCCGCCCTGGTTTTCGCGGGGTTTCAGCGTTCACGGGGCCCATCATATCTTGGCAGGCACAAAGATCAAGGAAGGCGCCAGGCGTTCCCTTGTATTCGAAAAAGCCGTGGTGGTAAGGTTTGCGGCATGCGATCGGGGCTATGGCTGGCGCTTTTGACGTCACTTCTTTGGGGCATTACGCCCCTCTTTGACAAACTCGGGTCGCTGAAGGCCTCGGCGGGGGCCATGATGGCCGTCCGGTTTACGACGACGTTTCTCTGCGTACTGCCGCTGTTTCTGATGCCCACCTACCGGGAAGAAATCCTGAATCTGGACGGCCGGACTCTTTTCTACATCGTCGCCGGCGCGGTTCTATCGGCGATTTTCGGGATCTTTCTATATTTTATGGCGCTGAAAAGAATGGACGCAAGCCAGGTGACGCCGATTGCGGCGACGTATCCGCTCGTGACGTTTGTCCTCTCCATCCTGATTCTCCAGGAACAATTTACCTGGTTCAAAATGCTGGGTACCCTCCTCGCCGTCGCCGGCGTCGTTCTCATCTGTATCTGACGGTCAGGCTGTCTCCACGCGGTCGGTCAGGCGCCGGACGGCGCCCAGGGCGATGGCCGCCAGGGGCATGGCCATGAGGAGGCCGAACACTCCGAAGAGTTCCGAGAAAGCCAGAAGCGCGATGACCGCCGCCAGCGGATGGATGCCGACAGCGCCGCCCAGAAGTTTGGGCGAGAGGTAAACGGCGTCGATGAATTGCACAAGGCCAAAAACGCCGGCCGTCAGCGCCGCGTGGAGGAACCCGCCGACCGCGTAAACCGAAACAGCCAGCGCCACCAAAAGTCCCAAGGCGACGCCCGCGTAGGGAATCAGCGACAGCACGCCCACCGCCAACCCGATCGTCAGGCCGTACGGAAGATCAATGATCCAGAGCCCCGCCGCCGTCAGGATTCCGAGGGCGGCCGCGTAGATGATCTGGCCCCGAAAGAAAGCGCGGAGGATCGCCCCCGATTCGTCGAGGAACATCTCGAAGTTCCGGACCGCCGCGTCCGTACAGCCGAATCTTCGGAGGATCTCCATCCCTCCCGGCCGGATTTTCTCGAAATCCAGCATCAAGAAAACGAAGGATACCGCGAACAGGACGACCTGGCTGGCCGCGGCGGCCAGCCGGCCCAACATGCCGATGCCCGCGCCCAGTGCATGGGCTCCCCACGCGACCATTTTCCCGCCGTAAGTCGACACCAGTTCCGCCGCCTTTGCGCTCAAGTCTGGAGGCAGAAGGTTCATCCAGGATTCCAACGTCGCTTTAAAAGGCGCCGCATGGCGCCGCACGGCCTCCGCCGCTCCGATCACTTCGGAAACCGCTTTCGGCGCCAGCCAGACCGCGCCAGCGCCCGCCAACCCAAGCCCCGCGGCAAGGACAATGCCGACAGCCCATGACCTGCCGGTTTTTCTTGCCAGCGCCGCAAGGATCGGTTCGAGCATAAAGGCCGCCAGGAACGCGCAAATCAGCGGGGTGAATACGGAACGCGCGGCGTAGGCAATCACGAGCGCGGCCGCCGTGGAAATCAAAACCGCCGCAGATATCGGTCTCACAGAATTCCCCGCGATAAAGACAAGTCCGCCGCGACCGCGGCGAGTTGAATCAGGGAGAGGGCCGGGTTCAGGCGGAAGACCGCCGTTTCAATCTTCCGGCGCCTAGCCAGCCGATGTTCCCAGAGAAGAATGCCGAGAATCACGATTTGAGCGCCGAGAAAAATCGCGCCGAGATTTGCCAGATAGCCGAAACTGAGAAACAGGAGAAATGCGGCGGCGTGGAAAAAAGCCGCCATGTTCATGGCCCGATCGGGGCCGAATCTTGCCGGCAGGGAAAACAGACCGGCGGCGCGGTCAAAATCCGCGTCAAGGCAGGCGTAAAAAATATCAAACCCGGCGACCCACAGGAGGACCCCCCCGGCGAGAACGGCCGTCGGGAGGCTCACCTGTCCCAGCACGGCGGCCTCCACGCCGAGAGGCGCCAGCGCGAGGGCTCCGCCCAGGACCACGTGAGACCAGGGAGTAAATCGTTTCGTGTAGGAATAGAACGCCAGATAAGCCAGCACCGCCGGAGCCATCAAGCCGCAGAAGAGGCTGAGGTTTGCGGCGGCGAAGAGAAACGCCAGGCCGCATCCGGCGGCGAATCTCCAGGCGGCTGCGAGTGAAATGGTTCCCGCCGGCAAATGCCGGTTTTGGGTCCGCGGATTTCGCGCGTCAAAATCCCGGTCGAGAATGCGGTTGACCGCCATCGCAAATCCCCGCGCCGCCGCGAAGGCCAGCAGGATCCATCCGAACTGGGTCCACGTCACCGGATGGCCGCGCCAGACGATGAGGACGGCGATCAGGCAGAACGGCAGAGCGAAGAGCGTGTGGCCGATCTTGATGAAATCGCCGTAGGCCGCGGCGCGGCAGGACAGGGAATTCACGGTGTCACGCGCTCAGAGATTCGATCGCGCTCTTGGCCGCCGCCGCCTCGGCCTCCCGCTTGCTCTTGCCGCTTCCCCGGCCCAGGACATGATCGTCCATCATCGCTTCGACAATGTACGTCGGCGCATGATCGGGCCCCGTCGTCTCGATCACCCGATACGTCGGCGCCTGCTTGCGCTCCCGGAGCAGGAGCTCGTTCAGAGTCGCTTTGGGATTCTCGACGCCCTCCGCCATCGCGTGCGTCAGGAGAGACTCAAAATGCCGCATCACGAATGCGGTGGCCGGCTCGATCCCGCCGTCGATGTAGATCGCCCCGATAACGGCTTCAATCACATTCGACAGGATGGTCGTTCCGTCCAGACTTGCCGCCGGGCCGACGCGAATGAACAGGTCCAGGTTCATCTGGCGCGCCACCTGGTCGCAGGCCGCGCGGCTCACCACCTGGCTCGTCCGTTTCGTGAGGTCTCCAGCCTCGAGGGCCAGGTCGCGGTAGAATTTGGAGCTGACCACGAGTCCCAGGACGGCGTCACCCAGAAATTCGAGGCGCTCGTAATCGCCGCAGTGCGGATCGATCGACCGGTAGGACCTGTGGGTAACCGCCGTGAGCAAGAGGTCCGGCTGTTGGAAGGAGTAGCCGGTCCTGTCCTGGAGCTGGTCGAGAGACGTCAAGGTGATTTCGGATTGCGGATTTCGGATTGCGGATTGTTTTTAATCCGCGATCTCACTGGAATCGTTTCAAAATGAGGCAGCCGTTTTGGCCGCCGAACCCGAAGGCGTTATTCAAAGCGACCCGGATTTTAGCCTCGCGGGCCTGATTGGGGATGATGTCCAGGTCGCAGTCCGGGTCCGGTGTGACGTAATTGGAAGTCGGCGGCAGGATATTGTGCTGAAACGCGAAAGCGCAGGCGACGCTTTCGACCGCCCCGGCCGCTCCGAGCAGATGCCCGGTGGTCGATTTGGTGGAGCTGACGGCCAGTTTCCGCGCGTGATCTCCAAAGAGGGTTTTAATCGCGAGCGTTTCAGCCTTGTCGTTGAATCGAGTCGACGTCCCGTGCGCGTTGACGTAATCGACGTCCCCCGGATTCAGTCCGGCGTCGGCGATGGCCATCGCCATCGCCTGGCGCGCGCCGCGGCCGGTCGGTTCCGGCTCCGTGATGTGATAAGCGTCCGCCGACAGGCCGTACCCGGCGACTTCCGCGTATATTTTCGCGCCGCGCTTTTGGGCGCGCGTCAGTTCCTCCACCACCACGATTCCCGCGCCTTCTCCCATGACAAACCCATCCCGGTCGAGGTCAAAGGGCCGGGACGCGCGCGTGGGATCGTCGTTTCGCCGGGACAGGGCCTTCATGCTGCAAAACCCGCCGAACCCGAGGGGCGTAACGGCCGCTTCCGTTCCGCCGGCGACCATCACGTCCGCCGCTCCGCGCTGGATGATTTTCATCGCGTCGCCGATGGCGTGTGTTCCCGTCGCGCAGGCGGTGACTTGGCTCAGGTTCGGCCCGCAAAACCCGTGGCGGATCGCGACTTCGCCGCTGGCCATGTTCACAATCAGTTTGGGAATCAAAAACGCCGAGACTTTCGGATTCTCGGCGTTGAGGTCCAGCGCACGCGCCTCGGTTTCCAGAGTTTGGATCCCGCCGATTCCGGAACCGATCACAACGCCGATCCGCGAGGGGTCCGCGCCCTCCGCCGTCAGACCGCTGTCGGCGATCGCCTCTTTGGCGGCGATCAGCGCCAGCTGAACGAAACGGTCCAGCCGTTTGATTTCCTTGGTTGAAAAATGCTCGGTGGGAACGTAACCCGTGACCTCGCAGGCGAATGTTGTGGGAAACCGGCTGGCGTCGAAGCCCTCGACTTTGCGGGCCGCGCTTTTGCCGTGCAGGATCGCGTCCCAGAAGACGCCGGCGCCGATGCCGTTCGGCGAAATCACGCCGACGCCCGTGATGACCACCCGCCTGGAGTTGTTCGGGGACATGTTTTTCAAGGACCGTGAAGCCCGGCGCGCCGGCCGATGCTATTCCTTGACGGCTTTTTGCACGTGCTCGATCGCCTGCTTGACCGTCGTGATCTTCTCCGCCTCTTCGTCCGGGATGCTGATGCCGAATTCCTGCTCGAAGGCCATCACCAGTTCCGCCGTGTCCAGAGAGTCGGCGCCCAGATCGTCGATGAAGGAAGCGCCGTCCTTGACTTCCTCCTCGGTCACGCCCAGCTGATCGATGATGATTTCCCTAACCCGTTCCTCAATATTCGCCATGAAACCCTCCTTAGCGTCTGTTCTCAGCCTGCTGAAAGCTGAGAGCTATTAATCACATCGCCATGCCGCCGTCAATACGGATGATCTCGCCGGTGATGTATCCGGCGGATTCGGAACACAAAAACGCCGCAATCGCCGCGACTTCCTCCGGCCGGGCAAACCGCCCGAGCGGGGTCTTGCGGTTGACCTCCTCCCGAAGGTCCTCCGCGAGGTTGGCCGTCATGTCCGTTTCGATGAATCCGGGAGCCACGCCGTTGACGGTGACGGACCGCCGCGCGAATTCCTGGGCGCAGGATTTCGTGAATCCAAACAGCCCCGCCTTCGAGGCCGCATAGTTGGCCTGGCCGGCGTTGCCCGTGAGGCCCACCACGGACCCGACATTGACGATCCGGCCCCAGCGGGCCTTCAGCATCGCCGGCGCGAATGCCTTGGTCGTCAGAAACGCGCCGACAAGATTCGTCCGCAGGACCGACTCGAAATCCTCGGTCTTCATCCGGATGATGAGCCCGTCCCGCGTCACCCCGGCGTTGTTCACCAGGATTTCCGCCGGCCCAAAAGCTTCCGTGATTTTTTTCTGCGCGGCCTGGACTTCCTCCTCCCGGCCCACATCGCATCCCACCGCGATCGCCGCCCCGCCGGCCGCCGAAATATCGCCCGCCACGGCTTCAATCTTTTCCAGACGCCGGCCCAACAGCGCCACCCGGCAACCATCCGCCGCCAGGCGCCGCGCCGCCGCCGCGCCAATTCCGCTCCCCGCTCCAGTGACCACCGCGATTTTTGACATTACCCCGGAAGCTACCACGGCGCCGGGCCAGACTCAACACATGACCCCGGGACTTACAGACGATCCCTTCGCGCAATGAGTTCGCGGATGTACTTGATGTCCTCCACGTCCTTGGGCGTCAGGCGGATCCTCTTGGTTTTCTCGAGGCATTCGAGGCTCGGCACGAACAGCTCCGTTCCGTCCTCCAGCCGGATCACCTGCCGGGTGGCCCACATCTCATCGAAGGTGACCGTCCCGCCGGATTTGAGGCTGTAGCCTTTCGCCCGGAAAATGTCCATCTTTTCGCCGCCGGCGTAGACCGATAGTTTGCAGCTCTTGGAGGGGTCATCCGTGCCGAAAGGGATGACCTCCAGGTCGAGCCGGTCACAAAGATCTAGAAACAGGCGAAAATTTTTCTTCTCATAGGAAATAAAAAAGTCATAATCGACCGTCTGAACGGGCGCCCCATGGAACACCAGTGCCCTGCGCCCGATCAGCAGATACTTGATCCCGGACGCGTTGAGGGTCTGGATAAATTTCAATGGGTTAAACGGCTGATATCTTTCCACGGCGCACCTGGGCATCAAACCGATTTGTCTGTTCGATCGCCGCCAACCGCTGGCCCGGCGTCAAAGCGGCAAACCATGCGATATTCTCCCGAATGGTCTCCTTCTCCTCCGGCGTGGTGACGATGTCGTTGGGGAGGCGGTGACGGCGGCAGAGTTCCCCCATTTCCCGGTCCTTCCTCGGCCGGCCGGGACGGTAGGTTTTGACGACCAGCGCGAAGACCTCCGCCTCGATCCGGGGGATCAGCCAGTCGCGGCCGGCGCGGATCACCCTCAGGCGTCCCTGCCGGCAGTACCGGCGGACGAGGGTCTCATCGATCTTCAACAGTTTGGCCGCGGCCCGCACGGTCAGGAGCCCGTCCGACGACGTCCGCTCATCCATGGAATATTTGTCCTATATACGAGACAATTTGTCAACAAAATAAATTTGGAAGGGACAAGGGGTCATCCATGAAACACGGCGGTCATGGTTTTTATCGGCGTGTATTTTTGCAAACAGCGTGCCGGCGCGCAGCGACGGCGCGCCGTTTGCTCCTCGAATGCGGCCGGCGATGGCGAGCGGTCCGGATATTCGCCGCGCGGGACACGATGCCCCGCGCCCAAGCCTGTGCCATGGATGGCCGCACCCAAAAACGGTTTGTCGGCGTGAGTCCGCCTTAGGCGGACGCCGGGAAACACCGTTTCCCGCACGCCGCTTGATGCAAAACCGTTGCGAGGGGCACAGACGAGCGCGGATAATCGCGATTATCCGCGCGGCTGAAATTCACAACCCCGTGCGGCGGCTCAGGCCCGCGATGACACGGATGTCATCGTACTCGGAGGCAGGGATTGTGTGGCACAGGACGTGCCACACCTGCCGGAGAGTGCAAGGTCGGCACGTCGGAGCGGCGGACGAGCGACGTGTCCCCCAGGTGTCAGGACACGGCGCGGAAGGACGCCGCGCTCTACGTCCAGGGCGGTCAGGCTGCTTGGATTCTTTGGCTTTGGAATTTCACTCTCGGCGCGAATGTTACAGTGTTACGGAATGACCCCTTTTCGCTTCTGTTTATCGGCGGAGATCCCGTTGAGCCACCGGACGCCGGAGTTGAACGACGCGGTGTTATCCCGGCCAAAATGACGCATTACCTTCAGAATCTCAATCCCGTCCCGGACACGGCCATTCCAGCTTCCGTCGGCGCGCTGTTGAGAAACAATCCAATCCAGTCCACCGGAGACCTCCACAGCCCCCGCGGACAAGCTCCCCGCATGGACGCAGATGAACACCCCCATGGCCGTTAAGAAATTCTTCGTGGCGCACCTCAGTGTCTTATATTCCATATCCCCAGTACCTCGATCCAGTATTCATGATCATTTTTTATACTTACAAATGGTATTATTGGCGTTGCATCGCCACCGACCCTGAGTACTCCGGATACATTAGGTCCATCTTCTGCGGAAACAAAGAAAATACGCGAGGCGAGTTTGTCGATCTTCTTTTCGAGACTTACAGTTTTGGTCATAATGGGCAGTTACATCTTGTACATCGACTGGGCACCCACGACGACCAAAGCCACCACGAACTTCCGAGTATTTTAATGTCTCTCCTTAAAATGGGATGCCCACACGAAGGACAGCAAAATTTGGATGAGTAAAAACCACTAAGAGCGTGTAACAAAATGAAAAAATCTGTTATGGTTCTGGTTCGAAGGGGTGGAGATAGGGAGGGAGACAGATATGGGGAAACCGATATTGGACGATCGTCTATGGGAGAAGATCGCCCCCTTGC
>JACQOF010000073.1 GCA_016202645.1 bacterium
GTAATCGCCCCATTGAATGGAACCGGAAGCCACACCCGCACCGGCGCCCATAGGCTCTGCCGCATTCGTGAAACTGCCGTCGCCATTGTTGCGGTAGATAATCAATCGCTCGTTTAAGCCTCCATCATATCCAGAGACTGCAAGGTCTAAATCGCCGTCGTTGTCGTAATCACCCCACTGGATGGAACTGTTGTACACACCAGCATTGACGCCCATCGGTTCCGTTGCATTCACAAAACTATCGCCATCGTTCCGATATACGATGAGTCGCTTGTTTCCACTGCCATCCTGTCCCGACACGGCCAACTCAAGATCGCCGTCGTTGTCGTAATCGCCCCACTGGATGGAAGAAACGTTGACGCCTGCGTTGGCGCCCATCGGTTGCGCCGCGTTCGTGAAACTTCCGCCGCCGTTGTTCCGGTAGACGATGAATCGCCCATTCGCGCCGTCATATCCAGAGCCTACAAGGTCGAGGTCGCCATCGTTATCGTAGTCGCCCCATTGGATGGAACTGTTAAACAATCCAGAGTTGGCCCCCATCGGCTCGGCCACGTTCGTGAAACTTCCACCGCCGTTGTTCCGATAGATAATGAGGCGCCCATTTGCACTGGCATCATATCCCGAAACCGCCAGATCAAGGTCGCCGTCGTTGTCGTAATCACCCCACTGAACAGAAGCGCGATCAACTCCTGCATTTGGGCCCAACGGTTCAATCGCCTTTGTGAATCCAGTGGGATTGGCCGACGCGACACTGTCCGAATAGTAAGACTCGTTCTGGAACGCCGCCCCGTCCCGCGCGGTCACGCGGTAGTAGTATGTCGGCCCAAACGTCATCCCCGAATCCGTGAACGCCGCGCCCGTGGAACTTCCGACAAGCGGCCAGCTCGACGTTTCCGAAACAGTCGCCCGATACACGCGATAGACCGCCACCGCCGGCGACCCCGCGACGCCCTCCTCGTTCGCGGTCACGGCCGACCACGTGACGAGCACCGTGCCCGCGCCGGCCGTCGCGCTCGCCGCCACGGTGTCGGGCGCTTTCGGCGCGGTGGTGTCGGCGCCGGCGGCGGTGTCGACTTCACCGAGGCGGAAAGGCTGATAGATGATGGAATCGCCGTTGGACGGCTGGTAGAACATTTTGCGGATTGCCGCGGAGTCGGTCGAGTTCCAATAATTGCGCGCCATTTGGAACCTGTTCCCCGCGGCCGTTGAGGCGTTGTAGACGCCGCTGTCGGGGTTGGCCGCCGAAGTCTTGATGTTGTTTTTCTGTATCGTGTCGGACGAGGAAGCCCCATCGATGTAAATTTGGTAGGCGGTGTTGTTCCGCAGACTGTTCTGGACGACGACGTTGTTCGAGCTTGCATTGAGATAGATGCCGTACAGCAGATTCGAATCGACCGCGTTGTTTCGCAGGAAATTGCCGTCAGAATTCGAGTACAGATAGAAACCGAATTGAGCATTCGAATTGGCCGTGTTGTTGGTCAGGGTGTTGTTATTCGCGCCCGCGCTCAGAGAAAAGCCCCACACCGAATTCGAATTGGCCGTGTTGTTGGTCAGGGTGTTGTTGATCGTGCTTACGTCCAAATCGATACCACGAGTATTCGAATTGGCCGTGTTGCCGCTGATCGTATTGTTGCTCGAACTCGAGTACACATAGATGCCGTACGCATTGGAATTGACCGTGTTGTTGCTGATCGTGTTGCCGTTCGAACTAAACTCCGGGATGATGCCGTAGGTCCCATTTGAGTTGACCGTATTGCTGCTGATCGTGTTGTTCGAACTCGCATTCAGAGTGATGCCGCGCGCCGAATTCGAAACGATCGTGTTGCCCGTCACCGTATTGGTGTCGGAACCATTATTCAAGATGATCCCACTGTTGCCGCAGGCCGACAGGCTGTCGCCGGTAAGCGTTGACAGGTCGACATTGTTGAAATGAATTCCCGTATACGCCCCCGTCACACCGAGGTTTTTGATCAGAATCCCCGTCCGGGCGGTCGCGTAAATTCCGTTGAGTCCCGACGTCGCGGAAGACCCCGGCGGGTCGATCACGGTGGCGTTCGAGTCCTTGCCGATGAGCGCGATGTAATCCGTGTCGATCACGACGGTCTCGGAGTAGAGCCCCGCATCGATGAAGATCGTGTCGCCCGATTTGGCCTGCGAGAGCGCGTACGTGATTGTGAGGTAGGGAAGACTTGCGCTGCCGTTGTTCGTGAGCGGATTGTCCGAGCCGGCGGCGGTGGTGAACGAGTCGCCGATCGTGGACGCGTCGTTCACGTACCACTTGCCGCTCGTGTTCAGGCCCGGAGTCACCGCGAACGTATCCTCCTCCGCCCAAGCCGAACGCATCATCGCGCCGTCCACGGCCTGCACGCTCCAATAATACGTCCCGACCGAGAGCGTCCGCACCAACACCGCCGACGTGTCGTTTTGGACGTTGCCCAAAACCGTGTTGCCGACAGAGTCGGCGCTGTTCGTGTCGGCGGCGAATATGTCGGCCTTCCCGATCGCCGTCCCCACGCGCAGGTTGTACGTCATGGCGGTGTCGGGCGTCGTGTCGGTCGAGACTTTCGTCCAGCGAAACGTCACCGTGTCGCCCTGCGCGAAGGCCGCGCCTTTGGGCGCGTTAATCACCGGTGCGCCCGGCCGGACGTTCGGCGGGGCAAGGCCGTCGCTCCGATAGATGATCAATCGTTTGGTTGTGCCGTCAGATCCCAATCCCGACACGGCAAGGTCGAGGTCGCCGTCGTTGTCGTAATCGCCCCACTGGATGGAACTCGTATACACCCCCGCGTTCGCAC
>JACQOF010000067.1 GCA_016202645.1 bacterium
CACGAACGGGGACTGGGTCTTTTCCGTGCGGGACAACGGGATCGGGATCGATCCGAAATATTTCGAGAGGATTTTTGTGATCTTTCAGAGGCTCCACACCCGCGCCGAGTATCCGGGCACCGGCATGGGTCTGGCCTTCTGCAAAAAAATCGTCGAGCGCCACGGCGGCCGGATCTGGGTCGAGTCCGCGCGGGGAAAAGGCTCGACCTTTTACTTCAGCCTCCCCCAATGAACGCCGGAACCGTGATGGACATCCTCCACGTCGACGACAGCGAGGACGATCTTTTGTTCCTGCAGGAAATCGTCGGCGAGCTGGATTTTCCCTGCTCGATCCGGACCGCGATAAACGGGGACGAGGCCCTGAGCATTCTGCGCCGGGAGGGCAAATACCGGGACGCTGGCCGGCCCAACCTGGTCCTGCTCGATATCCGGATGCCGGGAAAGGACGGATTCGAAGTCCTGAAAGAAATCAAATCCGACCCCGCCCTCCGGATGATCCCGGTGGCGATGCTGACCTCCAGCGACCGCCGGGACGACGTCCACCGGGCCTACGGCAACTGCGCCTGCGGATACATCACCAAGCCCATGAACATAAATCAATTCGCGGATGTGATGAAAAAATTCCTGGTCTACTGGAAGGACGTGTCGAGACTGCCGAAACCATAAGGGGGTGTGTGGTATGGAGACGACCGCGGTTCGTTCGACGACATTGCGCGTGCTCCATGTCGAGGACGACGAAGACCTCTTCATCCTGATCCGGGGACTGCTCGAACCCGAGGGACTCAGGGTGACGTGGTCTTCCAATTTGGGAAGCGCCCGCCGGGAGCTGTCCGGCGGCGCGTTTGACCTGGTCTTGCTCGATCATGTCCTGCCGGACGGAAACGGCCTTTCGTTCATCGAGGAAATCGCGTGGGCCGCGCCCGAAGTCCCGGTCATCGTGCTCAGCGCCCGGGCGGACGAAAGCGTGGCGCTGTCTTCCCTGGACAAAGGCGCCGCGAATTTCGTTCTCAAGAACGAAATGCGCCGCGACCTGATCCCCGCCATCGAAAAGGTCCTCGGCGACCGCCGGACCTGGGTCCACCGGCGGATCATCACGGACAGCCTCACGCCGTGGATGGAGCCCTGGCATCCGCCCACGACGGATCCATCTCCGGACCGGTTTCTCGGCCGCGCGCGGATGTTTTACCGGACCGTCCTGTCGTCCCGCCGCGAAGGCTGCATCATCGTCGACGTGGACGGAGTGGTGACGTACGTGAACGAGATGATGGAAGCGGCGTTCGGATGCGACGCGAAGCATCTGTTGGGCGGCACGCCGGATGAAATCTTCGAGGAGGAAACCTCGGACCGCCTGGCCGAAGTCCGCAGTCAGTTCCGGAGCCGCCGACTGCCGGAGCCTCTGCGTCTGACCGGAAGTGTCCGGGTTGACCGTGGCCCCGCGGGGATTGAGCTGGTCCCCGTAACGATCACGTGCCGTCCGATCCACGGCGAGTCGGGCGAATACAAGGCCTGCCTCATGGCCATCGAAGACGCGAGAATCCACGGGCCATGAAACCCCCGCGGATCCTCGTCGTGGACGACCACGCCGATTTTTGCCGGCTTGCGCAGATGAGCATCCTTGCCGCCTATCCCGGCGCCGACATCAAGACCGCGTCAGACGGCCGGCAGGCCCTGACGAAGATCCGCCGCTGGAAGCCGGACCTCCTCATCCTCGACATGGTGATGCCGGGCCTCGACGGTCTCAAGCTGATCCAGAAATTACGTGCGGATCCGCGGACCGCCCGGATCAAAATCCTGGCGTTCTCGGGCCTCGTCGACGGCATCGGCTCCCAGGCCATCTCCGCGGGCGCCAACGCATTTTTCCGAAAGGGCCTAGGCCTTAAGGAACTGATCTCCACCCTTCCGGAATACCTGCCGGATCTGAGACCCGCCAGCCTGTCCGCGCGGCTGAGGGAGGATTGATGCCTTATTGACAGCAGTGTATTCAAATTCACCTCTTCCCCCCTTGAGGGGGAAGCTGGATGGGGGGTTTCCGGGTGGAGTTCCCCCCTCCCAACCTCCCCCTCAAGGGGGGAGGATGAAATTAGAAATGCTGAGGTCAATAATTCCGCCCTCGGCATCGCGCGGGGATTTTTTGACAGGGTCATTCGGAATTGATAGACTGCGTCCGGAGGTCATCAACGGATGAGAAAGGGCAACGGTTCGAACGGCATGTCCGCGCGGCTGAAGCGGGCGACCGTGTTGCTGATCGAAGGCCAGGCGCAGTCGCGGCAGGAGATGGCCGCGTTTCGGAGGGACATGGTTGAGATGCGCCGGGAAAATCAGAAAATGTTCGCGGAGATGGTGCGCCGAAACGACAGGCTCGAAGAGGAAACGGCCAGCCTCAAGGGACAAACAGCCAGTCTCAAAAAGGTGTCGGACATTCACACCAAAGCCATTATGAGGATTCTGGATAAAATCTGAAATAGGATCTTTACTCGCCTTCCGTTCCCTGTTACCTCTGGCGCCATGAAAATTGCCCTCGGACAGATCAACACGGTGGTGGGGGATTTTGAGGGGAACAGCCGGAAGATTCTGTCCGCCGCGTCGCTGGCGTCGTCGCGCGGGGCGGATCTGGCGGTTTTTCCGGAACTGGCGCTTCCCGGATATCCGCCGCGGGATTTGGTGCTTCGCGCCGAGTTTGTTTCAGCGGCCGGCCGCGCCCTTGCGGAACTCTCCCGCCGCGCGCCCTTGCCGCTCCTGGTTGGGACACTCTTGCCGAATCGCTCTAAAATCGGAAACCCTCTCTTCAATGCGGCCGCGTATGTCCAGCCGCGCAGGCCTGTCCGGACGTTCGCCCGGAAAATGCTCATTCCGACGTATGACGTATTTGACGAGCTTCGATATTTCGAGCCGTCCGACCGCCCGACCGTTCTGTCGGTGGGGGGATACCGGATTGGCGTGAGCATCTGCGAGGACATCTGGAACGAGGACCCGTTTCTGGCGCGCCCCCTTCGCAAATTCATCCCTGTCCGCCGCTACGCGAAAAATCCGGTGGGGATGTTGAAGAAAATGGGGTTCGACCTCCTCGTCAATCTCAGCGCGTCGCCGTTTGAACTTGGGAAGGCAACGCGCCGCCTACGGCTACTCCGAAGCGTCGCCCGCAAGTGCCATCGGCCGGTCGCGCTGGTGAATCTCGTCGGCGGAAACGACGAACTCTTGTTCGACGGCAATTCCCTCGCGGTCGACGCGTCGGGAACGCTGCTGGCGCAGGGCAGGGCCTTCTCGGAGGACGTGCAGGTCGTCGATTTTTCCAAGTCCGCGCGGGTCCCGTTTTCGGAAATGCCCCGCGCGGAGGAGGCGTACGAAGCGCTGGTGATGGGCACGCGGGATTACGCGCGCAAGACCGGATTTCGATCCGCGGTGCTGGGCCTTTCGGGCGGCATCGACTCGTCCGTAACGGCCTGCGTCGCCGCGGCGGCGCTCGGTCCGAAGAACGTCACGGGGGTGCTCATGCCCGGGCCGTTTTCCTCAAAAGGCAGTATTCGCGACGCGGAACTTCTGGCGCGGGCGCTCGGCATTTCCGCGATCACCGTTCCGATCTCGCCTCCTTTTCGCGCGTTCCAGTCGGCTCTCCGGCCTGTTTTCAAGGGCCTCCCGCGGGACGTAACCGAAGAAAACCTGCAGGCCCGCATCCGCGGGACCCTCCTCATGGCGGTCTCCAACAAATTCGGTCATCTGCTTCTCACCACCGGAAACAAATCGGAGTTGTCGGTCGGCTACTGCACCCTCTACGGCGACATGTGCGGGGGACTTGCGGTGATCTCGGACGTTCCGAAAATGCTCGTGTATGAAATCGGCCGGCACATCAATCGCCTCCGCCGCGTGATTCCCGAAGCGGTTTTCACCAAAGCCCCCTCCGCGGAACTTCGCCCGAACCAGACCGACCAGGACAGCCTTCCGCCGTATTCCGCGCTCGACGCTTTCATCGACGACTACGTCGAATGGATCCGCCCGGCCCCGGCCTGCGGCCCCCGGCGAATGCCGGCGGCCCTCAGGGAAAAACTTGCCGCGGACATCGACCGCGCGGAGTACAAGCGGCGGCAGGCGGCGCCGGGCCTGCGGATCACGCGGCATGCGTTTGGGTATGGGAGAAGGCTGCCGATCGCGCGGAAGTAGGAGAGTATCGGAGTATCGGAGTATCGGCGTATCGGCGTATCGGAGTATCGGAGTATCGG
>JACQOF010000075.1 GCA_016202645.1 bacterium
AGGCCATCAACTTGATCTCAAGAAACGTCACCGACAAAAACACCGCCGCCAGGATCGTGCGGCCCACGCCCAGGACATCCACTCCCCCGGAAAGCACCAGTCCGGACACGACCGTCACGAAAAACAGGACCGGCGGATCGAGGATGTTCAGAATGACCGTCGTATCGGCGATCGCGCCGGATTTGAACGGCATCGTCAGCCACAATTTTATATTCGTCACCGTCTGCCGGGCGAACTCCCGGGTAATCCCGACGAGCAGGATCAAGAGAAAAACGGCGTAATAGATCACGATTTCCATCCTCCCCAGCCTCTCGATATAATCATTCAATCCCGGCCTTAGAATTTTTGGCTTGAATCCGGGAAATGTTGTGCCCCAGATGAGGGCGGCAAAATCGACGGCGTAGCCCAGGGCGATCAGGGTCCAGAAAATTTGGTTGGTCCGGCTGGCCCGGAGTGAGGCGACAAATTCCCGCAATTTAAGCCAGAGGAGCAGGGACAGGAGGTGGGATCCGGCCGGCGGCGCTTTCATTTCATTCCGTCCAGAAATCGCCGAGCACGGTCTTCCGGCGTGGCCTGAATACACTTGAGGTAAATGCTTTCCAGATTGTCCTCCTGAAACTCCCGGAAGAGATCCTTGATCCGGTCGTCCCGGAGGATCCGGCCGTCTTTCATCATGATGACTCGGTCGGCGGTCTTTTCCGACGATGACAACAGATGCGTTGACATCAGAATGGCTCGGCCGCGGTCGGCCAGACCGCGCAGGACATGCCGGACCAGCCTCGCCGCCTCCGGATCGAGATTGGCGGTTGGCTCGTCCAGGAGAAGTACCGGAGGATCGGGCAGAAGCGCGCCCGCCAGGAGAATCCGGGTCAGCATGCCGGCCGAATAGGTTTCCATAAGCGCGTTCTGGTGAGGCTCCATCTCAAGAAGCCCCAGCAGGCTATGGGTTCGCAGTTTCTCATCCTCCCGGCCCAGGCCGTGGCTGGCGGCGATGAAATGCAGATATTCCAGCCCGCTCAAAAAACCGAACAGCAGACGATCCTCCGACAAATACCCGATCGATCGCTTGACCCGAACCGGTTCCGCGCTCACGTCGAACCCCGCCACGCGGACGACGCCCGCCGTAGGCGCCAGGAGAGCCGCCAAGGTTTTCAAGGTTGTGGTTTTGCCGGCGCCGTTTGGCCCCGCCAAAATCCCCCACTCTCCGGGCCGGACGGCGAAGCTGATGCCGTCGACGGCAACCTTGTCCTCGTATCGTTTAACCAGCCCGGCGACTTCGATCATTCGACGAGCACCGCCGCCGCGTTAAACAGGGCGTGGGCCGCGAGACAGGCCCAAAATCCCCGCCGGACGAAGAGAACGCTGAGGAGGGCGCCGAGGCCGGACACCTGCGCGAATTTCCACCACTCCGGAGACACCGTTCCCGCATGGGCGGCGGCCCATGCCAATGTCGAGAGTGTCAGGGCCGCCGTCAGAACATTGCGGCGCAGGCCAAACGCGCGGGCCGCAATGGCCGCCGGCAGGAGCCGGCAGATCGATTCCTCGGTAAACGCCGCCGCCACGACATACGCCAGCGCCTTTTGCGGCGGGCCCTCCAGCGGCGGCATGCCGAATTCGCTGGGCATATCGCTGATCGTCTTCATGACAGGCGACAGATCAGGCGTTTCAACTTGAATCAGGAACCGGGTCCAAAGGCCGCCCAACGCAACCACGAGCAGAGTCTCCAGCATCCCGGAGAACCCCATCCGCCTTTGAAATCCAGCGATGGAGAGGAGCGCCAGCGCGGTGTAGATGACGACGAAATTGCGCAGGGCCGAAAAAATCGTCCAGCTCCAGAAATTCGTGTTTATCACATCCGCCGTGACGAATTGCAGGATCAGGATCGCGGACGAAACTACGATCGCCGCGCGCCGCGCGGTCGAATCTTCGGCCGGCAGACGAAAAAAATAGACCAGGGCCAGAGGGAACACCAGAATGGACAAGAGGTACGTCAGGGTCCACGCGGTCAGAACCGGCGGCTGCCAGACGACGTAGGCCAGGGCAACCCAGAAGACATTCTCCAATCGTTCGATCCGGCTCACGGTCTGCGCCCGGACGATGTCCAACTGGGTGAATGCCTCCCCGGTATGCCCCACCCGGATGAGGGATTTGGCCCACGCCCGCCGAATATCCCTCACGCCGTAGTATACGGCCCTGGTTCCTTTGTCGTTCTCGATCGCCATGCGGCAGGCGTAGCTGATGTAGGAATCGGGCATCTCATCTTCGTCGGCCATCTTGACCCATTCCCTGCCGATACTTTCATACCGCCGCCCGTAGGCCTTCTCGTATTTCTCATATACGCGGAGCGCGGAAGAAACGTCCTTCATGTCGTGTCTGTACAGCAGGGCAAGCCTCTGCGCGGACGGCCGCGTGCTGTTGTTCCAGCCGAGTTCCAGCGCCTCCTGATAATAGCGGATCGCCAGGGCCGTGTCCTTCCTGGACCATGATTGTTCGGCCAGATTGAGAAGGACGTCGTCCTTCCAAGGGGCCGGCATGTCGAGGGCGGCCGTCAGGAGCGTATCGTAGTCCTTGAGCTTTTTATGCGATTCGATCCATCGAAGCCGGAAGAGTCCGTGGAGCGGACGGCGCGCGTAGAGAGCCATCAGGCGGCGGCATTCCGAGTCGGCCTCGACCCATTCGCCGGACGCCACGAGCGCGTCCACGTATTCCAGATCAAAGACAGGATTTCCAAGACCCCGCTCACGGACCGATTTGAGCGACGCCAGCGCCTGCGTAGTCTGATACTTGCGTCTAAGCAACCATGCCCGGAAGGCTACAGAGTGCAGGAGAGACGAATCCCGATGGAAGAGCGAGGCAAGTTCGGAATCTTCCGGCAGTGGCGTCCGGTCGAACGAAACAAATTCAACGCCCTCCGATCCGGAAAGGTATTTTGAATACAGATGCAGAAAATGCGCCGCGGCGTTTGTCGTGTCCGGCGGAAAGACAGCCACCGTATCAGCCGGATCCTGCCACGCGGTAAACATCAATCCGATCAGCGCATCCAGGGGCCGCGACGGGGAGCGGAGCGCTTCGCTGTAGGAGATCCGGGCCGAATCGAATTGATGGTCCAGTCGATACATATAGGCCGTGTCGCAGGCGGGGGAGAATTTCAGGAAAGCCGCACCGATCAACGCCAAGGCGCCGGAGATCATCTCAGGCCGCTCGCAGGTTGTACCAACCGTGTCGGGCCGGGGTTCATGACCTGATTCATACCTGAAAACCGGAATTTTTTGAACTTTTCCTCCGGGGTTCATTCCCCCCTCCCGACGGCCGCTGCCCTTGACATTTGGTCATAATCGAATAATTATTCGAATCAGATGACATCCACGTCCGTCCACACGTACCAGGCCGTACGCGCCGAACTGGGGAAACGGCTGAAGGAACCGGCACCCGGCCGGGTACAAATCCTGTCCGGGCCGCGGCAGGTTGGTAAGACCACCCTGCTCCTTGAGATCGCCGGTGATTTCGGCGAATCCGCCCTTTACATCGCCGCCGACGCTCCGGAAGCGGCCCTGGCCGGGTGGTGGGATATCCAGTGGCAGCGCGCCCAGGAAATGGCCGAGCGTAGAAAGTCGATCCTCCTGATTGACGAAATACAGCACATCTTTGCATGGCCCAAACTGCTCAAGAGCCGGATGGACCAGGTTTATCGAAAAAAAGTGCCGCTTCACGTCGTGGTCACGGGTTCGTCCGCGCTGCATCTTGGCGCCGGATCCCGCGAGACCATGGCCGGCCGCTTCGAGCGTTTGTCGATTTTACACTGGCCCGTTTCAGTGGTGGCGCAGCGATTGCGCATCAAGGAGAACAGAGCCTTGATGAACAGCCTGACGCTCGGCACGTATCCGGGGGCAGTCAGGTTCTGGAAGGATCCGGCCAGGTGGCGGGCCTATATTCGGGACAGCATCATCGAGCCCGCCATCGGAAAGGACATCCTGATGTTGGAATCCATCCGGAAGCCCGCACTTCTTCGGCAAGTCTTCGCGGTAGCGACAGGCCATCCCGCGGAAATCGTGTCCCTGCAGAAGATGGCCGGATGGCTCAACGAAAAAAGCGCCCTCGAAACCGTCGCGCATTACCTGCATGTCCTTGAAGAGGCATGCCTCGTCGCAGGCGTACGGAAGTATTCGCGCAGGGAGATTCGCAGGCGCATGGCGCCGCCGAAACTGATCACCCTCAGTCAGGCCTTTCTCTCCGTTTCCGGACCGGATGAACCTCCGTCTCTGAAGAAGGATCCAGCGCGATGGGGGAGATATATCGAGAATGCATGCCTGTCGCATGCATGGAACTGCGGCCAGGAGATATATTACTGGCGGGAAGAGCCCCTGGAAGTGGATGGAGTTTTCATTGGGTCATGGGGTAAATGGGCTGTCGAAGTCAAAACCGGCCCCTATACGTACAGGGATCTTGGGGGATTGACCGAATTTTGTCGTCGATATCCGGAATTCAAGCCGATGGTCATCTGCGATGAGACCCATGTATCCGTGGCGGCGCAGATGAATGTGAAGTGCTTAACGTGGAAAAAATTTCTATTAACGGGATGAAACTCAAGAAAGCATTCCCGACGGCGGCCGAGTGGCGCTGGTTTGACCGCATCTGCCGGCGCCTGGACATCGACGACCCGCGGAACATCGAGATCGAGTCCAAGCGGAGACTTCTGCCGGAGGAGGCTGGGGATGTGCGGCGTTACCTGAAAAAACGGACGAGGCCGGGCAACGTCAAGACCACAATTTTTTTCGACCAATTTCTCGATACTCCTAAACTCGACATCCTCCGCGCCGGCGCCAGCCTCCGGCTGCGGTACAAAGGCAACGGATCGAAGGTCTATCTCCAGTACAAGGGCCGCGGGTTCCTCCACGAGGGCGTCCTCTACCGGTCGGAATTCACGTCCGGGGAGCTGCGCGATATTTTGCTGGAGGAAAGCCACCACGACGTCGTGCATTTCACCGAGACCACGGTCCGCGGCATCATCCGAAACCAGATCGATCCCGGCATGGCCGACGCCCTTCGCGCGCATCTGGGCGACCGAGTTCTGGCCCGGGTGACCAACGGGCCGATCATCTGCACCTACCGGAAGGACAAATTTCTGATTGATCTCGGAAAGGGATTTCTGGAACCTTCGGTGGACCAGGTCTTCGCCTTTGAAACGGCGACGCAGAGCCACACGGGCCTCCACTCGCTCTCGGCTTTCTGCGAATATGAAAACGAAATCAAATCCGACGGGGAAAACCTCCTCTTCAAACTCAAACACATCCCCGACCTGCTTGACTTCGACCGGAAACTCGCCAAACATTTCAACATGCCCCCGGAACGCCTCGACAAATACCACCGCTGCGCGTCGTGCTTCCTGCCGAAACGAGCCGCCTAGGCGCCGTCCAGCTTGCCGAGCAGGCGGAGCAGGCCGTCGAGGATCGTCAGCGGATGGGGCGGACAGCCTGGAATGTAGAGATCGACGGGCAGAATCCCGCCCACGCCGGAATCGCCGCCGCGAAAGGGCCCGCCGCTGATGGCGCAGGCGCCGACGGCGATGACGAGTTTCGGTTCCGGGACGGCCTCGTATGTTTTCTGGAGGGCCAGGGTCATGTTCCGAGTCACCGGGCCGGTCACGAGAATTCCGTCGGCGTGGCGGGGGGACGCGACGAATTGGACGCCGAACCGGCCAAGATCAAAAACGACGTTGTTCAGGGCCTGGAGTTCAAGGGCGCATCCACTGCAATCGCCGGCGGCGACCTGCCTGAGTTTAAGGGATCTGCCAAAGAGACTTCTCATTTTTTTGTCGAGCGCCTCCGCCAGCCGCGTCTCCGCGGATTTCCCGGAGATGACCAACGCTTCCCGCGTTCGCGCGGCCAGCCGGTGATCGGTGGTGTAGCGGATCGCGCCTTCGGGGCATGAGTCCACGCACTCGGTGCAGAACAGGCATCGGCCAAGATCCAGATGGATCCCGCGGTCGATTTTGATCGCCTGCGTCGGACAGGATTTCTCGCAAGCGTCGCAGTCCGTCGGGCATTTCGTATCATCGATCGCCGGGCGGCCGCGGAATCGTTCGGGAAAGGCCGGGATAGACGCGGGATAGGCGGAAGTGCGATGTCCCTGCCGCATTCTTGCTTTCAGAACGTTCCAGAGGTTGATCATCTAAAGATCATGGCCGGCGTAGGATAGGTTGAAACTTTTGTTGCAGAGCGGAAAATCCGAAATCGGCGTGTCCCGCAGGGCCATGGCCAGCGCCGTCCAGTTGTGAAACGACGGATCCTTGACCTTGTACCGCAGGATCTCTCCGCTTTCGCCGGTGATTCCCGCGTGCGCGATCTCGCCCCGCCAGCCTTCCACAAGACTCACCGCCATCCGGCCGGGGCGGGCGGCGGCGCAGGGTTGTTTCAGGGTTCCGGCGGGAAGATCCTGGATTTGGGAAAGCAGAAATGAAATGGACCGCGCGATTTCGAGATGCTTCAGCATCGCCCGGGCATAAACGTCGCCGCCTTCGATAGTCGATACCGGAATGCGCGCGGACCGGTACGCGCCGTGGGGATGGTCCGACCGAACGTCGCGCGGAACCCCGCAGGCGCGGGCCGTCGGCCCGACCAAGCCCAGATCCCGGCATGCTCTTTCGGAAATGCGGCCGGTTCCCTCGAAGCGAGCCTGCACCGAGGGCGTCTCGAACATGAGATCGGCGGCGGACGCGATATCCCGTTCGGCGCGGCCAATCCTCTCCGAAAAATCGCCGGCCATGTCCGCGGTCAGATCGAACCGGACGCCGCCCGGCCGGATCAGCGAGCGGCCGTTCCGGTTTCCGCTCAGATCCATGAGAAGGTTCAGAAATTCTCCGCGAAGCCGTCCAAAATAGGCGGCGGAAGGCAGAAACCCGACGTCCCCGCAGAGCGCTCCAAGATCTCCGACGTGATTGGCGAGCCGTTCCAGTTCCAGGGCGACCGCCCGGATCGCCTCGGCACGGGGCGGAACGGCGCCGCTCGACAGGGACTCGTGGACGGCGCAGTAGGCCAGAGCGTGGCCGATCGCCGTATCCCCCGCGATCGATTCCGCCACCGCCATCGCGCGCGGCGCGGGAGAAGATTCGAGAAGTGTTTCGGCGCCGCGATGCTGATACCCGAGCTGGATTTCCAGGTGAAGCACATCCTCGCCCCGGCACTGAAACCGGAAATGACCCGGCTCGATGATGCCCGCGTGGACCGGACCCACCGCCACCTCGTGAAGTTCCTCGCCCTCCGCCGAAAAAAACGCCGTGTCACCGGGGATGGAGTCCCGAGCGTCAGGATATCTGACCGGCTTCATCCACGGGTGGCCTTCCGGGACGATGCCAAACTGTTCCGCGATTTCGCGTTCGAAGAGATGCGCCTGCGGGCAGTCCGGCGTCAGAGATTCAAATCGGCCGCCGGGTTCGCACGACAGGACCGACAATGTTTTTTCGGAGTCATCGGCCAGAACGCACAGAAGACGAGTATTCGCGGCGCCGGGTCGAAAGCCGAAATAGGTCGAGATCCGCAGTCCCCGGGCGACGCTGTCCAGAATCTCCCGGCGAAATCGGTCTGCCGGAAGACGCGGGACATCGACGGTCCGGAAGGATTCCCCGTTTCGTGCCGTCAGCGCGTCCATCGTCATGGATCCGTGATCAGCCGCGCGGCTCGATCGAACGCGGATGAAAGCCACGGCGGCATCCAGACGCCGGTGAAAATGAGCCATGCGATCATGGCCGCCGCCAACCATCGCGCGCCAACGGTCTCCGGGCGCGGCGGCTCCATGCGAGGCGGCGGATCTCCAGCCGCCATGACGATGGCCGGCCTGAGCGCGCCGCAAAACACAACGGCGATAGACGCGATAAAAATGGCGCTGACAATCATATGCCCGCCGGCAATCCCCGCCCGGACGATCAAAAATTCACTCATGAAAATTGCGCCCGGCGCACAGCCGATCAAAATCAGAATTGCCGTGAAAAGACCCGTGCCCCACGTCGGGCAGGCGGCGGCGCTTCCGACAATCCCCGCCATGTTTCTCGTTCCGTACCGCTGGACCAGCCGGCCCGCGCAGAAAAACGCCAGAGTCTTGCTGACGGAGTGATTGAGCGTGTGATACAGGGCGGCGGCGCATCCGGCCGGTCCAAGCCCCAGGCCGACGGTGATGATGCCCATGTGCTCGACACTGCTGTAGGCCAGCAGGCGTTTCACGTCCCGCTGGATCAGCACAAACACCGCCGCCACCATCATGGAGGCAAGTCCAAAGCCCGTCAGAATCCGCCCGCCCCATTCGGGTCCGCCGGCGGCAGCGGAGACGATCGGGAGAAACCGGCAGATGCAGTACGCCGCGCAGTTCAGGAGCACGCCGGAAAATACAGCCGACACCGGCGTCGGCGCCTGACTGTGCGCGTCCGGCAGCCAGGCGTGCATCGGTGCAAGACCGACCTTGGTGCCGTAGCCGACCACGATCAGCACAAATCCTATTTTGACGAGGCCGGGATCCATCTGTCCCGCGTGGGTAACGAGGCTCGTCCATTGAAGGGCGCCTTCGCCCGACGCGCCCGCCGCCACTGACGCGCCGTAAATGAAGACCGTCCCCAAAAGGCCCAGAACGATGCCGGCCGAACAGATGATGAGATATTTCCACGCGGCTTCGACGGACAGCCGGTCGGCGTGAAGGCAGATGAGAAACGCCGACGCCAGCGTCGTAGATTCCAACGCGACCCACATGAGACCGACGTTGTTGAAAATCAGCACGCCCACCATGGACCCGAGGAACGAAAACCACAACGCGCCGAACTTGCGCGCCTCCCGGTCGTCGAGCGACCGGTCTGAATCCTCGTGGTCAAAATAATCGCGCGCGTAGATGGAGGAAAACAGAAAAATGCCCGTGACCAGGCAGAGGTGAAATGCCGAAAGAGCGTCGAGCGCAAGGTGCCCGAAACAGGCCTCCAGGCCGCCCCGGCGATAAACGGCGGATACCGCCGCGGCCGCCAGGGCCGTCTCGGCGGCGGAACCGAGGATGACCCAGGTGAAAACCGCGGACCGGCGCGGAATCAGAAGACAGACTAACGCAGCCATCAGAGGCACAGCCGCCAGCGCCCAGAGCATCACGCCGCCTCCTATCCCTTCAGCTTCCGCATCCGGCTGACATCAGTGTGCGAAAACTGCGCGTGGACGCTCTGAATGAACCCGCCGAATATCATGGCGGCCAGAAGCACGTCGAAGAGAATGGCCAGCTCGATCACAAAAGGCAAACCGCGGCTGATCCGCAGGGACAGAACCAGAACGCCGTTTTCGAGAATTAAAAATCCAATCACCTGCCCGACAGCTTTGCGCCGGTTCACCATGATCAACATGCCGCACAGGACCGTCGCCGTGCCCACGGCGCCCATGAGCGCGTCGTGCGGATGGACCGCGCCCGGAATCGCCGCGCCGGCCCGAAAGGCGACAGCGAGAATGGCGAAACCGAGAAGGACGGACGCGACGGGACCGAGAAAAGGGTGAACCACGCGGAATTCGTCCGTGGAATGGATCACTCGGACAAGGATCAGCGGCATCAGCACGCCCTTCACGATCATCGTTCCCGCCGCCAGAAACACCGCCTCCGGAGAGCCGGCCAGCGCCTGAGGCAGAGGCAGGAGCGAGAGAAGACAGCCTTGAAGGGCAACGGCGCGGACGGCGTTGACGTAGCGGCCCGTGTTCAGGATGTAGAAATTGGTGATGACGACCAGAACCAGAACCCCTGAAAGCGTGCCGGTCACCCAGGCCGTCATCGCGGGGCCGCCAGAGACAGGATCACGCCGAACCCGGAAAGAACAAAAGACAGCGTGAGAAGCTGCGGGATTCGCGAGAGCCGAAACCGGGCCATGGTCGACTCGACGACGCCGACGAGAACCGCCAGAGCCGCAAGACCCAGGAGGAGAACCTCCCCGCCGTCCCAGAAACCGCCGCTGCGGATGGGATAAACAATCCGGACCAGCAGGGCGCCGAGGACGAAAAATTTGACGGCGGAGGCATATTCGATCAGGGCGAGGTCCGGGCCGCCGTGATCGAGCACCATGACTTCGTGGATCATCGTAAGTTCCAAGTGCGTGTTCGGATCGTCGATCGGGATGCGCGAGTTTTCCGTCAGAAACACCACGGCCATCGCGGCCGCCACGAGACACAGGGCCGGGGCGTGAATCGACCAGATGCGGATCAGGCCGACGCTTAACAGATCGCTCATCGATAAACTGCCGGCTTCCCGCGCCAGGGCCAGAAACCCGAGGAGAAGCGCCGGCTCGGCGAGACACGAGAAAATCGCCTCACGGCTCGCGCCCATGCCTTCGAAGGCCGAGCCTGTGTCGAGCGCCGCCGTCATCGTGAAAAATCTCGACAGGCCCCAGAGGTAGGCGAAGAGAATGAGGTCGCCCTGAAACGTCAGCGGCGCCTCCATCCCGCCGAACGGAATCATCAGCGACGCCGCCATGGCCGCCGAGAATGAGATCACCGGCCCGGCGCGGAGGACTGAGGTGGTAGACCGGCTGTAGACCGTGCCCTTTCGGAAAAGTTTGAGGATGTCCCAATAGAGCTGTAAAACCGGCGGCCCCTTCCGGCCGGAGAACCAGGACTTGGTCCGGGCGGCAAGTCCGGGCAGGATCGGCGCCGCGGCGAGGACAAAAACCCACTGCCGGAGAATGTCCTTCGCGAATTGCGCCGTCTCGCCGGTCATTGAAACATCTGGAACGACAGGAGGGCCGCGAGCGTGAGGAAAACATAGAGAAGATAGGTCTGCACGCGGCCCTGCTGGATCCACAGCCATTTTTCCGCAAAGGTCTGGATCCATCCGAAGAGGGGTCCGAA
This sequence comes from bacterium, assembly GCA_016202645.1. Classification (GTDB taxonomy): domain Bacteria; phylum Lindowbacteria; class 2-12-FULL-62-27; order 2-12-FULL-62-27; family 2-12-FULL-62-27; genus JACQOF01. The sequence continues at coordinate 10,848 of JACQOF010000075.1, forward strand.
AATCCCACGGGTCGCCAGATCGTCCGCGTGCGACTCATAGGAGGCCGCTTTCGGAAAATATCCGTGGGGGTCATGACGCCGCTCCCGCGGTTGAATGAGTGGCTGAAAAAGATCGATGAACGGCTGGACGAATGAACTTGCGGTGTACTGCATCCGGCTCGTCGGCGCCGAATACCCGCAGTCCCACGTGACCGCCCGCGAAACCGGGCGGCCCCGAAAAATCCACGCGCGAAAGAAAATCACGGCGATTCCCAGTCCGACGAGGACGGCGGCGGAAAGCTGGACCCACGTGAGAACAGACGTCATCGACAGGAGGTGGTCTGTCTCCGAGGCCAGAACGGGAAAGATCAGCACGCTGGCAGACACGGCCGGAAAGAGGCCGATCAAAATACAGGCGGCCGCCAGCACAGCCATCGGAGCCGTCATGGACAGGGGAGCCTCCGAGGCGGCCAGGGGCGTCCGGCGTTCTCCCAGAAACATCACGCCGAAAACCTTCGTAAAACAGGCGGCGGCCAACCCTCCGATTAGTGCCAGTCCCGCGATGGCGGCGGCGCCCGCCGCCCCGCAAACCGCCGGGCCGCCGAGGGCCAGTTTGAAAAAGCAGACATAAATCAAAAATTCGCTGACGAACCCGTTCAAGGGCGGCAGACCGCTGATCGAGGCGGAGCCGATGAGAAAGGTCGTTCCGGTCGCCGGCATTTGTTTCAGAAGTCCTCCCAACTTTTCGACGTCCCGCGTGCCCGTCGCGTGCAGGACGCTTCCCGCGCCCATGAAAAGAAGTCCCTTGAAGAGCGCGTGATTGACGACATGGAGAAGGGCGCCGGCCAATCCGAAAACGGCCGCCTCTTCCATTCCGTATGCCTGACCCAAAAGCGCGCCGCCGAGTCCCAGCGCGATGATGCCGATGTTCTCGACGCTGTGATAGGCGAGAAGCCGCTTGACGTCATGCTGGGCCAGCGCGAACAGCACGCCGAGAACGCCGGACACAAGTCCGGCGGACAGGAGCGCCATCCCCCACCACGCCGGGGGCGGACCCAGGAACGTCACGACGCGGACGAGTCCGTAGATTCCCGTTTTGATCATCACGCCCGACATCACCGCCGACACGTGACTCGGCGCCGCCGGATGAGCTTCCGGCAGCCACACATGAACCGGCCAGAATCCGGCCTTGGCGCCAAATCCGATCAGCGCGAGAACAAACCATGCGCCGGCGCGGCTTTCCGACGAGCTCGGGAGGCTCCGCCAGTCATCAAAATCGAAACTTCCCGCAACGGTTCCCATCCACGCGAACAAGACCAGAATAAACGCAGTGCCGATGTGAGTGGCGACCAGATACATCCATCCCGCATGACGGACCTCGCTTTGGCGGGAGTCGAGGAGGACAAGAAGAAACGAGGAAATCGCCATCATCTCCCACGCCAGTAAAAACAATATCGCGTTTTTGACGCAGACCACGACGCACATGGAGACCGCCAGCAGATGAAACAAAAAAACCGCGCGGCCGACCTGCCGGTCATCCCTGCCATGCAGATATCCGATGCTGTAGACGGAAGCCAGTGCGCCGAGCAGAAAGATCGGCGCCAGAAAAACCGCCGAGAGGGGATCCACAGCCATGTGGATTTCGCCGTAGGGCATCGGCCATGCGGCGCGAAAGGACTCCGGCGCGCCGGTCTGAAGAACATGCGCCGCCGCCCCGAGTCCCAGCGCGGACCCGACGACCGCCAATGCCGCGGAGACGGCCGGCTGTCGCCTTCCTCCAAAAAGTCCGGCGACCCCGCCGACGATCCAGAGACCCAGGCCAACGAGAAGCGCTGTCATTTAGTAGCAGGTGGTCCGAAAAATGGGTTGGAAGAGGTCTTTTCGACGGGCGCAGACATCGCGAAGGACGCAGTTCGGGCAGTCAGGCTCCGTCATCTCGGGACAGCGGGTCCGATTCTCAAAGAAGAACCAGTCGATCGAATCGATGCCTTTACCGGATCTTCGAACAAGTTCCCGCACGATATCGTAGACCTTCCCGCGGATCGCCGCCTCGACGCCCGCGTCCACAAACCGCCGGTCGATCAGCCTCTTCTCGAGCGCCGCGTCCCGCACGTCCAAAAGACCGATCCGCAGGCAGGACCGCATGTTGTGGTAATCCACAATGGGCGGGATATCGAAGGGCGTCCCTGCGGGCGCTCTGAGAAATCGTTCCGGGCGGTTTGCGAGGATCAGCGCGAGAAGCGCCGCCTTCTTGGCCAGCGGATCTTCCTTGTACCCGCCGAGGCGGGAAAGAATCTTCATGAGATGCGGGATCGGGTCCAGGAGCTCGCGGCATTCGGCCACGATGCGGACCGGCGTTTTCTCCATCGCCAGTAAATCCCGCGCGAAGGCTCTCCAGAGCGCGCCGTGGGTATCCAGCCGCGGCAGAGGGCATCGTCCCTGATCGTCGGAAAAAACGGCCGCGACTTCGGCGTCGGACATTTCCGCCTGCCGTTTCGTATCGAATATGGAGGGGTCCGAGGCCGCCGAGCGTCTCAGGGAATGCCAGACAAAATCGCTTCCCTTCAGACGCTTTCCGCCCACCTCGGCGTACATCGGCTCGGTGTAACGTGTTCCATCGTCCAGCCAGAATCCGTACTGGTGCTTGACTCCGGTAAAAAAGTAATCCACCACCGCCGGTTCGTTCGGCGCGGGAAGCCCGGGGAAAGTCCAGTCCGTCGGCCTGCACGAATCCAGGCCTCGCAAAAAATCCGCCACTTGATCAAGCCGTTTTTCGTTTATGGCAATGTTCATCATCGCAGGCCTTCAAAACCGGCGAGCGCCGGACCAGAGCGCAAGAAACGCTTCCGCATATCGCGCGACGGCCTCCGGCCGGCGGACGACCACGTTGATGTCGTTGTACAAATTCAGAGGACCGTGTCCCCAGTTGGTTCCGCCCACCACCGCGGCGCCGTCCACCACCAAGACCTTGGCATGCGTGATCACTTCATCCGAATCAAACTTCACCGCGATACCGGCCTTCTCCATATATACTTGGGCCTCCCGGTTGAACTTCAGCGTTTTCTCGGCAAAAGTCCCGCCTGATTTATCCAGGAGCACTTTCACATCAACCCCGCGCTTTTTGGCCCGCTCCATTTCCCCGATCAGGTCCCGCGCGGCTGATCCCGGCGGACCGACGTTGATTCCGTAGAGGACGACGTAGATCCGGGTTTGGGCGGTTTGAAAGAGGCGTTTGACGGCGCGAAGATACTGCCGGTTGAACAACACATCCGCCTCAGCCGAACGGAAAGGCTCCAAGTCCGGTTCATCGGCCGCGTTTTTCCAGAGCCGATCAAAATAGGCGCGCACCTGTTTGGCCGCCGCCGGGTCGGCCAGGCACACATTGGCCTCGTTGTTGTCGGAAATGGATTTGTCGCTGAAATTGGTGGAGCCGACGATAAATCGTTGATCGTCGACCCATATCATTTTGGCATGCGTGGTCTTGTCCCCCGGCTCTCCGTACTCGCGCGTTTCATCCAGCTTGATGGCGATGCCTTTTTCGGCCAGCCGCTCCACATTTCTCCGGCTCGCGCGCACGGTGTCGTCGATCAAAACGCGAACATCCACCCCGCGCCGGGCCGCGGCCAGAATTGCGTCTTCGATCCGCCGCACCGCGCCGTACGACACGTATTCGTACTGAATGATCCGGACGCTGTTCTTCGCGGCGCCAATCATTTCCAGAACCGCGGGCAGATACTCCCGGCCAAGCACGGCTTGAATGGCATTCGAATCAGCCGCGGCCGAACCCGTGAACATCAGCCCGGCGGCGGAACCCCAAATCGTCAGGATCAGCCGAAAAAGCGGATTGCGCATGAGAGACGAATCAAGTCCGAAGTTTTTGAATCAATTCCGGGATGTCCTGCTGGGTGATGGTTACACGTTTGAGGTCTGAAGGGTCAAGAGCCCGATTAAATCCGCCGTGAGCCGAGAGGCCGATCAAGTTCATGTCCCGGATGGTTTGACGGGTTCGGTCGGAGTAGTGGTTTGGGCCGCCGTAGGGATAAGCGAAGTACCGGATCGTGCGCCCGGTTTTCTGTTCGAGTTTTCGCTGGGCGCCGTGGATTTCCGCTTGTTCATCTTCCGGATCCGCTGAGACGAGCATCAGGTGGCTTTGGGTGTGGTTGCCGATTTCGATGAGAGAGTCCTGCCGGATTTCGTCGAGGTCAGACCAGGACATATAGAGCGGGACGGTTAAGTTCCCATAGACGCGTTCAAACACGTTCCCGACAGCCGATTCGATTTCCGTTTTCCGAAAATGGTTTTTGGTCCACTTCAGGACGGTTTCCGGACGAAGATCCGTCAGGCCCGGAAAATCGGGGGAAAAAGCGGCGCGCAGAGATTCGCAAACGTCAGCGCCCCGTCCCGTGTTGCAGAGATACGCAAGCCGGTTCCGCCAGCCCGGCTCGCCCGTGGCGGCGAAATCCGTGCAGACAAAAAGCGCGGCCGGAATGCGCCGCCGCCGAAGTTCCGGGTACGCCGTCCGTCCGAAACTTCGAAATGCGTCGTCAAACGTCAGCGCGACGTGGACGCCCCGGACCGGCTGCTGCTGAAGGATATTCACGGCCTGATCGAGACTGACCATCGGAAATCGTTCGGACAGAAAATCGAGATGGGACACGAACCGATCGAACGGCGTCGTGACCCCTTGTCCTTTCACCCAGTCGGATTCCTCCCCGACGTGGTGGTAGAGGAGGATCCAGACGCCGTCGGGAAGCTCCAGGTCCGGGGCGCTCATGTCCGTTTCCGGAATTTTACGATATAGGTCGACCCCAGAATTCCCAGCGGCGTGGCGGCCAGAACTTCGAGAGGCCGCGCCAGGACGGCTTCGATCGGCCGGAACATTTGTCCGAAGGGATGGGGCAGGACATAGAAATGGCAAAACCGCTGAGCGAGGATGTCAAAGCCATTTTTTCGGAGGGTTCGCTTGAGGGCAAACGGCGAATGTTCGCGCGAGATCGGTATCCGCTCCGGCGGAATCCGGCCATTTCTCAAAGGCGCGACAATCTTCGCGGCGACGGGCTTTGCCAGGTCTTCGTAAAAAAATCTCCACCGTACGGCCGGACAGAGGACATTCCGGGCCGTGAGGATGCCGGTCCCGCCCGGTTTCAAAACCCGCCGGCATTCCCGGATCATCGGCTCGTCGGAGTCCATGTATTCGATGACGCCCATGGCGGTATAGAAATCAACGCTGTTGTCCGGAAACGGAATGTTTTCGCAGTCCCCGATCAACAC
>JACQOF010000078.1 GCA_016202645.1 bacterium
CGGCGCACCGGGGGGAATCTTCGCGTGGTGCAGGAGCACCTGCGGCACGCGGACATCCAGACGACGACGGTCTATACGCGACTCACGCAGCACGAGCTGCGGCAGGCGGTCAGCGTCTTCGACGAGAAGGGGAGCTAAACAAGAATTCTGATCCCGACACGGCGGGATCAGAATTCGGGGCCGCAAAAGGTCTGAGAAATCAGCTTGGTGGCCCCAACGGGAGTCGAACCCGTGTTTGAGTCATGACCACGTTTTCGCTAGTCATCACGGCGCTTTACATGTCGCCGCCCGTCGCACTCGCCAACGCGACTAAAACACCGGGGGCGGACTCACGGCCCGAAAATGCGACCGTCCGTCTACGAAATGCTTACTCCTCTGGCCCGGTGAGATCCATGAGCAGCTCGTACCGGCGAGCGATGGCGGGAACCCGCATAGCGGACTTAACCCGATCGTCTCCTCGTGCCGCTTCGACGTCCTTGCGTACTAATTTACCGGCCACTTTGAAGAAAGCCACGATGCGCGGGGCCGCTGTGTCGCTGTTGAAGACCTCCCGGTTCCTGCCATACCATCCGTACCGGCCTGGCTCTCCCAAGTAGCAGAGAACCATCCACAGCACGATGTCGCGGCGCGCTGCCTCCGGGCAGACGGACAGCCCGCCCACGTCCTCAAGCTCATCGAGAACGGCGGCGTGGTTCTGGAAGTTCTTCCATCCGTAACCCACGACTTCAAGTCGTTTGTAGAACGTCTGAAAGAAGGCCGCTACCTGCTTCTGCTTGAGGTAGGGCGTAACCCCAGCCGCAGCCGCAACCTTCATCTGAGCTAGATCAAAAGGCTTTCGCTTGGCGCGCTCGTTCAGAACGTTTCCTATTTCGATCTTCACCGTGTCTCGGATGGAAGGTTCAAAAGCTCTGAGCACCTCCACGGCGTTCTGTCGTGTCAAGTCAGGCTTGTCCGAGTCCAGGGCCACCTGAACGAGATACTCGGTGATCGCTCTTTGGCGAAGATCCGGCGCCGGCCGAAAGTCCTGGATGAGATCTAAGGATGGCGCTATGTGCTCGGGGACCTCAATGAGAGTCTTGACGTCCTGAACACGAAGAAGTTCCACGGGTTCCTGCGCGAGCACTGCCTCGATGCACGTCTTGAAGATGTAGACGCAGTCCTCAATGGCGGCCTCGTACTCGTCGTCCTCGTGCTCCAGGTCTCGGCGAATCTCGTAGGCACGGTGTAGCCGCCTCCATGCTGGCCGCGTTAAGAGTCCCATGCGGTAAGCGAGGTCGAGAACGTTGGTCGGGCTGTAACTGTCCAGTACGTCCTCGTTCTTCTTGACTGTGGGCAGCTTGAACATCGCGGCGACTTCCTCGGCGATGTCGAGCCCGGCCTTGATGATCTTCTCCCGCAGATCGTGGATCGCCGCGTTGAAGAGCCGTTGGCATGCGCTGCTCGGATCGGTCGGCAGCAGCACTCTGACGCGCTCGATCAGGCGCTTCGCCTTCCACGCAGGTCTGATCTGCGCCAACACTTGCTCGACGCCCGATGCCAAAACCAGCTCGCCTTTTGGGCTCGGTACTAGAGCGTCGCCGTCAGCCATGCTCCCTCCTCTGCGGGATCTCTCGTCTTTCAACGCGCGCCAACGATCACGATTCCAGCGAGAAAGCGCGAACGGGTATGGCCGTCGGGCGCGTGCGGGTGTCCACGCGCAGCAGGTCCACGACCACCCAAGGGGGCGTTCGGAGCCAACCCTATCGGCAAGAGGCACGTAGTCGCCATTATGGGACAGGCTTCAACGCTGGCGCCGAGCGGCCAACGTTGAGCGTTGGAATAACATCGTCAACTCTGAATCGAAAATTGTACGGTTTGGCCTTGCCGCGAACAATCAACGACAGGTAGATCCCAACCACAGCTCCCTTTAGTGTCTCCGCGCTGGGACCTCGCGGTAAGAGCGGACGAGTCTTCCAGGAGTTGCCATCCCAAGAGACGTGGTCCGCCGGCGCGATTGCGTCAATGACTCGGGCTCCCGGAGGGACCGGTGTCGGTCCTTGTGGAACACTCCGGTCAACCATTCGAACTCCTTCATGGACCACACGGTGTGCCACCGCCCTTGGATCGACGTAGCTTGTCGTATTCCACTCGATTATGACGATCTCGCCTGTCTTGTTTTCCAGTAGTACTCCTATCTGATCTTCACCGAACTCGAATCTGAGCATCAGATTCTCGTCAGAAAATGACAAATCACGTTGCACAACGGGCTCGATTATTGAGAATCGATAAGCAACCGTATAGTCCTCGATGATCCCCGTCTTACGAACAGAGGCCACCTTACAGCTACCGCGAGATGGTAGTGGCCCAATCGCAAGATCGGTACTTCCGGCCGCATTAGTACCAAGACCGTGGCGACCAGGTTTCAGGTCAGGGAAGGAGAGCGGCGCTCGATGCAGTCCCCCGTCGTTAGCTATCAGATCTATCCCTAGCGTGAGAGATTGCCACGTTTGACCCGACGCGTTCTCGACACTGCCGAAGAGGGTCACGCCGTGGCCGGAACGACTCGGTTGGACATCGTCCACGATCAGGGAGAGCCCACCACCGAATTGCACGACGCCTCCGAGAATACGGTGAATCTCCTCGAATTCTGGCAGTTTCCTCGCTCGCGCATAGTCAGCTGTCCGGTGGATCAATGTACGTGAAGCGTCGCATCCGTGCGTCCTCACGTGGGCTAGGCTGCGACCGAAGATCAGTGCTTGAGCGGCGTCGCCAGCCAGTACCGGAAATTCATCGAGATCATGCTCGAAGGTGAAGGGAAGGCGCCCTGAACGATTCCCTGCGGCCACTGCAGCTGACAGAGTCGTTAGGACCGCGTTGACGTCGCTGGCGGAAAGCGTGTGGGACGAGGCAATGGATTGAATCACGCGTTTCAAGTACACGGCATCGTCAATGGTTGTCGCTCTCTTTACTGCGGACTCAAGCTCCTGGGCTAGACCTCTTGAGAAGCCTGGATACTTCTTGAGCAAGTTGAGCGCCGGCTCTCTGCGGGCAGCAACCGAAGATGCGATGTCTGTTACGAGAGCGTTATAGGCGTCCAGCCATCGCCCTGCATTGAGATATCTTTCCGCAGCGGCGTGATTCGCCGCCGCCGCCGCAAGCAGATCATATTGGCCGACGCAACCGCTGTGCACCAGCGTAAGGGAGGTAAGGAGCACGAGTAGGAGAGAAGCGTGCGGACTGAGGCCACTCCTGTCTGAGCCAGAGTGAAGGGGAAACTCGGGGTGTCTGCGCCGATCTGAGCATCCGTCGCCATCGACAGCGGAACTCATATCAACCCGACCGGTCAGCGGCCGGGGCGCCTCGTTAGCTATAGCTAGCTGCCTGCCCCTGAGAACCATGGCTCTCTCTGGAGAGCTGAGCGCGCCGGTGTCTTCACGAAGTCGAGCGCACGCCAAACGTACTCCGCCGCTCTTACCTTGGCTTCGGGTTTCAGGGTCTTCAGGTACGATAGGCATTCACGGAGAACGGCAGGATCACGTAGAACTTCAATGTCTTCATGTCAGCCCCCTTTGTGCCTCTAACGTCGGCATCAGCCGCGGGCGCAGCCCGGCGGCTGTATGCATAGTTAGCCTTGGGTCGCTACCGCAGCATCGGGGTCGACAACGGTCCGTAACAGACGCCAGATCTCATCGCGACGCATGCCGCGAAAGCGGTCATAGGTGTCGGCATCGAACGCGAGTCTAGCTGGGTCGGTGGCGAAGTCCAGCACTAGTAAATGTTTCTCGATTGGTACGCCGCTCCGCTTGAGACGGGCAAAATATGAGGCGGGTAACTCTGCTCGCTTTCTAATGTTGTCGGTCGCTCCGACGAACCGCAAGTTGCCGATGTCGTTTATCTCTCGGTTTCCGAATCCGAGTCTAGAGCGCAGCATGTGCTGCGGGTAGATGTGATCAACATGGGGTTCATTGCCCTTAAACGAGACGTCGAATGGCGATTCTCCCCATGCTCTGGAATAGACTATGTTCAAAAGGAGGGGCCGCAAACGCGTGTCCCAAAGGTCGGAGTCGGCCAGCTCAACGCGAACCCCACGGCTGCTTCTGAAGTACTGTGTGATTTCATCGAGCGGAAACGCGCTTGCGGTACTCTTCAACAATCTTCCGACGAGCACGTTCAGTGTGGCGTCAGTCTGGCTACCGAACCATCCGAAGAGCTGAGCCTTGTGGAAGTAGGCCGTCATCTGTACGCGGCGGAATTCGTCTGGCTTTGGGCGATGGAAGAGGTGCACGAAAAGTGGGATGAGCGCGTTGTAGCTGCGGACAACGCGGTTGGCCTGGAGGCGAAGACTGTGAACCATGAAATCCCGGAGTTCGCGGAACGCCTGTTCAGCCTGATCCCACTGCGCCTCCATGCGGCTCAAGAGACTGGCGCCGCGGGTTCCTTCGAATTTCGCCGTCGTTATCTCGGCCCCTTCGCCATGCGCCAACGAGAGTGCCTTCAACACGAAGTCGCTCTCGATCGTGAGGCGGCCACCATTGAGCAAGTCTAGGGTTTGTTCGATCCGCGTCTCAACGTCGTCCCAGCCTTCCTTCATCGCCGCGAACATCAAGTCGCCGGCAGTCAGCTTCGTGCCACCGGAATTGACGCGGACGAAGATCTCGAGGATGTGCCGGTAAGGGTACTGCTTGGCGACACCATCCAATTCATCGATCCAGAAATGCTTGTCGTGATTGAGCAGAGAGGATAGCTGAGAGATGGCAGACCGTACGCGTCTCTCTTGGACCCGGCGCTCTTCGCCGGAGGCGGCCAGAAGACCGGAGAATTGCTCGTTGAGAATGTCCGCGATCTCGAGAGCATTGCCGTTCTGATGTCTTTCTACAAGGTCGCGGATTCGGAACCATGGCAGCGGGAGCCGATCTGCTGACCAACGAACAGGATAGAGGAGATCACCCTCCGCGAGGTGACCCGACTGGAGGGCGGGATCGATGTAGGCTTCCTCTTGGGCTCCTGAGCCGTTGAGCATGGCGCCGCGGAACAGGCTGTGAAGGCTTTGAAGGCGCTGCTGGCCATCCAGGACGAATGTCTTCTCGACACCTGCAGCGGAGCGGTTTAGGTCGTAGAGGGCTGACAGGTCGGCGTCGGGATCTACGACCTGCATGAAGCGCCGGGCTCGAATTGCCTCTGTCGTCCGCCAGAAGAGGAAGGTCTGGATCGGATAGTCGCGCATCAGGCTGTCGAAAAGCCGTTCGGTCTGGTGGGCCTGCCACACGAACGGGCGCTGAATGTGAGGTAGGAGAAGCCTGTTGCCGTCGATGTCCTCCAGCAGTCGGAATAACGAACGCGGAGTGTAGCTCATCGCTGTTCGCTCCGCTGAGCGTACAGGTCTTTGAGAAGAGCGTTGGTTTCAGCGAAGAGATCTACCATGCCTTTCATGACGGCTTCGTTCTTTTGCCAAAACGTATCCGGCGTGGGCCGCCGGCGCGCACGGGTAAAACCGAGCATCACCTCCGCCAACGCCTTGTCGTGAAAGCTCAGCTCATTACCGTGCGATCGTGAGCCAAATTCTGAGAAGATTCTTAGTTCTGCACCTGCAAGGGCGCCGTCCGGAAGTTCGAAATGAAGTGCTTTATCGAACGGAAAGATGTTGTGGAAGGCGCGGTTGCGCGCGTCACCGACGAGATCGATATATCCCTTCAGCGACGGCTTGCGTCGTGAGCGTGTCCAGGGCAGGCTCTTGAGCGCTTCCGACAGGTCGTGGTGCTTGTCAATCGTTGCCCACAGGACCAGCGGCTTCAAGTCGCAGACGCTTACGATCAACCGGAGGAGAGTGCTGGCCTCTTGTGAGAACGCGTACGCGACCCTCAATACCTCATTGAAGTGGATCTTTCGGCTCTCATCGGCCTGCGCTCGGGTGTATTTGACGAGGACGGCCCCGTAGTCAGACACGTGTTCCCGCAACGCCTTCACAATCGTGTCGAGAATGCCAGTATGAGGGCGCATTTCCGGCTGAGGAAGTCGCAACGACGCCGCTCCTAAGCCCAGGAGCGTGTCCAGTGCTTCTGCGAACTCTGGTTGGGTCTGTGGCGAGACGGTCAGTCCAGAGGCATCGGCCGCGCTCATGTAGGCGGACCAAAGGGCTTCTTCATCCTCAACTGAGTTTATTTCCACCACATCACCGATCATTGTCAGTAGTTCCCGTGCCGCGGGATTCCACACTATGCGGCTGATCGAACCGGTCCTAGGAGCCGCTTCCACTCGGCGGTCCTCGCTGACGCTGCCGATGAGGCCGAAGACTAGGTGGCCCAGCATTTTCTTCTGTTGGGAGATCGAGGCCTGTAGTGACTGGAGCACCGGCCGAGGTTGAGTAGCGGCAAAGCGACGGAAGTCCAGATTCTGGCGACTCGGAAGAGTCGTCACGGTGGGTGGTGTCTTTAGGCGCCCACCAGGTCCTACCTCCACAGCTAAGTAGAGTGGAGACTTTTCTGTCTGGACTTCGCGGAAGACAAAAGAGTTGTTGATGAGAATCAAGTCTCCCTCTGCTACGTGTTCATCAGAGGCCCACTTCTTGAACTCTGGGTGTGACTCAATCCGTCGAACCGCGCGAACCACGCGCTCTTCCGGCGAGGCCATTCAGTCGTAGCTCCCGATGTCCGTCATAGGGCTAACTCGAAGTAGACAGGTCGGCGCATGCCGCTGCGTCGTGCAGCAAACGCTGCGATCGACGCGTCACCGGCCGTCCGAGCCAGTCGAACAGTTTTCGCTTGCGCCGCACACATTGTGCTAAGACCCGATCACGACCCGGTGGGCTGCCGGCCGCTGCCGCGTAGCGCGTCTGTGCGAAATCTTCGGGCTGCGAGGGCTGGTCACGAGTTGAACATCCGGTCCGCCGGGCTCCGCACAGCGGCAGGTCCCATGCGCACGCGTTCGAGGGCGGAGCGGGCAGGGCGCGAGCGGGTCAGGCTCACGCACGGCGGGTGCAGCGTCTGCCACGCTCGGGGACCAGCGGGTCGCGGTGCTCATGTGCGCGATGATACTAGCCATCATAGTTCTACGACCGAGCGCCAGCAAGATGTCAACAACAGATGTCAATCGTAGGAGACGCGCCAGTTGGGCCAGGCGCGAATTCGAGCAACGCGCCGCCGCCCCAGGGCCCAGAATGCGACGATCAACCCCTCGCCTGTTTCACGGTGAAACACCGGGGCCTGGAATGCGACTTCCAGACCCCCTGATATCATCATGTATCACCCAGCCCAGAATGCCTTACAGTCCGGTGGTACATCGTGTACCACCCGACCCAGAATGCGAGGTCGAATCCCTCAGCACCCGGTGTACCAGCCGCGTCAGAGTGCGAACTTGCCCCAAGAATCGCAGTCCTACAAGACGCCTTTGTATGCCACGAGACCGCCAGCGTTCGCTTGAGCTGGTTGGCACTGATGCCCTTCTTGCTCTCGGCGATCATGTAGGTCGCGAAGAGCGAGTCGTGGAAGATCGTCCCGGCTGTCACGCTGAGTTGATGGGAGACTGATGGACGGGATCTTCTCAAAGGGGCTATTCTCCACCCAGAAGTGACGAACGGGGTTCCCGGGAGCGACGGTTGTGAAGAGGGACGCCATGCGATGATCTCCGTTTTCGCGAGGCTTATGATTGCGGGACTACTTCTCGGGGGCTGCGCGGAGAGCTTGGCGGTCCGACCGGCTGAGCCGCTGCGCGGCCAGACGCCAATTCAGCAAGACGCGGACGAGCGGGTCTGCGAGTCCTTGGCAGGTGAGGACGACCAGCGAGCTCTCCGCTATACGGCGTGCCTGCTTGGGAGGGGCTACCGGACGTGGCTGGGCCTGAATGATCCCAAGGGCGGGGGCGTCAGCATCGGACGGGCGCTGGTGGGCGCCGGCATGAGTCACCCGGGCGTCATGGTCACCCCTCGGCCTGAGCACGAGGCGCCGGAGGTGGCGCTCGGCACTTGCCTGACGCAGGCGTGGGAGGGGCGCGAAGCGGCCGAATACATCCCTGGTATGTACGGGTCCTCAGTGACTCCGCCGATCGAGCGGAAGCTAGCGGCCTGCCTCAAGCCCCGCGGGTTCGACGTCCAGCGGTGGGAGGCACCGCGGTGAGCCCCTCTGACTGACGAGGTTGAGTGCCGTGCGGGAGCGTCGCCGCCCTCGTGATCCTCGATGGGTCGCGCTCGGCCGCCATCCCTCCCTCACCGCGCTCGCCCGCGCCAACGACCCTCGCTGACTCCGAAGGCCGCTCGCATCACCTACCGTTCCCGCTTCTAGCCGCGCCGTCCCCGCGATACAATCCCCGTACGCTCATGCACGCGAGGGGTTTAGTCCAACTGGTTTTATCCGCCATGGTCGACGCACGACGGATAAAGGCCTGAACGTTAGGCAGAACAAGGTGAGCAGGTGAACGAGCGGCCTCAGGTTTTCTTGTCATACGCCGGCGAGGATGGCTTCGAAGCCGCCTTGCTGCAGCAGGCCGTTGAAACTCTGCTCCGTGACTTCAGTGTCCTGGTTTGGACTTATGAGCGAGACCAAGCGCGCGACGAGCGGCATGTCGGCACCAGCCTGAGGGAGCGGATTCGTCACTCGGTGGCCGCAATCATCCTCATATCCCAATTCACGCTCTCGTCTGGCGCCACACAGTGGATGGAGCTTGCTTATGCCGACGCATTTGACGTGCCTACGTTCATCCTCTTGCACCACATTACGTATGACACTCTGAAAGCATCTGAGACAGGCGTGCCGCCACTCGTCCTAGAGGGTCAATGCACGCCAGCCGGAAGTTGGCGGCTCCTCGAGGACGACTTTCGGCGTTGTTGTAGTCGGCCTGCTGTGTTGTCAACGTCCGGTGATGGCGGATGACATCGATCCCGGGAAGGGAGTCGCCTGTGAGTCGAAGAGTCTTCATCTCCTACAATGCGGCGGATAGCGAGCTTGTCGCTCCCGTAACGACGTGGCTTCGCACGTCGGACCTTTCCCCAGCCGAGATCGCTGACCCCGTGGGCTCTATGTCTGCTGCGCAAGACGTTCGATCGGTGATTCAAGACAGCATTGCCACTTGCGATGCGATGGTTGTCATCTGGTCGAAACGCGCTGCCGAGTCCAAATGGGTTCATTACGAATTGGGCATGGCGCAAGCGCTCGGCAAGCGTATCGTGGTCGTCTTGGCCGGCGGCTCGCCCTCAGAACTGCCTCAAGAGCTAGCGGACACACAACACGTGCACCTGAATGCGAGGTCTGCTTAACTGCGAGGTTGAGCTGACCGCGGCTCGCTTCGCTCGCTGCGGCAGCTCAACGCTACGTTAGCTCGCGACGAGGAGAGTCCCGATGACATCGGCACCCGAAAGGCTACCTGACAACGACACCTACTATATGGGTGTTGCGGTGGCTGTGCGCGAAAGGGGGAACTGCACGGGGAACCGCATCGGCGCCGTAGCGGTGCTCCAGAACCGGATTATCTCTACCGGGTACAACGGTGTTCCCGAGGGCATGAAGAATTGCCTGGAGGGCGGGTGCCTGCGCTGTCGAAACCCGAACGGCCGGTTTCCCTCGGGAACTGGCTACGACCTATGTATCTGCGTTCATGCAGAACAGAACCTGCTATTGAGCGCGGCGAGATTCGGCATCGCTGTTGAAGGCGCCACAATTTACAGCACGATGCAGCCCTGTTTCGGCTGTGGGAAGGAACTGCTCCAGGCGAAGGTGAAGCGAATCGTCTACCTTCACCCCTGGACACCTTCAGACGCTGATCCTGAGATGGATAGCAGCAAGAAGGCGGAGCACGAAAAGTTGCTTGCGAAGTTCGATACGAAACGACTGTCTTTCAAAGATCCCCGCGCGAAGTGGGCCGTCACGGCTCTTCGGAAGAAGAGCTAACTTCGCAGTCGAGCGGACCGGCTTCGCCGGCCGCTGAGCGCGCCCCTTATCTGCGTCAGCAGGGGGGAACCGGAGACCTGATGCCCGCTGTCGTGCACGGAGGGACACTCGGCCGGTGGTTCGAGGAGTTGTGCCGTATCGACGTGCCATCACTGGCCGGTGCCTGTAGAACGAATGGGAGCGCACTCCAGGCAAAGGCTCTTCCTGACAGAGGCGGTGTCTACGCCTTTTGGTGGACCGGTCCCGTAGAGGTGCTCACTTCAAGTCATTGCAATCGCCTTCTGGAGTTGCCAGGTCCCGGAGGACGCCCAGTCCTACTGAAGCTCGAGGACGACTGGCTCGGGCTCTCGACTGGTCTGCCGCTCCCGTTGTACATCGGCAAGAATTCCAGCAACATTTCGAAGCGTGTCGGTCAACACTTGCGTCTGGCCGACAAGAGAATGCTCCCGCTCGGACAAGGCGCTGCGAAGCAGCCGCGACCGACCACAAGCTGCCAGCTCCGCGCTGGCGTTGAACATCTCTTCCCGCGAGAACCGGATACCCGTTCGCTGATCCTCAAGAACGTCGGCCTGTCGTTCGTTGTCCTCCACGGCGATGACCATGCCGCGAACCGCTTCTACCTCGAGGATTTGGCGGTTGGTCTCATGAGACCCCCACTCAACGTTGACATTGAGCGGTGACTTTCGAGCAGATAACTTCCGGTTACAGCCGTCCGTTTGAGGCCGTTCCATAATGGCGATTGCGTTCTGGTGGCAGGAAATCCCGACGGGACGAGTGAAGGACGGGAAGGCTGGCACCTGAAAGTCGCATTCTGGGCCGGGTGATGCATGATGATGCATCGTAACTCCTCGCGGTTCCCCGTCTGGTCGATGACCCCCCGAGTGGGGCATCGTTGCGCCATCACGAGGAGGTGCGACGATGAACGAGGCGATCCGCCAGCTCCGGTCTGAAGCACGCCAGCTCACCCGCGGGAAAGTCCC
>JACQOF010000074.1 GCA_016202645.1 bacterium
GACAGGGCTGGACGATGGTGGGGCCGAACAAATCCGTACCGGCGGGGTGGAATTTAAAGAGCACGAGCGGGGGTCTGTCGACTGCCCCGAAGGTATATGTCTGGAACGACGTGACGGACGTCTATGACGAGTCGACCGGCGACGCCGTGCGCGGACTTGCCTACTGGGTCAAGGATGCAACGGGCGGCCGGGTGTTCGTGCCGTCGGACGGGTTCGGGTCCGCGTCCGAGACCGTTCAAGTCCGTCTGAAAACCGGCTGGAACCAGATCGCCAGCGGCCAGTATTTCTTCGTGAGCTGGGACTCGAGCGTGGTCTTCGACACCTCAAGCCAAAATGACACGGCCCTTCCGGCGTCCGAGCGCCTGACCGCCGAGCAGGCCGGCGCGTCGAATGTCCTTCAGAATAAAGTCTACTGGTACACGGGTTCCAACTACGTCTACGGCCCCGCGAGCGAGACGTTCAGTCTGACAACTCTGCAACTGAAACCGATGGTCGGATTCTGGCTCAACGTCACGACGGCCTGCACGATGTACGTTTACCCAAATCCCGCGGCGGCCGAAACTCATGCCACGGAAATCCTGACGCAATCCGCGAAATACTCGAGCCTGGCTGCCGGCTACAAGCAGACCGGCCAAACCGGCAATGAGCAGAACTGGGCCGTCCAGCTTGTGGCGTCTTCGGGCGGCGTGACCGACTGGCAGAATTACGTCGGCGTGAAACCGACGCTCGCCGAGCGCCGCGCCGCCGGCGCCTTGGAGGCTCCGGGCCTGGCGTCGGGTTATCTCACATTGGCCGTTCGGCCCTCTCTAGGATCTGTATCCAGCAACGCGCAACCAGCATCCAGCACCGACGCCTGGATGGCGGCCAGCTACGCCGACCCGCAGTCCCCGGGCCACGCATGGGACGTCGTCCTCTCGACGGACCTCGGCGCCGCAACCCTGACGTGGGACAACGTCGACAACCTGCCGTCTGCCTACGAGGCGTATCTGATCGGCGCCCCGGGCGGCGCCGTGAATTTGCGAAATTCCGCCTCTCTCCCTTTCTCCCTTTCTCCCTCTCTCCCTGTCTCCCTGACCCTGGCCATCGGCTCCCCCGAATTCGTCGCCCCCTTCATCGCCGCGCCGCTCTCGAAGGAAAATACCTTCATCTACCCCAACCCCGGCCCGGACGACGCGACCGGGAACATGACCTTCAAGTACAACCTCCCATCCGCCGCGGACGTCAGCCTGAAAATTTTCGACATGGGCGGCAAGCTCGTAAAGGAAATGAAAGGCTCCGGCATCGCGGGGTCGAACACCCTCACGTGGGACACCACGAACAAGCACGGCCAGCGCCTTGGGTCGGGCGTGTACATCTACAAGCTCGAGTCTGGCGGGACGACGCTGGTGGACAAGCTTGCCATCGTGCGCTGAGAATCAGTTGACAATTTCTCATTGGTGCAATGACAGATTGGTGCGATGCTCGCGGGGCCTGATCAATGGTCATTTCATCATTGCACCAATGAGGAACGGTCAACGGATTCAGAAGCGTGCTGAATCGGTTGAAAATTGTTCATTGGTGCAATGACAGATTGGTGCAATGCTCGCGAGGCCCTGATCAATGGTCATTTCATCATTGCACCAATGAGGAATGGACAACGGAATAAGGAAAAGCATACTCGTACATGAAAGGCGATGATTTGTCAGACCGATTTGTAGAGTTTGGCGATGCGGTGCTGACAGTAGTAGAAGGTCTGCCGGAGACAAAAACGGGCCGGCATATTGGCGAACAGCTCATGCGGTCCGGCACGTCCTGCGGCGCGAATTACGAGGAGGGCCGTGGCGCGGAATCGCGCGGGGACTTTGTTCATAAGCTGGGAGTAACCCACAAGGAACTTCGAGAGAGCCGCTTTTGGTTGAGGCTTATCCTCAAGCGAAAAATAACGAGAAACGGCGCGGTGGATGTGCTGGAGGAATGCGAGGAATTGTGCGCCATCATCGGGAAAAGCATAGCAACAGCAAGAACGAGAAAGAGGAGTGATTTGTAACGAGTGTTGGGCAATGGTCATTTCATCATTGCACCAATGAGGAATGGTCAACGGATTCCCCGGCGTCGGTTGAAAATTGCCCGTTGGTGCAATGACAGATTGGTGCAATGGTCGGGAGGCCCTGAATAATGGTCATTTCATCATTGCACCAATGAGGAATGGTCAACGGATTCCCCGGCGTCGGTTGAAAATTGCCCGTTGGTGCAATGACAGATTGGTGCAATGGTCAAAAATAGCACATAGCCTGTTTCCCCGTTTCACGGGATAAATGGTTTACACGTTTCGCCTGTTTTTTGACATGGCCGCCGATCCGCGCGGCTCACGGGGCTTGATGGACGCCCCATAGATGGGTTGATGCAAAATCGCTTTTGGCTGTTGGCTGTTTGCTGTTGGCTTACTTCTGTAGGCCATCAGCCAATAGCCAACAGCCATCAGCAAACCAAATAGGGAGGAATACCCGCCATGACCCGATTTCTGACCGGCGCTCTGCGCCTGATATTCGCTGTTCTTCTGTTCAGCCAATGGCCAATAGCCAACAGCCAATGGCAAACCAGAGCGGAAGCGGCCGAGCCCAACAAATACATCTCCTTCCAAGGGCAACTGAGCGACTCGACCGGTGCGCGGATCAACGGGAATGTTTCCGCGACGTTCAAGCTCTGGAGCGTGCCGACGGGCGGGACGGCGCTGTGGACGGAGGCGCAGACCATGGCGGCGGACAACGGCGTGACGAGCGCGACCCTCGGATCGGTGACGGGGCTGACCCTGCCGTTTGACACGCAGTACTGGCTGGGCGTGACGGTCGGATCGGACGCGGAGATGAGCCCGCGGATCAGGCTGGCGGCGGCGCCGTACGCGTTTACGGCGTACAGCCTCACGGACAGCGCGCTGGCGCGGGGGACGTTGAAGGTGGCGGGTGCGGCGACGTTTTCCGATTCATTGATCGTGTCGGACACTGTCTTGTTCGTGAACAAGCAGACGGGCCGAGTCGCCACCGGCACATCGTCTCCGACGACGGCTCAATTGCATGTGGAGGGCCAGATTTATCTCCGAAGCAATGGCGGCGCGCAGATGACGATTCTGAACTTGGACGCAACGGCCGGTTCCGCCGGCGCGGCGAGGGTTACGCTGGTTCCGCAAAATGCGGCAACCCAGCAGGACATTTGGGGAATTGACGGAGCGATAAGTCTTCGCACGGGCGGCGTCCCGGGTGTGGTGAGCGCGAGTGAACGCATCCGCATTTCATCCGCCGGCGCGGTTGGCGTCGGAACCGCCGCCCCAACCGACAGTCTTCACGTCGGCGGCCGCATCCTGATGGACACGAACACCCAGACGGCCGCGTCGGACGGCGCGATCCGGTGGTCAGGATCGGATTTCGAGGGGCGAAAAGCCGGATCGTGGGTGTCGCTCACGTCGGTGGGGACAGTGTCGCCAAGTTCCCTCTCGTCGGCCATTACGTCCGACAGCATCGCGGCGGACGCGGTGACGTCGGCCAAGATCCTGGACGGCACGATAGCGAATGCGGATCTGGCCTCCGGGAGCTTTCCGAGCGTCACGGGCGTCGGTACGCTTGGGACATTGACCGTCTCCGGTACATCCGCCTTTTCCGATTCGGTGGTCGTGTCAGACACGGTTTTGGTCGTCAACAAACAATCGGGCAAGGTCGGTGTCGGCACAGCGGGGCCGGCCGGCTCCCTCCATGTCAAAGGCTCCAATACGTTATGGACAAACCCGCATGTTGAGATCGAGCATACAACAAGTGGTTCGTCCAAGATCATGCAATCGTCTTCTGGACTTCTATTTCGGAATTTCAATCCAACGGGCACGAATGTGGCGTTTGATTTCAGGGACCCCACGCTCGACCTGTCGACGCTGACAATCCTTGCCAATCGCAACGTCGGTGTTGCAACGGGGGCTCCGGCAGATAGTCTGCACGTGAACGGTACGTTGCGGGTCGAGGACACGATGGTGGTCGGCGACACGTGGTTGGTGGTGGACAAGAGCGGCCGGGTGGGGGTTGGGACGACGAGTCCGGCATATCCCCTTCATGTGAGCGGCGGCAACAGCCAGGTCCGATTTGGTTCAAGCAATGCGGACGAGGGCGGGTATCTCATCAGCACCACGAACAACCAGGCTCTCGTGACGGGCGGCGGTTCGTGGAATGGAACAAACTGGATCGCCAAATCGACCGAGTTTGGGTATATGGGAACCCAGAACGGTTCTGTGGTTTTCCAAGGCAACGACGGCCTGACGCCGGGCTCGTCCTTTACCCCCAAGTCCCTCATGCGAGTTGACGTCAACGGCAACGTCGGCATCCGCACGAGCGCGGCAACCCCCGCCGACAGCCTGCAGGTGGCCGGCCGGATTCTGATGGACACCGTGACCGGCACGGGCGGCGCAGATGGCGCGATTCGGTGGTCAGGATCGGATTTCGAGGGGCGCAAGGCCGGGTCGTGGGTGTCGCTCACGGCGGGCGGTATTGGGGGCGACTCTTGGACGATCAACCATGCCACGAACGTGATCTCCAGCGCCAATAGCGGTAAAGTCTCGCTCGGATCGCTGACCGTTTCCGGCGTCTCCAGCTTCTCCGACTCGCTCATCGTGTCGGACACGGTATTGGTGGTCAACAAACAGAGCGGCAACGTCGGCGTGGGGACGGCTTCGCCAGCGTTTCCGCTGTCGTTTCCCAACACGCTTGGCGACAAGATCGCGCTCTACGGCGCGTCGGGCAACAATTTCGGGCTGGGCGTCCAGAGTTTCCTCATGCAGATCCACACCTCCGGCAGTAACGAGGACATCGGATTCGGCTACGGGCAGAGCGGAAGTTTCTCGGAAGTCATGCGCATCAAAGGCACGGGCAACGTCGGCATCGCGACGGCCGCTCCGGCCGACAGCCTCACCGTGAACGGGTCCCTCACGGCCGACTCGCCGACCCTGGTGGTTCATTCCGGCAACAACCGGATCGGCGTCCGCACGGACAATCCGCGCGCGCCGGTGGAAATTAAAAACGGCGTGCTGGGCTGGCAGGATCATATCCTTTTGAGCGGCTCCAGCGCCGGCACCGCATACTGGATCGGGCGGAACGACGACGAGGACGGAACCGCCGAGCCGACGGACCGGCTGGCCTTCGGCACCGGTACCACGGCCGGGACAAACGCAGCCATGCATATCTCCTCCAACGGCAACATCTCCATCGGCGACACCCCCGCCCCCGAGAAACTGGCCGTATTTGGATCGATGATGGTCGATTCGCCGACATTTTACGTCGACGCGGTGAACAATCGGGTCGGCATCGGCACCTCCGCGCCCGACACGACCTTTTCCGTCAACGGCGAAGCCTCCAAAGCCGGCGGCGGGACGTGGAACACGTTTTCCGACGGGCGGCTCAAGGACATCAACGGTGAATTCACGGCGGGCGCGGAGGAACTCATGAAGCTCCGCCCCATCCGCTACCGCTACAAGCGGGACAATCCGGCGGGCATCCGCGAGCACGCCGAGCATGTCGGTTTGGTGGCGCAGGAAGTCCAGTCGGCGATCCCGGAAGCGGTCTACGCGAACAACCAGGGATACCTCATGCTCAAAAGCGATCCGATCATATGGGCGATGCTGAACGCGATCAAGCAGCAGCAGGCGGAGATCGCGACCCTTCGCGCGGAAATGGAAGTTCTGAGGGGAGCGGCGCGTTAGACAATAATTGAGCAATGGTCATTTCATCATTGCACCAATGAGGAAATGGTCAACGGATTCCGCGGCATCGGTTGAAAATTGTTCATTGGTGCAATGACAGATTGGTGCAATGGTCAGGAGGCTCTGATCAATGGTCATTTCATCATTGCACCAATGAGGAATGGTCAACGGATTCAGAAGCGGGTCGAAACGGTTGAAAATTGCTCATTGGTGCAATGACAGATTGGTGCAATGGTCAAGAATAGCAAATGGCGTGTTTCCCCGTCTCACGGGATAAATGGTTTACAGGTTTCAGATGTTCTTTACCATGGCTGCGGCGATCCGCGGCTCACGGGGCATTGAAGGACGCCCCATAGATGGGTGGTTGAAATTCGCTATTGGCTGATTGGCTAATAGCTAACGGCTAATAGCTAACAGCAAACAGCTATTAGCCAACAGCAAATAAACCAGGGAGGTCTTCCCGCCATGACTCGATTCGCTGAAGGTATTTCCCGACTTGTTGTCGCTTTTCTCATGTTTGGCCTATGGCCAATAGCCAACAGCCAATGGCAAACAGTAGTGGAAGCGGCCGAGCCCAACAAATACATTTCGTTCCAAGGACAGCTGAGCGACTCGACCGGGGCGCGGATCAACGGGAATGTTTCCGCGACGTTCAAGCTCTGGAGCGTGCCGGCCGGCGGGACGGCGCTGTGGACGGAGGCGCAGACTCTGGCGGCGGACAACGGCATCACAAGCGCGACGCTCGGATCGGTGACGGGGCTGACGTTGCCGTTTGACACGCAGTACTGGCTGGGCGTCACGGTGGGAACGGACGCGGAGATGAGCCCGCGGATCAGGCTGGCGGCGTCGCCGTACGCGTTTACGGCGTACAGTCTGACGGACAGCGCGCTGGCGCGGGGGACGTTGACGGTGGCGGATACGGCGGTAATCAACGGATGGGTCGGCATCGGCACGGCGAGTCCCGCCGCCCGGTTGGACGTGGCGGGTGGTTCCTCCGTCGGCGGCGAAGCCGCCCTGATCGGGGGCCCGCTGGGGGTGGGGAAAGGCGGCGTCGTTGGCGGACGGCTGAGTTTGTTCAGCACCACAGGTCGCCAATTAACGCTGGAGATGTCCGATACCAATGACGCGGTTATCTCAAATAGCTTTGGCAAAATTCGGGTCACGCCGGTCACGGACTTCATCGTTTCGGACACGCTGTTGGTCGTGAACAAGCAGAACGGCAGGGTCGGCATCGGCACGGCCAGTCCTGCTCAGAATCTGGATGTGGCCGGCACCGTGCAGGCCACGGCGTTTGTGGGGGATGGATCGGGACTAACGGGCCTATCGACGAGCGCCGCTCCGGACACGGACTGGACCGTCGACGGCTCGGGGAATGTGTACAGAACCACGGGAAACGTCGGCATCGGGACGGCGTCTCCGTCTGACAGCCTTCATGTGATGGGCAGGATACGAATGGATGGAGGGCCGGATGACCAGATGATTGACTTCATCAAAAGCGGCACAATAGGGTCTTCAAGCAGTCCGGACACGTTTAGGATCCACGGCGCCGGTGGTATTCATCTCCGAACCTTTGGCAGTTCTTGGGCTGACCGCATGAACATCACAAGCACTGGCAACGTCGGCATCGGGGATACGACACCGGGGGCCAAGTTGCGCGTCGCGGGCGATGTTTCTGTTTCTGATTCGCTGGTGGTGGGGGACACGCGGTTGGTTGTATTAAAGAGCGGCAACGTCGGCATCGGGACGGCGGCTTCAGCTTATCCATTGGACGTGCAGAACAGCGTCTCCGCCGGCGCCGCGTGGCCACAGCTTCGCCTCACGAACACTGCGGATTATATCTCAGGCGTTTCACTGGTCCGCAGCAGTGGAGCCGCCGGCGGCGAGTGGGTCGTTTCCCGGAGCAACAGCGCGGGCGCCGGAGGATCCCAGCCCGATGCATTTACGATTGGAGTGAACGGTGTCGGCAACTACCTCAGCATCACCACTGCCGGCAATGTCGGAGTAGGAACTCAGAGCCCGGCGAACATACTCTCCGTGGCGGGAAACTCGAATTTCGCAGGCAACGTCGGCATCGGGACGACGGCGCCCGGGGACAGTCTGCATGTCTCCGGCCGGATTCAAATGGACACGAACGCCGCGACAAGCGCGGCGGACGGCGCGATGCGGTGGTCGGGATCGGATTTCGAGGGGCGAAAAGGCGGATCGTGGGTGTCGCTCACGTCGGTTGGGACGGTGTCGCCAAGCTCCCTCTCGTCGGCCATTACGTCCGACAGCATCGCGGCGGACGCGGTGACGTCGGCCAAGATATTGGACGGCACAATCGCGAACGCGGATCTGGCCTCCGGGAGTTTTCCAAGCGTCACGAGCGTCGGCACGCTCGGCTCGCTGACCGTCTCCGGCGTCTCCAGTTTTTCAGATTCCCTGATTGTGTCGGACACAGCGTTGGTGGTCAACAAGCAAAGCGGCAAAGTCGGCGTCGGGACCGCGAGTCCCAACATCGGCAGTTTCACCGGCGTGGAGATTTCGGCCCCCGCTGCCGGCTTGGCGCTGACGTCAACCGACGGCGGCGGCCGGCGGTTCATCATCGGATCGACGACGGGCAACGCGGGGCTTTACGTCCGGGACGAAACCGCCGGGTCGTATCGGATGATGCTGGCCGACTCCGGGTCGCTCGGCATCGGAACGATCGGCCCGGACCGGATGCTGGACGTGCTCGACGCCGGCAACCCGCAGGTGCGTCTCACCCAGGCTGATGCGACGGCTTACGCGGACTTGCACATGAGGAGCACCGGCGATCTCGTGATAAACGTCGACGGCGTTGCGGATCAACTCGTCCTCGACAATGGCGGCAACGTCGGCATCGGGACGACGAGTCCGGGGGATAGTCTGCACGTGAACGGAACATTACGCGTCGAGGACACGATGGTGGTGGGCGACACGTGGCTGGTTGTGGACAAGAGCGCCAAAGTCGGCGTCGGTACCGCGAGTCCTTCCGAGCAATTGCACGTCAAGGGGACGTCCCATAACAGGCTGAAGGTCGAGGGGGGGACCGGGAGTTCCGTCGGCATGAACATGGTTGAAGGCGCCAACAGCTCGTTTGTCCAGGTCGAAAATGGAAACCGGATGGGATTCTATTCCGGCGATCAGACCACGGCCGACATGGTGCTGACCTATGGCGGCAACCTCGGGATCGGTACAGGCACCCCGTCTGACAGTCTGCACGTGGTTGGCCGCGCGAGGATTTCCGACACGCTGACCGTCGGGGATTCCTACATCGTGGCAGGCCCGGCGGGCGTTGGCATCCGGAACCTGAGTCCCTCCGGCATCCTTGACATCAGAACTGGCAACGAGTACGAGCTTCGGTTTTCTGGAAATTTCATCGCCAACATCAACCATGCCAACGCCGGCACGCCCATGTTCGTGAGCACCAACGGCGCCCAGCTTTCGCTGGGCAGCAACACCGACGCCGAGCATCTCAACATCCTGAACGGCAACGTCGGCATCGGCACGACGGCTCCAGGGGATAGTCTGCACGTGAACGGTACGTTGCGGGTCGAGGATACGATGGTGGTCGGCGACACGTGGCTGGTGGTCGATAAAAACGGGAATGTCGGCGTCGGGACCACCACGCCGCTTGGCAATCTCACGGTCGCCAGTTCCGGCGCCACCCGCGAACTGATGGTTCTGCGCAGGAACGACTCGACCACAAAATGGTCCATCGGAAATATCACCTCCAACTTCAACCTCTACGGGTTTACAGGCGCCACCTCGGCCAGCACGGACCTCAAACTGGCCGTGACGTCCGCCGGCAACGTCGGTATCGCGACGGCCGCTCCGGCCGACAGCCTCACCGTGAACGGATCCTTCACGGCCGACTCGCCGACTTTGGTGGTCCACTCGGGCAACGACCGCGTCGGCGTCCGCACGGACAATCCGCGCGCGCCAGTCGAAATTAAAAACGGCGTCTTGGGCTGGCAGGACCACGTTCTTTTGAGCGGGTCCAGCACCGGCACCGCATACTGGATCGGGCGGAACGACGACGAGGACGGAACCGCCGAGCCGACGGACCGGCTGGCCTTCGGCACCGGAACGACCGCGGGAACGAACGCAGCCATGCACATCTCCTCCAACGGCAACATTTCCATCGGCGACACCCCCGCTCCCGAGAAACTGGCCGTGTTTGGATCGATGATGGTCGATTCGCCGACATTTTACGTCGACGCGGTGAACAATCGGGTCGGCATCGGCACCTCCGCGCCCGACACGGACTTTTCCGTCAACGGCGAGGCCAGCAAATCCGGCGGAGGGACTTGGAACACGTTTTCAGACGTGCGCTTGAAGGACATCAAAGGGCAGTTTGCGGCGGGTTCGGAAGCGCTCATGAAGATCCACCCGGTCCGGTACAGCTACAGGAAAGACAACGGCGCGGGCCTCCGGGATCATTCCGAAAAGGTTGGGCTCATCGCGCAGGAAGTCGCCGAAGCGATCCCGGACGCGGTCTACTCGAACAATCAGGGCTATCTCATGCTCAAAAGCGACCCGATCATCTGGGCGATGTTGAACGCGATCAAGGAACAGCAGGTCCGGATGGACGCGCAGTCGGTTGAAATCGAGGCGCTGAAGGAGGAGATCGGTGTCTTGAAGCGGGGGAATGAGTAGAGGAGATCGGAGAAAGCAGCAAAGAGCAAAGCGGCAATGGTCAATTATCAAAGAATGCAGACCCCAATGGGTCGGTTGAGACTTGATCGTTGTTGCTTTGATGCTTTGACAGTTTCTCAGAAAGGCAGCCTTACACGATGAAGGGTGACGATGTCTCTGATCGCATGGTGGCGTTCGGAGCGACTGTTCTGGATCTGGCGGAGGCTCTTCCCCAAACGCGGTCCGGACGGCATGTGGCCGATCAGGTCATGCGGTCGGGAACGTCCTGCGGCGCG
Source organism: bacterium (assembly GCA_016202645.1). GTDB lineage: Bacteria > Lindowbacteria > 2-12-FULL-62-27 > 2-12-FULL-62-27 > 2-12-FULL-62-27 > JACQOF01. The sequence continues at coordinate 10,645 of JACQOF010000074.1, forward strand.
AACTTTGAGGAGGGGCGCGGCGCGGAATCACGAGCGGATTTTGTGCACAAGCTGTCGGTGACGCACAAGGAGCTTAAGGAAACCCGATACTGGCTTCGCGTGGTGGTGAAGAGAAAAATGTCAGACGGCGTCGCGGTCGAGCTTCTTGAGGAGTGCGAAGAACTCTGCGCGATTATTGGGAAGAGCATATCGACTGCCAAAGGCGGCCGTAAAGAATCGGTTGAGACTTGACCGTTGTTGCTTTGTTGGTTTGAAAATTGATCCGGAGGAAGTTTTCGGAGAAAGCGGCAAAGAGCAAAGCAGCAAAGAGCAAAGCAGCAAAGAGCAAAGCGGCAATGGTCAATGGTCAAAGAATGCCGAACACAAAGGGGTCCTTTGAAACTTGATCGTTGTTGCTTTGATGCTTTGTTGGTTTCACCATGGATCCGACGGGGTGTCCACATAGATCTCCGGCGCGCCGCATGTGCGGGGCGCCTCGCAGAACAGAAGGACGAGGTGATGTATGAAACGAATTAAACTCATGGCTCTTACGGCGCTGATTCTCGCGGGAATTGGCCTCATCGCCTATGCCCTTCTGACTTCGACCAACTACCAGTACACCGAAACCGTGCTGGTGACCGGGGGCGATACCGCCGCGTCGGTGAATTACCGGTATACCGCCGGGCTGGGCCAGCCCGCGGCCTCGGATAGCGTCGCGAGCGCCAACTACGTGATGCGGCCGGGGTTTTATCACGAGATCACCGCCGCGCATACCGGGTCGATCTGGTATGTGAACGCGTCGACCGGGCACGACACCCTTGGAAACGGAACGTCCTCCAGTCCCTTCAAGACCATCCAGCGCGGCGTCAACTCCGCCGCGGCCGGCGAGACCGTTCAGATCGCGGCCGGGACCTACACCGAGACGACCATTCTCATCACGACGTCCAACATCGCGCTCGTCGGCGCCGATTCGCGCACCACCATCATCGACCCGCCCGGCGCCAACACCGTCACGAATCTTTACGGGATCCTCGCGCAGAATGTGACAGGGCTCGTCCTCAAAAATCTCGGTGTGACCGGCGCCTACACCGGCGTGCGGTTCGACAACGTCGACTTCTCTACCGTCACCGGCGACAGTTTCGGATCAAACAGCCGGCACGGCATCGAGCTGGTGAACGGGTCCGACACGAACACCATCACCCAGTGCGACCTCAGCCACAACGTCGTCGGGTCCGGGTTCGGGATCGAAATCAACGGCAGCGCCTTCAACACCCTTTCAAACAGCATCCTCAACGCCAACGGGCAGTACGGCGTCTACACATCGAGCGGCAACGACAACACCGTCTCGGGAAACACGGTGAATTCCAACTCGAGCTACGGAATGTTTCTCCTGAACAGCGCCCGGCTCATCGTCAAGAACAACACCGTCACCGGCGGCGCCTCGCAGGGCATCCGGCTGAACAATGGATCGAACTGCGTCTTCACCGGAAACACCGTGAACTCCAACCAATACGGCATCGTGATCGCCGGCCCAAGCGCGCGCGTGACGAACAACGTCATGTCGCAAAATTCCATCTACGGCCTCTGGGTCATCAACGGCTCGAACCTCTACGCCGCGCAGAACACCATCACCGACAACACCCAATACCAGATTTCCTTCGACCCTCTCGGCCCGACAAACTCCCTCGTCGAGAAGAACAACTTCAAGACTTCCACCACCAACCCCGACAGCATCGTCTACAACCGGTCCGACACCATCCAGACCGTGACCCGGAACTGGTGGGGCACGACCGACGAGGCCGTCATCCGGACCAAAATCTTCGACACCGCCGCAAGTCTGAAAACCACATTCAAACCCTATCGCCTCGCCCAGGTCGACACCGCCGCCGGCGCCGATACCGGCGCGCCGATGGAACCGCAGGCCGTCGCGGCGAACACGTCGATTGCAGGCGCCGTGCAGATCACGTGGACCAATCCGGCCTTCGACGAGGACACCGCAACCCAGACGGCCTTCGGCGGCGTCGACGTCTACCGCCTCGTCAACGTCCCCGACTCGGCCAACTGGGTCGGCCAGCTCCTCGTAAGCCTCACGGGGACCCCGACCTCCTACACCGACGCCGCCGTGAGCGTCGGAAACACCTACTATTACCGCCTGTCGTCGCACGACACCGCGACGCTCGTCAATTCCAGTTTTCTCACCGACACCGTCTCGGGTTCGCCCGTCTCCGGCAGCGCCGGCGATTCGGTCCTCGTCGACAGCGGCAGCCACCAGATCATCTCCAACGGCGGAAACGCCACGCTGTCGATGGACGTGAAGGATTCGGCCTCCGGCACGCTCATCACGAGCGCGAGCGTCAGCGTCACCGCGGTTTTCAACGGCGCCGCCGTCTCCGCGCTCGACACCACCCTCACCACCGACACCGCCGGCCGCGCGCGGGTCGTGCTGAAACTCTCGCAGGGCGAAGGCGTCTACGTCTTCACCGCGTCCCCGGCCCTGAGCGGCGGCCAGAAGGCGCGCTTCGTCGTCTACACCGACCGCCGGCCGGTACAGGCCGACAAGTGGACGATGTTCGCGCCGTTCAAGAAACCCGTCTCCGGCGTGAACGGCATCACCGTGAACGGGACCCCCGGCCCGGGAAGCGTCATCCTGTATTGGTACGACCCGGCGGCCACAGCGGTTACGACCTTCGGCCAGTACAAGTCCGTGAGCGGCCAGGCCAGCCCCAACAGTTCCACCGCCGGAACCTTCTCGGATTTTCAGTCCGGCCGCGCCTACTGGGCGAAATCCGTCGGCGCCGCCGTGACGATCGGCGCGGCGTCCGGCGCCTCCGACGTTCCCGAGACCGTGTACTATCAGGTCCACGTCAAGGAAGGCTGGAACATGGTCGGCAATCCATTTCCGTTTTTCATCGACTGGGAGCAGGACGTTTTTTTCGACACGAATCCTCTGGATACGGAAGCCCTGCAGTGCATCACGACGGCGGCCGCCGAGACTGCCGGGGTTCTCACCAACAAAATCTACTGGCGGGACGAGAGCGTACTGAGCGGAAACGTCGGCTACCGCTACGGCCCATCGACTGCCACGTCGACCGAGACCACCGTCCAGCTCAAACCCTGGGCGGGATTCTGGGTCTACCTGCCACCGGCCCCGGCGGTCTGCGACACCGGTTGTACGCTTCTCTTTTCCGGTTCCATCAAACGCATCCCGCAGACCGTGCCGATCCAACAGCAGGCGCCTTCTTATCTGACAGAAACGGAGAAAGGGAGAGCCGGCGAGCCGGAGAATTGGGTCATTCAGATCAAGGCAGTCGGGCAGAACGGCGCAAGGGATGATTACAACTTCGTCGGCGTCGCGCCCGGCGCGAAGGAAGGCTACGACCGGCATGACGCCTACAAGGCGCCGCCGATTGGCGATTATGTGCAGGTTGGCGTCCGTCCTTTGAGTGTATCGGAGTATCGGAGTATCGGAGTATCGGAGAAACCCCAGAGTCCGTTGATGGCGGCGAGCTTGGTGCCGCCCGTCACGACGGTGGCCACGTGGGAGGTTGTTGTCGCGGCCAGTTCAGCCGGCGCGGCCACGCTTTCGTGGGACGCCGCGGCTTTGCCGGGAGGCTATGGCGCATATCTCCTGGGCGGCCCCGCCGGTCCTGTTGATTTGCTGAAGTCCCAATCCCTGCCTCTCTCCCTTTCTCCCTCTCTCCCTTTCTCCCTGACCTTGACCCTGGCCGTCGGCACGCCCGAACACCTCGCGCCGTTCCTCGCCGCGCCGCTCTCGAAAGAAAACACGTTCATCTACCCGAACCCGGGTCCGGACGCGACGGGAAGCATGAGCTTCAAATACAACCTGCAGGGCGCCGCGGATGTCAGCCTGAAAATTTTCGACATGGGCGGCAAGCTTGTGAAGGAGATGAAAGGTTCGGGCATCGCCGGATCGAACACCCTCACGTGGGACACCACGAACAAGCACGGCCAGAGGCTCGGGTCGGGCGTCTACATCTACAAGCTCGAGTCGGGGGGGACGACGCTGGTGGACAAGCTTGCCATCGTGCGCTGAGAATCGGTTGACAATTATTCATTGGTGCAATGACAAATTGGTGCAATGCTCGCGAGGCCTTGATCAATAGTCATTTCATCATTGCACCAATGAGGAATGGTCAACGGATTCAGAAGCGCGCCGAATCGGTTGAAAATTGCTCATTGGTGCAATGACAGATTCCCCGGTTGTTCCGGATTTGCAGCCTCTCCGCCCTATCAACCCGCCTTCCTTTTTTGCCGATAACCATCTATAGCTGTTGGAAATCATGAGGATTGGGGATTTCACCCGGATGAAAGGAAAAATCTGGCCCTGGGCGGTCTTTGCCGGCGCAATGACCGCCCTTGCCGTATTGTTTGCGCCCGACCCGCCCCGGATGGGTTTCTATTCGGCGGCCGTCGAGCAGCAGCGCGCCCTCTCGGAGTTGGGCGCGGACTTGTACGCGCCGCACGATTACGAGGCCTACCGGCGGACGCTCGAGTCCGCCCGGTCGGAGCTGGCGGAGCAGTTCGCGCGGTTCTATTACTCGCGGGACTACCGGAATTTCGACCGCCTAAGCCGCGAAGCGCTCGAGGCCGGCGGCTTGGCCGAGCGCGCCGCGTTTGACAATCGGCAGAGTTTGAAGCGCCAGGAAACGAACCGGATCGCGTCGATCACCGCCGATATTTCGGATATCCGCGCGCGCGGGGCGCGGCTCGGCCTCAGCGCCAAAAGCCGCACCCGGCTCGTCCGCGCCGACGTGTTGATCCGGGAGGCCGATCAGATGGGCCGGAGCGGCAGGTGGCTTGACGTGCAGGATCGCGTCGAGGCGGCCGAGACCCTGGTGGGTGAAGTTTCGCAGGACCAGTCCGAGCGGTCCGGCCGGTTCAGCCAGTCGGATCTCATCCAGCGGTGGGAAACGCACGTCCGGGAAACGATCGCGTGGTCCATCCAGCGGGATGCGGGCGTCATCATCGTCGACAAATCCAGAAACCAGTGCCTGCTCATCGACGCCGGCCGGGTGATCAAAACCTACGCGGCGGATTTCGGAACGAACGGCGTTTTCGACAAGAGCGTTCAGGGCGACCGGGCGACTCCCGAGGGGAAATACAAAATCACGAAGAAGAAGGGCGCCGGCCAGTCCAAATTCCACAAGGCGCTCCTGCTCAATTATCCCAACGATGAGGATCTCCGCGAATTCCGCCGAGCCCGCGCCCGGGGCCAGGTTTCCGCGAGGACCCGCCCGGGCGGCGCCATCGAAATCCACGGCGAGGGCGGCCAGGACAAGAACTGGACCGAAGGCTGTGTGGCGCTCCGAAACAGCGACATGGACGATCTTTTCCGGCGCGTTGACGTCGGCACCCCGGTGACGATTGTCGGGAGATACATGGCGTTTGACCGCCTTGGAATGGGGCCTTAGGGTTAATGGACCAGATTTTCTGCCTTGTGCTTGGAACGAAGTGGTTCAAGCGCGCTATTTTCGTTCTCGTTGTTCTCCTGGCGTGTTTCAGCGCCGCTGAACGCTGGGATCCGCCGGTTTCACGGGCGGTTCCGAAATTGTCCGCATTCGAGGAGCGCCGGCTGTCCGCGCGGACTGAACGGCTGGCCGCCGCCATCCGGCGGCTTGCGCCCAGCGGAAATTTCGTGGTGGTCGACACGGCGCGAAACCGGCTGTATTTGAAGAATGGTGAAAAAACACTGCTCGATGCGGTCTGTTCGACCGGAAACGGCAAAGTTCTCTTCGATCCCGACAAAAACCGCAGCTGGCAGTTCGACACGCCGCGCGGGTCCTTCCGGATTTTCAGGAAGGTCCACGAGCCCAAGTGGATCAAGCCCGACTGGGCGTTTCTCGAGGAGGGCGAGGAAATCCCCCATTCCGTCTCCGAGCGCGTCGAGGAGGAAATGCTCGGCAATTATGCCCTCCACATCGGCGACGGCTACCTCATCCACGGCACCCTCTACAGCCGCCTCCTCGGCCGGAGCGTCACCCACGGTTGTGTGCGCCTGGGCGACGCGGACCTCGAAAAAGTCTACCGGGCCTCCCCCATCGGCACCACCGTATTGATTTATTGACAATGAAAGAAAACATCTTCCACGAACGAGCACGAACAGACACGAACGGACACGAAGAATTAAGATCCAGGATTATGTTTGCTATGCGTTCGCATCACGTTTCGTGTTCGTTCGTGCTCGTTCGTGTCCGTTCGTGGCGAATGTTGGTTCTTGCGCTGAACATGGCGTTTTTCTCCGCCTGTGGCTTGCCGCCGCCCGCTCCGGTCCACCCGGCCGTGCTTGCCCATGAGCTCAAGTCCCGGGAACTGCCCCTCGCGCAGTCGTCCCAGCTCTATGCCGTGGCGGATCTCATTAACCGGGAAATCCAGATCAAAATCCGCGGGGTGATCCTTCAGACGTTTCCCATCCGCGCCCTGAGAACCCACCGGCCCTGGGAATCTCCGGCCGCGTCTCTCACGCTTCGAAAAAAACGGCTCGCCTCTCCGCGCGATCGGACTGTCATCGAGCCTCCAAGAAAGAACGGCGACAGCGAATCGGTCGTCCGCGAGCGCGTGGAGGACAGCCTGGAAGCCGACGACATGCCGGACTGGTTTTTGATGCAGTTCAAGGAAGGCGCCCGCCTCCTGGTTCTGCCGGAACTTTCAGAAAGCGCCTCGCCTCGCCGGCGTCTCGTCAGGCTCTGGCGGCGGGGCCTCTTCGCCCTGAACCGGATCTTCTCGTCCGGGCCTGCCGTGACTCTGGTCCTTTCAGAATCGGACGCCCGGGCGTTGTACTGGACCATTCAGCCGGACCAGAAAGTCATCGTCCTCGCGCCCTGAACCGTCTTGTAACTTTACTGTCTTCAGCGTAAACTCCCCCCCATGTGGGATGACGTTGCCGTTTTGTCGGCTGTGGGCGCGGGGCTTCTGGCCTGCATCATCGCCCTGATCTTCGCGATGCGCGTGCCGGCGCCCGGCAAGCCCAAACGGTTCTGCCCGCTGTGCAAGAGCGAACTGGACGAGAAAGAGACCTTGAAGGGCCTCATCGTGGATACGAAGCCGCCCCAGAAAATTCTGATTCGCGGCTGTTCGAAATGCGCGCCGCCGGAGGAGGGCGGCAGTTGGTGAGGGAGAATGTGGATGGCAATGGTTATTTCGAGATTGCACCAATGATAAATGGTCAACGGATTCCACCGCATCGGTTGAAAATAGTTCATTGGTGCAATGACAGATTGGTGCAATGGTTGGAGATTGTCGACGACAGATTTCCCGGTTCTCCGGAAGGGGCTTGTTGACATGCGCGGCAACCATCGCCGTCCCGTGGGATTGTTTCCCGCGGCGCTTCGGCACAGAACGATCGTTCTCACCAACGACGACGGGATTTTCGCGGAGGGCCTTCAGGCCATGCGTGCGTCGCTGGTCGAGCGCGGTCTGAACCCCGTCGTCGTCGCGCCCGACCGCGGCGCCAGCGGCGCGTCCCGGAGCCTGTCCCTCAACCGGCCGCTCACGCTCCGGGAAATCGCTCCGGACCAGTACACGGTCGACGGCACGCCGACGGATTGCGTCATGCTGGCGCTGTTCGAAGTCCTTCGGCGCCGCCGTCCACCGGCGATTCTTCTATCGGGCATCAACCACGGCCAGAACCTCGGGGACGACGTCACCTATTCCGGCACCTGCGCGGCCGCGGCCGAGGGTTGTATGGAACGCATTCCGAGCGTGGCGCTTTCCGCGCTTCCGTGCCAGGACGGCAGTTATCATTTCCGGGACCATGCCGATTATTTCGCCGACCGTATCCTGCCGCGTATCCTGCGGCTCAAGGTGCCCCGCTACAGTTTTCTCAATCTGAATTTTCCGCCGGTCCCCGCCGGCGACTTCCGCGGGATTCGCATCGTGCCGATGGGCCGGTCCACCTACCAGAATCCCATCCTCCGCCAGCGGCACCCGGATCCCTATCACCGCAAGGACCGCCGGTGGGTCTATTGGATCGCCGGCGCGCCGAAGGCCGTCAAGCACGCCGGTACTGACATCGAAGCCATCCGGAAGGGCTATGTTTCCCTGAGCCCGGTCCGCTTGGAACTTAACCACCCGGAACTGCTGGCGCATTGCCGCCGCGCGTTCACGGGCATCCAATGAAGTTAAATCCGAAATCCGAAATCCGAAATCCGAGATTTCAGTATCTCGTCGGCCCTGTCCTCTCCCGACGGCTCGGCAGATCCCTCGGCGTGGATCTGCTGAAGGGTGAATGCACCTTTCTGTGTCCATATTGCGAGGTGCGGGTGCGACATGTGGACCGCCTCGAGCTGTTTGAGTTTTCCGAAACGGACGCGCTCTACGCCGAGTACACGCGCTTCTGCGCGGAATACACGGACCAGCTCGATTCGGTGACCTTCTCCGGGACCGGCGAGCCGACTCTAATTTCCAATCTGGGAGACATCCTGCGTCAGTTCCGCAAGATCGGGCCGTACCCCCTGACGGTCATCACGAACGGGTCCCTGCTCTGGAATCCGCGGGTGCGGGAAAACCTGCGGGACGCCGATCTCGTCGTGCCGTCCCTGGACGCCGTCACTGAAAAGGCCTGGCGCCGCGTGAACCGCCCGCATCCGGATTTGACGCTCGAAAAGTATCTCGATGGAACCCGGCAGTTCTGCAAAGAACGCACCGGCCGCATCTGGCTTGAAGTCCTGCTCGTCCGCCGCGCCAACGACGGCCTGGAGGACATTGAGGCGCTGGGGCGGTTTCTCAAGACGATCCGCGTCGACCGGGTCCAGCTCGGCAGTGTCGACCGTCCCCCGGCGGCAAGCCGCGCCGCGCCTATTTCAGCCGCGGCTTTGCAAAACCGGGCGCGCCTGCTCAGGGAGATCAGCGGCCAAAGAGTGGACGTGATGTCCCGTTCGGCGCCCGCTCCGGAGAAAAAATCGCCGGCGGGGCGCGCGAGCCCGGACTTGTCCAAAAAAATCCTGAAGAGTGTCAGACTTCGGCCGCAGACCCCCGCGGAAATCCGGAGCCTCATGCGTCTTTCCCGCGGCGAAATGGACCGCGCGCTCCAGCCGCTCATCTCCCGCGGGGAAATCCGGGCGCGCCGGCACGGCCGTCGGACGTTTCTGCAGGGCTGAGGGTCCTCCGGTCATGGGCGCGAACTGCACGATCGATTCGGCGTACATGAAGACCGGCATGAAGCTCGCCCGGCCGGCCGTGTCGGCCCGGGGCGACGTCGTGGCGCCGTCCGGCGCGGTCCTTACGACTCCGCTCATCAACGCCATCATGGACGCGAATATCCTGTCGCTCTGCGTCGTTGATGATCCGGCCCTGAACCTCCCGCCGGAATCCCGACTGGACGACGATCTCCTGTCGGACGGGTCCGGTTCCTCCGCCGTCATCGCCACGCCGGACGCCTGGATCGGCGAATCCCGGAGGGTGATGACGGCGGTGATCCGTGAAAAGGAATTGGACCTGGGAACGGTGCGGGGTTTGGGGAATTACTGTTCAGACCGCGTCAAAACGGGTCCGATTTTTTCGGCGCTGATGATGAATGATCCCACCGCCAACTACATCCACCAGCACACCTTCAACTCGTCTCTCCTGAGCGTCGCGGTCGGCGAGGCCATGGGACTTCCCCCCGCGGAGGTGGCCGAACTTTTCGCCGCCGCCTTCCTCCACGACATCGGCATGCCCCAGGTGCCGGAACACATGTGGGTCCATCAGAAGGGCCTCACCAACATGTTCCGGGCGGAAATCGAAAAACACGTCGAGATGGGATACCGCACGATCGAGCGTCTTCACGGAGACACCAACCCATTGTGGGCGGCGGCCGCGCGGGACCACCACGAGCGGATGGACGGCAGCGGATATCCCGACAAAAAACCGGCGCAGAGACTGCCGGTCCCGATCCGGATCATCTCGGTCTGCGACGCCTACGCCGCCATGATCGCCCCGCGGGCCTACCGCCCGCCCATCCCGCCGGACCGCGCCATGAAGGAGATCATCGCGCGGCAGAACCAGTTCGACCGCCAGATCATCGGCCGCCTCGTCCAGCGCGTCGGGATCTATCCGGTCGGCTGCCAGGTGAAACTTTCAGACGGCGTGACGGGCGCGGTGGTCGAAAACCACCCGGCTGATCCGCTCCATCCGGTCATCGAGGCTGTGAAATCAGGCCGGACGCAGAAAATCGATCTGGCGAAGGAGAAGGGCTTGGCGGTGGCGGAAATCATCGTGGAGGGCAAATCGCCCTCGGAGAACCTGCCGTGATGACGTCGTCGACCTTCTTATCCTCCCCCCCGGAGGGGGAGGCAGGGAGGGGGGGACAATTCTCAGTAACCCCCCATCCATCTTCCCCCTCAAGGGGGGAAGAGGCGCGGATCAACGCACAGACATCATTAGAGACTGAAGATTTTCTTTCCGGCTATTTGCTTGTCCTCAAACGTATATATGATCGGCGCGCCCGTCGCGAGGTTGAGTTCCAGGACCTGCTCCCGGGTCAGGCCGTCGAGGCGCATGACGATCGACCGCAGGCTGTTGCCGTGCGCGACAACCAGAATGTTCCGGCCGGCGTGGACGTCCGGGAGGATTGTTTGTTCGAAGTAGGGCAGGGTCCGCGCCGCCGTGTCCTTCAGGCTTTCGCTGATTCCGTCGGGGTTGAGGTCCGTCCGGTCCTTCGGCGGCGCCACGTCGTAGCTCCGCCGCCAGATGTGGACCTGCTCGTCCCCGTATTTCTTCGCGGTCTCGGCCTTGTTGAGTCCTTGCAGAGCCCCGTAATGCCGTTCGTTGAGCGCCGCGTCTTTCTCGACGGGAATACCGCTCTGGCCGATGGCATCGAGCACGATCCGGAGGGTCTCCTGTGCCCGCTGGAGGGCCGACGTGAACGCGCGGTCGAACCGGATGTCCGCGACGAATTTCGCGCCGTCCCGCGCCTCCTTCCGGCCGAGGTCCGTCAGCGGGATATCGACCCAGCCGGTGAACCGGTTCTCGAGGTTCCACTGCGACTGGCCGTGGCGGATCAGAACAAGTTTCGACATGCGGGTACCCTAGCAGGCATGGCTGGAATACGGCAAGAGAAGGAAAAGCCCCCCCTCCCAACCTCCCCCTCCGGGGGGGAGGATGAAATTAATATCGCTGAGGAAAGCAGAGGATGATCGAGGAAGATCCGGCCGCGCTTCGCGCGCGGTTCATGAAGAAGGAAAAATTCATCAAGGACGTCATCTTTTCGGACAGCCGCCAGGGCTACCAGTTTTTCAGTTCCGTGAAGAAGGATTTCGAAAAGGAAAAAAACGTCATTTCCGTCAAGCTGTATTTTCTGTACAAACTCGGGCAGATTTTCGCCGCCGGCCGGGGCGGCGCCGGGATGGAGGACCTGCTCCAGATGGCGGCGTTCCTGCAGGCCACCGTCCTCAGTCAGATCGCGCTCCTGGACTCGCTTCGCGAGGCCAACCGGGAGGAAAGAATGCAGGCGTCGGACGGCACGACGAACATCAAGGCGGCCATCCAGGAATACATCCAGGCGAAGGCCCTGATGAAAAAGAAAATCGAGGACTTTATTCTCAAGCACCGCGCCGGCATCATCAAGACCCGGGCGGAAGCGGATGTCGCCTACATGAAAAAGAGCGGCCAGATCCCGGCGACGGCCGGGGAGGAGGAGCTTGCGGCCCTGCGGCGGCAGAAAGAGGCCGAACTTTTGTCCGACATCGTCTATCCGGAAGTCGCAAAACGGACGGAACGCCTGGAGGCGATCGTCAACCGCCTGGTGGCGTTCCGATCTCGCGTCGCGTCCGCGCCGCCGGGGAGCCTGAACGCATCAACCGTCGCGGCCGAGCAGAAGTCCCTCCTGGATGACTTCGTCCAGGCGGTTGCCGAGATCAAGGCCAATGCCCTGGAGGGCGCCGCGGCACAGGGCATCGGCATTTTCCGGGCGCCTCCCGCGCTGGAAATCCTGGACGGATTCCGCTCCAATCTGAACGAACAGCGCCTGCGCTCCGGGCACATTTTTCAGTTCCTCACTGAATTAAAAGCCGCCGGCGGCGTCTCCGGGCCGATGCACGACATCGAGGGCAGTTCCGTCGCGCAGGCCGCCTGCGACAAAATCGAGGAACTGATGCGTGACGAGCGGAACGTCTACGTGGACGTCCGCAAGTGGGAACCCGCGCCCGGCCGGTTTTTCGATGAGATGTCCGGCGCGGTGAAGTTTCCCGAAGCCAACAGCTGAGAAAAAACAGAGTCATGCAGAGGATTAAAACAATCACCACAGAGGACACAGAGTCCGAACACGGAGATCACAGAGGAAGCGGTTCGGGTTCTCATACCCCAGGCAATCTCTGTGTCCTCTGTGAACCGCCTCTGTGCCCTCTGTGGTGAATCTTTCCGCTTTATGAAATCTTATTCCTCCATCGTCAAAACCCTCGGAGACATCCTCCGGGAAAAAATCATGGTCATCGACGGCGCCATGGGGACCGAGCTTCAGCGCCGGAACCTCACCGCCGCCGATTTCGGCGGGCCGGACCTCGAGGGCTGTAACGAAAACCTGAACCTGACCCGCCCGGATGTCATTGCCGACATTCACAGGGGTTATTTCAAGGCGGGATCGGACATCGTCGAGACGAATTCCTTCGGATCGACGCCGCTGGTTCTCGCCGAATACGGACTCGCCGACAAAGCCTACGAGATCAGCAAACGGGCGGCCGAGATCGCCGCCAAAGTCGCGTCGGACCTGTCGACGCCCGCCAAACCCCGGTTTGTCGCTGGGTCGATGGGGCCGACAACCAAGACCATCACGGTCACCGGCGGCGTGACGTTCGAACAGCTCATCGAGTCCTATTACGAACAGGCGCGCGGACTGATCGACGGCGGGGTTGATCTCCTCCTTCTCGAAACCACCCAGGACACCCGGAACCTCAAAGCCGCCGTTATCGGCATCCGGAAATATATGGACGCATCCGGCCTCGCGCGGCCCATCATGATCTCCGGCACCATCGAACCGATGGGTACCATGCTTGCCGGGCAGGGCGTCGAGGCTTTGTACACGTCGATCGAGCATGCCATGCCCTTTACCGTTGGTCTGAACTGCGCGACCGGCCCGGAATTCATGACGGACCACATCCGGTCGATGTCGGACATCGCCAGAACATTCGTGTCCTGCTACCCGAACGCCGGCCTGCCGGACGAGGAAGGCCGCTACAACGAAACGCCGGAGACTCTCGCGAGAAAACTCGATCGCTTCGCCGCCGACGGCTGGATCAACCTCGTCGGGGGATGCTGCGGCACGACGGCCGAACACATCGGCATGATCGCGAAAATGACCGACGGCAAGAAACCCCGCCGGCCGAAATCCTACACCCGCACCCAGGTCTCCGGGATCGATTTTCTTCCCGTCACCGAGGACGTCCGTCCGGTACTCGTCGGCGAAGTCACGAACGTGCTCGGCAGCCGGAAATTCAAACAGCTGATCGCCGGGGGAAAATACGAGGAGGGCGCCGAGATGGGCCGGGACCAGGTTCGGGGCGGCGCGCAGATTCTGGACGTGTGCCTCCAGGACCCGGACCGGAATGAAATCGAGGATGTGAAGAAGTTTCTCGAGATCCTCATCAAGAAGATCAAGGTCCCCCTCATGATCGACTCGACCGACCACCGCGTGATGGAGGAAGGTCTGAAATTTTGCCAGGGCAAGGCCATCCTGAATTCCATCAATCTGGAGGACGGAGAGGACCGATACCAGAAAGTCTGCCCGCTGGTCCGCAAGTACGGCGCCGCGGTCGTCGTCGGGTGCATCGACGAGGACAAGGCCCAGGGGATGGCGGTCACGGTGGAGCGGAAAGTCGCCATCGCCGGCCGGAGCTACAAACTTCTTACGGAAAAGTACGGCGTTCCGGGCGAGGACATCTTCTTCGACGCGCTCGTCTTTCCGGCCGGTACCGGCGACAAAAATTACCGGGGCTCCGCGAAAGCGACGATCGAGGGCGTCGCGGCGATCAAGAAGGCGCTCCCGCTTGCCAAAACCATCCTCGGCGTCAGCAACGTCTCCTTTGGCCTGCCGCCCGCCGGCCGCGAGGTTTTGAACAGCGTGTTTCTCTATCTCGCGACGAAAGCGGGTCTCGACATGGCCATCGTCAATTCCAAGCGCGTCATGCGGTACGCGTCGATCTCCGACGCCGAAAAGAAACTTTGCGAAGATGTTCTCTACCGCGGCGCCGATGAGGACATCGCGGCGTTTGCGGCGTTCTACAAGGAAGCCAAACCGCGGGTGACGGTGGATGAGCTGAAGAAGCGCCCGCTGGAGGAGCGGCTCGGCCACTACATCATCGTCGGCACGAAGGAAGGCCTGATCCCGGACTTGGAGGAAGCCCTCCAGAAATATCCCGATCCCCTCGACATCATCAACGGCCCCCTCATGGCCGGCATGGCGGAGGTTGGCCGGCTCTTCAACGCCAACGAGCTTATCGTCGCCGAGGTCCTCCAGTCCGCGGAGTCGATGAAGGCGGCGGTGTCGCATTTGGAGCCGCACATGAAAAAATCGGCGGCCGGGGGCAAGGGGAAAGTCATCTTGGCGACAGTGAAAGGAGACGTCCACGACATCGGCAAGAACCTCGTCGAGATCATTCTCTCCAACAACGGCTATCAGGTCATTAACCTTGGCATCAAGTGCGCCCCGGAGACGCTGATCGCCGCCGCGCGGGAACACAAACCCGACATCATCGGCCTTTCGGGTCTTCTCGTGAAATCAGCCCAACAGATGGTGACCACCGCGCAGGACTTCAAGCAGGCCGGAATCGACGTGCCGCTCATGGTCGGGGGAGCGGCGCTGTCGAGAAATTTCACGCTGAAAAAAATAAGTCCGGCCTACGGCCGGCCCGCCGTCTACGCCCGGGAGGCGATGATCGGATTGGACTTGGCCAACCAGATCGTGAACCCCGCCCTCCGGGGGCCGCTGTACCAGCGTCTCGAGAAAGAGGTCAGTGAGGCATCCGCGGTTCAGGTGGAAACGCCGGAACCGGCCGCCCGCGCTGCCATCCCCTCCCGCAGTCCAGAAATCGACCCGCTGGTTCCGATCCCGGCCCCCCCGGACCTGAAACGGCACGTTCTCATGGATTACAATCTTGATGAGATTTTTCCGTACATCAATCCGCTGATGCTTTATAAAAAACATCTCGGGCTTAAATCTGTTGCTTCCTCCCCCCTTGAGGGGGAGGACCGAGGAGGGGGGTCTGCCTTGTCTCCCCGCGAACGCGAGATCATCGACGTCGTCGAATCCCTGAAGTCCGACTGCGCCGCCGGCCTCATGCGCGCCCGCGCGGTGTTTCAGTTCTTTCCATGCCGCTCCGAAGGCGACAAAATCCATCTCTACGACCCGCCGGGAAAGAAGGTTGTCGAAACGTTCGACTTTCCCCGCCAGACGGTGCATCCCTTCCTGTGCCTTGCCGATTACGTCCGTCCGTCGGATTCCAGCGGCCTCGATTACCTGGCGCTCTTCATCACTACCTGCGGCGCCGGAATCCGGGACAACTCCGAAAAATGGAAAACCGAGGGCGCGTACCTCAAGAGTCACGCCCTGCAGGCCCTGGCCATCGAGTCGGCCGAGGCCTTCGCGGAGCATTTGCACCAGAAAATCCGCGCAATGTGGAACATCGGAGATCCGCCGGGAACGACCTTGAAGGATTTGCTGAAAACGAAGTACCGGGGCGTCCGCGTCAGTTTCGGCTACCCGGCCTGCCCCAACCTCGATGACCAGAAAAAATTGTTTGATCTGCTCAAGCCCGACGATATCGGCGTGCAGTTGACGGAAGGCTGCATGATGGAGCCGGAGGCGTCGGTGTCGGCGCTGGTCTTCCACCACCCGCAGGCGAAATATTTCAGCGCGGAACGGCTCACCCCGTGATGAATTCTCCGCCGTCGACGCCGAGGACGTTGCCGGTGGCCCAGCGGGTCTCGTCGAGGCACATCACGGCGATGAATTCGGCGACATCTTCGGTGGTGGTGGTGCGGTGGTGCGGGTTTTGCTGGATCGCCATCTCGATCATCTTGTCGTTGCCCGGGATTTTCGAGAGGGCCGGGGTCTGGGTGACGCCGGCGCGGATGGCGTTGCAGGTGATGCCGTACGGCGCAAGCTCGAGGGTGAGCTGACGGATGTGCGACTCAAGCGCCGCCTTCGCCGCCGACACCGCGCCGTAGGTTTTCCAGACCCGCGCGTCGCCCGCGCTTGTCATGCCCATGACGCGGCTGCCTTTTCCGAGAAGGCCGTGATGGACCAGATCCTGGGTCCAGTAGACGAGGCTGTGGGCCATGACGTCAACGGTCATATCCATCTGTTTGCGGGCGATCGAGTCCTTGGGTTCGGCGGCGATGAAGGGTTTCAAGGTTCCGAACGCCAGGGAGTGGAGGAGCAGTTTAAGGGCGCCGGGATTTCTTTTCCGGATTTCGGCGACGACCTCGGCGCGTTTTTCGTCGTCCGCGGCGTTCACGTTGAAATACTGGGAGGAACTTCCAAACGACGCAATCTTCCCCTGGATTTCCTTCACATGATCCAGCCCCGCGGCCCGGTCGAAATGAACGCCGAATATCCCCATCCCCCGCCGCGCCAGCGCCAGCGCCACCGCCTCGCCAAACCCGCTCGACGCCCCCAAGATCAGCCCCCACCTGCCGGAAAATATTTTTTCAGTCATCAGACCCTTTCGTAGCGATTCGGTTCCCGCCGTCATTCCCGCGAAAGCGGGAATCCAGTCTGCTTTGCGATTGGTCGGGATGCCCGCTGGAGTTTACCCCGTGCTGGATTCCCGCTTTCGCGGGAATGACAGACACTGGACGGGCATGACAACCTGAATAGCTACACCCCCACCCCTTCTACAATATCAATTGACAATTGACAATCGCCAATTGAGAATGCCGCAAACAATCACTTGGAGGTGACGTATGGCGTCTGAACACGAAGAAATCGATCCGATCAAAAGCAACCCCGACAGCCACAAGGCCATCGGCGTTGCGCTCATGATTCTGGTTTTGGTGGGTCTCTCCTATGCCCTCACCCGGAACGGCGCGTTGGCCGGCGCTCTCGGCAGTCAGACCCTGGACCTCATCACGCCGGACTTCCGGCATGTCTCGGCCGAGTATGATCCGAAACACACGCCGAAAATCGACTGCCCCGACACCGTCAAAGCCGGCGAGTGGTTCGACGTCACCGTCACCATCGGCGCGGGCGCCATTCATCCGTCCCTGGTCGAGCATCATGTGCGGTGGATCGCGATTTACAAGGACGACGTGGAGCTCTCCCGGGTCTACCTGCATCCGGTCCAGAGCTATCCGAGGGTCACCTTCACGATCGCGCTGGAGGATTCCTGCGATCTCATCGCGATGGAAGAACCAACGCACGCGGCTCCGCGCAAGTCGTCAAAACGAATTACGGTCGTGAAGCCAAACTAGGGAAAGAGAAACCGCCAGAGAAGGCTCAATATTGAGTCTTGACTGTTGAGTATTGCGCCTTCCCAATGTAGCCTCCCCTTACACTAGAAAGGAGGTGGTCCATTCTTGAGTATAAAAACCCAGACCAGTGAGGTGCCTGAACGTTAGGCTTGCTCGACTTGCTCGAGCCACTTGTGTTTCTGGCGAGCCTGTAGGGCTGTCGGGATGAAGAACCCGCCGTGCGAGCGGCGGCTGCCTGACGGAAACCCACCAGGTCACCGATCCCGGAAGTTCTCCGGCTGGTCCCCGGAGACGGCCGTTCAGGCCGAAAACTTCCGGGTTTTTTTTGTGCCAGGGCGGGGTCTTGCCCATTCGCCTTTCGAGTTCTAAAATTCCCCCATGATCTATCATGCCATCATCATCGGCGCCGGCGTTGTGGGCTGCGCCGTCGCGCGGGCGCTGGCGGCGCGCCGGTCGGCGTGGAAAATTCTGGTGCTCGAAAAAGAGCCGGACGTGGCCATGCACACGAGCGGGCGGAACTCCGGGGTCATCCATTCCGGATTTAATTCGGCGCCCGGAAGCCTCAAGGCCAGATTCTGCGTGGAGGGGAGCCGCCGTCTGCGCGCCTACGCGGTCGAGCATGGCGTGGCGATGCAGGAAGTCGGCACGGTTGTGGTGGCGCTGGACAGCGGGGATGAATCGGTCCTGCGGGACTTGGAACAACGCGGCCGGGAAAACGGCGTGCCGGGCATTTGCCTGATCGACCGGGACCGGCTCCGGCAGATCGAGCCGCACGCGCTTGGCGTTTCGGCCCTGCATTCGCCGGCGGGCGCGATCGTGGACAGCGCCGGCATCGTTCATGCTTTGGCGGCGGACGCGCGGGACGCGGGCGTGGAATTCGGGTTCTTCAAACGCGTCCGGAAAATCTCCAGAAAAAACGGACACTTCCGGGTCTCGACCGACACGGACCGCCACGAGGGCGTCCGGATCATCAACTGCGCCGGACTCTATTCCGACAAAATCGCGCGGAGCCTCGGCGCCTGCCGGGACTACGCCATTTTTCCGTTCCGGGGAGACTACTTTCAGCTGTCCCCGTCCCGGTCGACTCTGGTCCGGTCGATGATCTACCCGGCGCCCAACCTCAAATATCCGTTTCTCGGAATTCACTTCACGCGGAAAGTCACCGGCGAAGTTCTCGCCGGCCCGAACGCGGTCCTGGCCGCGGGCCGAGAATCCTATGAGATGACCCAGGTCCATCTCGGAGAGACGATGTCGATGGCTCTCGACCCCCGGTTCTGGAAACTGGTGGTCGGCCGGGAATTCCGGACGATGGCATGGGAGCAGATCCAAACGACCTTCTTCAAAAAAGCCTTCGTGTCGCGCGCCCGCCGGATCATCCCGGACCTGCGGGCGGAAGATTTCTCCCGCGGGCAGAGTGGCATCCGCGCCCAGCTGGTGGACCGGTCCGGGCATTTGGTGGAGGATCTGGTCATCGAACGGCAGGACCGGGCGATCCACGTCCTGAATGCCGTGTCGCCGGGACTGACGTGTTCCCTGCCGTTTGCGGACCATGTCGTCGACGAACTTCTGAAACAAGAATAAAGCTGTACAAATGGCCTGCCATGAGGTAGAGTCGGCCGGCTTGAATAGCTTCGGGTACAGGTATTGGAATTGCCGTCATTCACGCGAAAGCGGGAATCCAGAATCTGGGTCCCCGCTTTCGCGGGGATGACAGATGTAGAGAGATTTCTAGCCCACTACCCTAACCGGAAAGGTTACCTCAGCTCTTGATGAACGAATCCAGACACGGCCCTCGCCGTGCCCAATTTCAGGGGAATATGCGCAGGAAATCTGTGGACGCCGGAGCGGGTTCCGGCCGGAGGGATGGTCGTCCGTACCGGCAGGGGCCGCGGCAGGCGGCGCCGGCGCCCGTCGTCTCCGCCCAACTGGCGGAACTTCGCAGGGCATTCGAACAACTGACCCCCACGCACCCGGACCAGCGTCTCCGGCTGGAGACGAAGCCGCAGGAGAAGCTCGGCCGGTGGATGGACCTGATCACGCCGATCGGCAAGGGCCAGCGGTGCCTCATCGTGGCGCCGCCCAAGACCGGAAAGACCACGCTCCTGAAAACCGTTTCCAAGGCCCTCACCATCAATCATCCCGACGTCATTCAGCTGGTCCTGCTCGTGGACGAGCGGCCCGAAGAGGTCACCGATTTTCAGAGGTCGGTCCAGGCCAAGGTCGTGGCGTCGTCCTCGGACAAGAGCACCGAAAATCACGTCGAAAAAACCCGCGGTGTGATCGAGGAAGCCATACGGCTGACCCTCGACGGAAAAGATGTTCTCGTCCTCCTCGACTCCATCACGCGCCTCGCGCGCGCCTTTAACCTTGAAACCAATTCCAACTCGAAAACCCTCTCCGGCGGACTCGGCGCCGGCGCCATGCAGGAACCCCGGCAGTGTTTCGGCGCGGCGCGGACCATCGAGCTCGGCGGAAGCCTCACCGTGGTGGCGACGGCGCTGGTCGACACGGGCTCCCGGATGGATGACGTGATTTTTCAGGAATTCAAAGGCACCGGCAACATGGAGTTGGTCCTCTCGAGGGACCTCTCGGAAAAACGGATGTTTCCGGCGATCCAGATCAACGAGTCGGGCACACGGAAGGAAGAACTCCTCTACCCCAAAAAACAATACCCGGCCGTGGTGTCCCTCCGGCAGATCGTCGCCAGCCTTTCACCGGAGGACGCTTTCCGGATGCTCGACAAGGTCCTGGGGGATTTCGAGACGAACGAGGATCTGCTGAGTCAGCTCAAACCCTAAACAATCACCACAGAGTACACGGAGCCTCTTCACTGAGGTCACAGAGTTTTTTTAAGTTTAACGAATCTGAATGCCGTAAAGGAGCCCCTCCGTGATCTCTGTGAACAACTCTGTGTCCTCTGTGGTGGGAATTTGACCTTCCTCTCTGTCCTGCTAGATGTCGCCGCCCGCGATGGACGCCACGATCTCGACGTGATCCCCGTTTGACAGCGGGGTATCGAGGTCCTGGAGGTACCGGACGTCCTCCTCGTTGATACAGATGAGAAAATGGTGGTTGATCGTCCCGTCCCCGCTGAGGATGAGGCCCTTCATCCCGGGATATTTCCGGTCGATCGCCTCGATGAGCTGACGCACATTTTTGGCCCCGACTTTCACGTCGGTCCGGTTCCCCGTGAGCTTCAAAAGCATCGTTGGAATCTTGACACTTACGGCCACCGCCCGCACCTCCCTGAGAAATCAGCCGCCCCGGATCCGTCATTCCCGCGAAAGCGGGAATCTAGATTGCTTTGCGATTAGTCTGGATTCCCGCTTTCGCGGGAATGACGCGATTTGACTTTACCACGAATCATAGTATTTAACGATCCGCCGGCCAACTCCGAATCGCAGCAGGACGTCCCTTACCCCGCGCAGTCGCGCCTCGCCCATGGAGCGGGCCGCGCCCCAACGCGTCAACAGGCACATCTTCGGTTTCGTCACCGCCGCCGCGCCCTCCGCGGATCCGAACACCGCGTAGACGCTGAAATGGCCGACCTTGCCCTTGACCTGGTTCGTGTCCACATTCACGGCGACCGTGTCGAGCTTGGTCCACTCGGTGTCCGCGTCGCCCATCCAGAAGACCCACACGCCGGTTTCCGGGATGTCGGTGCCGTCCACCACGCCGTCGTTGTCGGCGTCGGGGTAGGTGAAGGTCAGGGTCACCGACTCGGCGAAGCTGGCCGGCGCGGTGTCGAAACTCAGGGTCTGGAACATGACGCCCTTGGCGTTGTCCAGGCCGTCCGGGCTTTTGTCCTTGGGATTTTTTTCGTGGTCCTTCACGGTCAACACGGCGTCCGTGTCCAGTACAGATGAGGGAATGTCGATCTCAATCTTGGACTTCACGTTGATCTTAGCCTTGTGGCCCTTCTCGACTTTTTCCTTCTTCTCATGGTCATCGCCCTCGCTCTCCTCGATGTCTGGCTTCGACCGGTTGATCGTCACCCGCACCGGAAGCGAATACGTCGTGTCGCAGTCGGCGGAAAAGGCCGCCGCGCGGACCCAGACCGTGTCGCCGTCCGACCAGCCGTCGGCGGTTGAGTTCCATTTCAGAAGATAGGGACGCGCCGGCAGGTCCGCGCCCAGCACGGCCCATGTCGTGGCCGGTTCCTTGCGGTACTGAAATTGAATCGTGACGCCTTTCCCGGACCCCGCCAGATGCGCGATCACGCTCACGGCGTTCCCCGATACCGCCTGCCCCGTCCGCGGGACGGTGATCCAGGGCACGGGGCATTTGTTCTCAACCGCGGCGATGCGATATTTCAGAAGACGGGAATTGTAGCAGTCCGAAATGTAGAGATGGCCGTCCGGATCGAAATCGATCCGCTGGGCGCCGGAAAGACTGACGGCGCTTACGGCAAAATCGAGGGAGGCGGTCGAGTCGGTCTGGCCGAACACCACGTCCGCGAGGGTGTCTTCCGCGAGGGGCCGCCGGTAATAGAGGACGCGCGTGTTGCCCCAGTCGGCCATGTAGAGGTTCGCGTAGGCGTCGACCCCGAGCGAACAGGGCTTGCGGATGCCGGCCGTGAGACCGCCGACGTTTTCGGTTTCGGACGAAAAATTCGGCTGGCCGATCACGGCATCCGCGATGCCGTCCTCGTCCAGGGGCGAGTTGAAGATCAGCCCGCGGCTGTTGTTCCAGTCCGTCACGTAGAGATTGCCCGAAGGGTCGAGCCTCACCCGGTAAGGCTGGTCGAAGGAAGAAGACGTCACGACCCCGCCCGGATCGGCGTCGCCGTCCGTGAAGTTGGTCTGGCCGATGACGCGGTCGGCGGCGGCGTCGCTGTTCAGGGGGTCGAAATAAATCAGTACCCGGTGGTTGCCAAGGTCCGCGACGTAGACATTTCCCTGGGCGTCCACCCCCACGCTGACGGGATTTCGCAGGGACGACGCGCTCCGGCCGCCGAGATTGAGCGTGCTCGACGTGAAGCTCCCGGCCTGGCCGAGGACCGAATCAGCCACGAGGTCCGTGCCGATCGGATCCCTGTAAATCAGCACCCGGTGGTTTGCGTAATCGGCCACGTAGAGGTTGCCCCACGCGTCAACGCAGAGATCCGCGGGCCCGCTTAAACTCGACGCCGTCGGGCCGCCGCCTTTGTTGGACGTCCCGGCGTCGAACGCGCCCTGCCCGATCACCGTGTCGGCCGCCTGGCCGTTTGTGAGATTGTCGGCACCGCTGAAAACCATCACCCGGTGGTATTCCTGGTCCGCGACAAAAAGATAATGCGCTTCCCCTCGAACCAGATGCGCCGCCCCCATCGGATACCCGATCCGCCCCCGGCCCGGCCCCGTGTCGGCGTTCGTGTCAAAATTCGACTGCCCCAGCACCCAATCCGCCGTGATGTCCGAAGGCTGTCCGAAAAAAGACGGCGCCCCGTAGTGGGGCGCGGCAAGCGCGGGCGCCGCGAGAGTCGCCCCGCCTCCCGGAGGCGTCCAGTCGACGGCCTGGTCGATCCCGGCGGCATGGGCCGGAGATACCCCGGCAAGTAGACCAAGAAACAAGATGAGGATGTTCGTCCGATTCACGGCATATGCCCCGCTTTTAAGGAGGTTGTCTCAATCAGTTAATTCTATGGCACACACCCGCCGCTGTCAATTGCCCGCGATGCGGTCCGGGACTTCCCTGTCCGCCCCCCTCGCAGATTGAAGGAAATCCCGTCCTGGGATTTCCTGAGTCTGGAGCTTCTGGGACTGGACATCCCTGTCCGCCCCCGACTTCAGTTGAATGACAGCCACCGTGACGTTGTCTTTGACCTTGCGGACTTCGGCTTCGTCCAGTAGGGCCCGGACCGCGTAATCTGCCGCTGAATTCGAATCCAGAATGGAAAAAATGTCTCCGGCGCTCAGGACGTCGAAAAGCCCGTCGCTCGCCAGCAAAACGTACCGGTCGCCGGATTCGATGCGCCGCGACCGGATGTGAGGCCGCGCGGTCAGGCCCGCCCGGCGCATCGTTCCGTCGCCGAAACTTCGCGTCGGAATGATCCCCTTGTTCCCCACAAAAAAATATGGATCCGCCACCCGCCCTCCCGCGGCCAGAATCCGCGCGCGTTCGTTGGGGTCCGTCAGCCGGTGCAGGGCGCTTAACGTCTCGGCCGCGCCGCCGACCGCCAGGCAGGGCGAGTCCCCGCAGTTGGCAACCGTCAGGAGGTCCCCGGCGACAAACGCGCAAACCGCGGTGGCTCCGGCGTCCTCGGCCTGGCAGGCCAATTCCATTTTTCCGAAGGCCAGCATAAATGCGTCCTCGGCCGAAAGGCCCCGCGCGACGTCGCCCAGAAATAACGCCGGAAGTTCGGAGACCACCCGGTCCGCCACGGCAACCCCGCCGTGGCCGTCCACCACCGCCGCAAACAGGCCGAGGCCCTCCCGCGGCAGGATCACATGCCGGTCCTCCATCTGCAGTCGCCCGCCTATTCTCTGATCGCTGTGGTGTCCCGCAATCCGTCCAAGCCATCCGTCCGTCATGCCCCCATCCTAGCTGTCCAATCCCTCCACCTCAACCCGAGGTTTGACTTAGCCGTCACCCCCGCGAAAGCGGGGTCCGGTCGCCGTATCCGAGCGGTGGTGGAGATGCGGGGTAGGTTCCCGAGATAAAGTCAATTTTGAATCCACACTGCAAAATTGTCTTGACGCTTCGGATAAGGGCGTGGTAGCTTTGATACATGGCTGGGGAAATCTACGTGCACCGGGAAATCGAAAGGTCGTTGCGGACGCTCTTCCGGCAGTTTCCCGCCATGGCCCTGACCGGGCCCAGACAGGCCGGCAAGACCACCCTTCTGAAAAATGTCTTTGGAAAAAATTTCCGCTTCGTCTCCTTCGACGATCCCCTCACCAGGGAGAAAGCTCTTTCCGACCCCGTCCTGTTTCTGGAAAACATCCCGGAACCGGTGGTATTCGATGAGATCCAATACGTGCCGGAACTGCTGTCCTACATCAAAATCCTCATCGACAAAAATCGGAGCCGCCGTGGGCGGTTTATCTTTACCGGCTCCCAGCAGTTTCATTTGATCAAAAATCTTGGTGACACCCTGGCCGGCCGAGTCTGCCTGCTGAATCTTCTGCCGTTTAGCCTGGTCGAACTGGAGCGTGCGCCGCCCGTCCGGTCGCTCCGGCCATCCATGGCCTCCCGTGACACTTCCCCCGTCCGTGTGGGCCGCGAAAAAACGCCGCCGCTCGATTCCTTTGTGTCGGCGTGTCTGCGTGGTTCATTCCCTGAAATCTGCATGCGACCGCGCATGGATGCGGCCGCATGGTACGGCTCCTATCTGCAGACCTATCTGGAACGGGATGTCAGGACCGTCTACAACATCGGAAACCTGCGAGATTTCCAACAGTTTGTCCGACTTCTGGCTGCCCGGTGCGCCCAAGTCCTGACTCTCTCCCACCTGTCAAACGATCTGGGCGTCTCCGTGAACACCGTGAAAAATTGGTTGTCCGTTCTTGAAGCCGGCCATCTGGTCTATTTGCTGAATCCTTATTACCGCAACCTCGGCAAGCGAATCACCAGAAGCCCCAAAGTCTACTTTCTAGACTGCGGCCTTGTCTGCTACTTGACCGGTATCAGGGATCGAAGAACACTTCTCAATGGTCCCATGGGCGGTCCGCTGTTCGAAAATTTCGTCGTTCAGGAAACCGTCAAGGCTTTTTTCAATCATGCCAAACGTCCCAGCCTGTATTATGTCCGAACGCACAATGATCTCGAAGTTGACCTCCTCATCGAGAGCGGCCTTAAGGTCTTCCCCGTCGAACTAAAAATGACCCGGTCACCGTCCCCCCGCATGGGCGCCTCCATCCTCCGCTTCCGAGGCGTCTTCTCAAAACTCGATATCATGCCCGGCCGCCTCGTGTCTTTGAGCGACGAGAACGGAATCCTGCGGAAAAACGTATCCCTGCAGTCCATGGATCATTATCTGGCATGGGTGAAAAAGAACTTTTGAGTCGAGCGACCCCATTTCCCGCAGCCGACCCTTGAAGGTCGGCTACGGCTGGGGTTGTGAGCTCGATTCCAGCGGATGCGTTCGCCAAAAAACTGGAGAAACAGTGGGCGGAACGAATCCGCCGGCTCACCGGCGCGTCGCCCGCCGCCGGCGGGAAGGGCGTACTCTGACCGGAAGTTCTGAACAAGTTGATGGACAAATGGGCATGGCCGACGTAGGATGACAGGGTGTCCGATGCAGATGCACAGGTGTGGCATCTCTCCACCCATGAGGGGCAGGCAGGGCCGTATACGCAGACGGAACTGAGGGCGTTTCTGTCCGAAGGCAGGATTTCCCCAGAGTACTATGTCTGGCGTGAGGGGTTCGCCGAATGGCGGCAAATCAAGGATACCGACGTGGTTTCTGTTTCTGCTCCCGCGCCTTCGGTTCCACCTGAATCTCAACCGTCCATTTTATCCCTTAAAATGTGTTCAACATGTGGTCTGGAAAATGACGAATCCGCGGAAAACTGCACCCGTTGTGGATCGAAGCTTGCAGGCCGCCGCTCGGCTGGAAAGTCACATTCAGGAATTGATGAGTCTATATCCTTCGGCCGAAAAAAATCGGCGGATCCGCTCCCAACCCCAACCCAGGTCACCCGGCGGCCGGGAATCATCACTGCGCTTTCCATCCTGCTGATCGGGTCTGGCTTTGTGGTGGGTGTGGGGGTATTCACCGACGCGGGATCCCAGGAGATTTTGAAATCCGCCGGGGAGGGGTTCCTCTGGTGGCTCAAGGTGTATGCGTTGTTTATGCTGATCTGCGGCGTGGGCCTGTGGTGTATGAAGCAATGGGCGGGCATTTCCTATATTCTCTTTCGTGTGGCTGACTGGATTGTGTGTTTTGTGGGGGGTGTCAACATCGGCGCGCTTTCGACTATCCTGGGCCTTGTTGTGATCTGGGCTGTCGTCAAGCACCTGCCGGATATGGACTGATGAGCGAAGATCGACGGTGGTATATCCACACGTCCAAAGGTCAGGAAGGGCCATTCACTCCGGCGGAGATACGAATCCGGCGGTCAACCGGCTATATGGGAGATGACGATCAAGTATGGCGTGATGGATTCAGGGACTGGCGGCGTCTGGGGGATACGCCGGAGGCGATGGTTCGTTCGGTTCCGCCGGTTCAACCGCCGGGTTCCCCACAGCCCATGCTCCTGGGCGTCATACCGGAAACCGACAAACTGCGTCCTGTGGCGGTCATTCAGCCCGGCTCTCTATCCGTGCGCCACCAATCCCTTTTTGAACATGATCTTTTTCTTCTCCGGCAGAAATATCTCTCCATCTCGGAGAAATACGACGTAACCGATCGGTCGGGCCGAATCATTCTTTTCGTCCAAAGACCGCGATATATCTTCCGAAACATCCTGGTGGGCGCCTTGGCCGCTGTTTTATTCGGCGTTGTTTTTGTCGCATCCCTGATGCCGTTAAAATCGGATTTCGTGAAGGCCAATCCCGTCGTTGCGCCCGCGGCTGTCTTTGCCCTGGCGGTTTTTTTATCCTGTCTGTGCGCTTTTTCTGTGTGGTACAAGCTGGCGCCCCGTCGGCATGTCCGGTTCACCGTTGCCGCTGGCCAGGGTCCGGAGGAATGCGTGCTGGAGGTTTTGGAGGATTCCGTTTTTCAATTTCCGACCGTCACCTACTCCGTCCTCGACGCCGACGGCCGGCGGATTGGCCTGTTCCGGAAAAATGTTCTGGTTTCCCTCGTTCGAGCCAGTTGGGATTGCCTGACGCCGGCCGGAATTCCGCTGTTCAACGCCATGGAAGACTCCATCATTCTGTCTCTGCTTCGCAGGCTGATTGGCCCTTTCTTCGGCATTTTGAGAACCAACTTCATCTTGTTTCGAGGAGACGGGGAGGACGACGTTGTCGGGAAATTCAACCGCACGTTTACCCTGCTCGACCGCTACGTTCTCGATCTATCCGCCGATTCCAAGCGCACCCTCGACAGACGGCTGCTCCTGGCGATGGGCGTCATGCTCGACACGGGCGAGCGCCGCTGACGGCCGGCGGTGGGACATCCGTTCGTTTTGAAAAAGGGATGTCTTATTGTCCGCCTCTGACCCTGTTTCTGATCGCTGTCAATGTGTTCGTGTATTTCTGGGAAATTTCGGCCGGCGCCCTTCAGGATGAGGCTTCGATCATCCGCTCCGGGGCGCTCTACCGGGACCTTGTTATGTCCGGAGAGGTCTGGCGGCTGGTCAGCGCCATGTTCCTGCACGCCTCGCAGGAGCATCTCTTCGCAAACTGCGCCCTGTTCTACATCGTCGGCATGGCCTCGGAACACGCCTTTGGCCTCCGCCAGGCATTTCAGATATACGGCGTCAGCGGGCTGGCCGGTTCTGTGTTGAGTGTGATTTTTTCGGCCGGGCCGGCCGTCGGTGCTTCCGGCGCCATTTTCGGCGTGATGGCGTCTGTCATTGTTTTTTTTCATCTGCATAAAAATTCAATTTATGTGGAAGACCATCGAATCGGATTTGTGCTGGCCATTCTGGCCGGATATGAAATCGTCTCCGGGGTTTTCGTTCCTTTTGTGGACAATTTTGCCCATCTCGGTGGGTTCGTGGGGGGAGCCTGGGCTGCCAGATATTGTCGGCCCATCCTGTTTGATGCGGATTGAGAAAGTCCGGGTTTTATTTCAGGACGAATGAATCCAGAAATTTTTTCCCGGATTCATGGCCCGCCGCCGCGGTCATGCGGCCTCCGAACATAAGCACATAGACCATGTCCTTGACCACATACGCGCGAAACCGCCCATGGAGGTCCACGCCTCGATAATTTCCCTTGTATCTGATCTCGACGCCGGTGTGGGTTTGATCATACTGAATCCACGTCGTCTCCAATGCCGTGCCCTTGATATTTTCTAATCCGCCTTCGATGGCCCCTTCAAGCAGCACTTTGTCGTCTTTTCGGAGTTTTCGGGCCGCGATGTCTTTGGGAATCCGAAAATGGAATGCTATAAATACTTCGATCGGGCTCACCACATCAAATTTGGCCAGCATCAAATAGACGCCGGGGATTCCGAAGAGCTGCCCGCCGGGTTCCGCAACGTGATAGGGCATCTGAATCTTTCCGATTTCGGTCGGTACAATTTCAACTTTGTCCGTCCGGTGGGAATGACTTCCAGGATAACGGACGGAATACTTACCCGACTCGGAAGTGAACGATATGATTTTCTCCCAGTCGTCCATCTGAGGATATATCAAACCCAGGATCAGGAGGATGAAGGCAAAGAATACAAAAAATTTAATCAGGAACGATCTGTCGGCTGTATCCGCGGTCCGTGTCGGACGATTCTTGCGCGGTTCGGGAAAGAATGATTTCTCCGACACCGGCCGCCGGGTATCGCTTCGCGGCTCCGGGTTTTCCAGGCGAAGCGTCAGAGTTGACGCCGGAGGATTTATGATCGGCGGGTTGGGCGCATCGTCTCCGGATAATTCCGTCGTATCGCCGAGTTTCCGCCATTCATCCTGTCCATCCCGCCGGACATACCAATCGCTCGTGATGCGGCCTTCCTGCCGCCAATTTCGAAGTTCCTCAACGGTGTAGGGTCCATCCGCTCCCTGATCCGTGTAGAGGTACCAAGAACGGGGCGGGGTCATGAGGCCGGATTATCGGGTACGTGCGGCCGGCATTCCACGTTCTGCGAGAATCTCTCTTTGTCGGCGTTTACTGACTTTCCCTCCCTCCCCGCAATATCGACAGGGCAAATTGCCAAACCCGTGTAATGGAATATAACCGCGGCCCTGACAGGCCGGACACTTTTGATCCGTAATCCAATTTTCCGAGACGTACTGCCAACCGAAGAAGCATAGGGCGCCCGCGATCGCGAGAAGAATGAGAGCTCTCATGGGCCAGATTCTTCGACCATTTCAAAGAATCCGAACGCTATTGGCGGCAAGGAGGTAAAAATCTGGCATCACCGGTCTGGGCATAGAGCATCATTTGGGCGGACCACTGACGCGTACCAGGCGCTGTGGTGGAGTAATAAGGAGCCGGAGGAACGGCGAACCGCGGTGTATTAAACTTTTGAAGTGGTGAGAGAGCCTTGGAGAACGACGGCTGTGGGGTTGGTGTCATTGTTTGTACGGCCGCCATCCGCGCATTTGTGGCGGCATAAAACGCCTGAGCGAAGGCGACGGGTGACTCGTCCAGGCATGTTTGGAGACCCACAGGCGCCATTTGAACGCACACCAAAAGGAGGGCCAGCCATACGAAGATGGGAATCCGGGCGAGTGTCCATCCCATACGGGCCGGGACAGTTTCTCTCTTTATGGAAGGGCTTCGGCTCGCTCCGGAAGCCGCCCCCACTGTTTTTTCCCATTCCCGGAATACAAGTCCGCACCGCATACAACCCCAATCATCGGCGCTGAGTGTTTTACAATACGGGCATTTGCCCAATGTCTTGGGAATTTCGAGAAGATATTTGTCCGACCAGGGATCCGCAATAGGATGAAATGGAAATACGCGGAATACCCTGGGATGTCGAACCGGAATAATCCTGTGGAATGCCGTTCGCCATTCACCCCCAACCTTCCATGGGGAATACCCGCTTCGATCCACCCCTCCACCTCCTGTTGTGGAGTGTCCACCGCCGGCTGGAAGAAGTCAAGTGTTCCGAAGCCGCCGGTCACCGGCATCGGGAGTCTATTTCAGGCCGAGTCTTTTTCTTCTTTGAGGGAAATGGGCGGGAAAGCTTTTCGGGTGATGGATTCCTCGGTGATGACGACTTCCTTTGCCCTCACGTTTCGGCCGGCTTAAAAATTGCTGTCCACCTCAACCCGGGATTTGACTTATGCCCGGGTCGTGATAGACTGCCGCGGTTTGAGTGGGGGGTGTGGGCGCAACTATAACGCTGCATGCTGGAGTGCCCATCGTGGCTGAAAAAGGCAGGAAGAACGGCAAGGATCGCAAGACGGTTTCTCCGTCGTCATCGCTCACGCCCCGCGAGGTGGCGTTGCTCCTGCACACCCTCCAGCCGTCCGAGGCGCAATTCGTGAAACTCTGTGAACAAAATGATGTCGCGAAACCCGCCGACGCGGCGGAAGTCCTCGCGCCTCTGGCCCCCGGCGCGCCGCGCGAGCATGTCGGAACTCTCATGCTCAAGGCCGGCAAGATCTCACAGCTCGAACTCAATGTTCTCATGAGCCAGAGCATCGCGCCCCCGGCGCCCGCCGAGATCGGGGCCGCCTCGGCCCAGACCGTGATCTCACGGGATCCGGCACCGCCGCCGCCCGCGCCCTCCACGAGCGGATCTCCGACACTCGCGATGCCGACGCCCCAGCCGGTCACAGGCTCTGTGCCGCCTCCTCCCGCGCCGCCTCCATCTTCATCCTCATCCGCCGGAGGCGCCGGGACATACTTCGGCAAATACCGCATCCTCTCGGAACTCGCGCGCGGCGGCATGGGCATCGTCTACACCGCCAAACAGGAGGAACTCGACCGGGTTGTCTGCCTGAAAGTGCTTCTGTCCGGGGAAATGTCGACGAAGGACCAGATCGAGCGGTTTTTCCAGGAGGCGCAGAGCGCGGCCAAATTGTCGCATCCGAACATCGTGCCGATTTTCGACATGGGCGAAGTGAACGGGCAATACTACTTCACGATGGAACACATCCAGGGCCGGAGTCTCGACGGCGTGATCGCCGCCCGCCCGATGGATTCGGCGGTGACGGCCCTGGTGACGCTGAACGTCGCCAAGGGTCTTCAGTTCGCGCACGAAAACGGGGTGATCCACCGGGACATCAAACCTTCAAATGTATTGATCAAAACCAACGTCACCAGCGGCAAGCTGACCCCGGAAGACTGGGACCGCGCGGAGATCAAGGTGGTCGATTTCGGACTCGCCCGGCAGGTGCAGAAGCAGACGGAACGCCTGACTGTTTCCCGCTCGATCATGGGCACTCCCTTCTACATGAGCCCGGAACAGGCCCGGGGGGAAGTGGAGAAGGTTGACGCGCGCAGTGACGTCTATTCGCTGGGCGCCGTCATGTACGAAATGCTGACGGGCGCCCCGCCGATGGGGGATCTGCCGCTCAATGAAATTCTGCGCAGGGCTGGCGATGAGGGAGAAACTGTGACGTCGCCGTCGACGGTCCAGAAATCAGCCGATCCGGTCCTGGAAATCATTTGCCTGAAGGCAATGCGGAAGAACCCGAAGCACCGGTACGCGTCGGCGGGGGCGCTGGCCGATGACCTGGAACGTTATTTAAAAGGCGAAAAAATTCTGGCGAAACCGCCGGGCCTGCTCGAGGTATGGGACTGGCGCAGTCCCAAAGCATGGGCGGTCGCCGCGGGGATTCTTCTGGCGCTGTCGGGCGCGGTGTGGGGCGTGATGAATTACACGGCCCTCGGCCCGCCGAAGGAAATATCGTGGCTGGAGGCGAATAAATATATGGGAAAATACGTGGTGGTGGAAATGCCGGTTGTGAAGACATTCAAAGGGCAGGAGAGTTTTTCGATGGCGCCCAAACCCGGAGACAAAACGGCTTTTGAGGCCGTCATTGAATCCAAGGATTTCGGGGCATTCCCTGAAGGGTATGACAGGATGTACTGGATGAATCTCGTCAAATTAAAAGGAAGAATTGTGAAAGACAAGGAAAGACCGGTGATGTTTCTGAAAGGAGCGGATCAAGTGGAGATCGTTCGAAAGCTCCGCGGGAAAGAACGGGGTGCGTGGGCCGCCACCCAGTTGTCCCAATACACCCCTTCCCGCGATAACTTGATCCAATGGAAGGACGCCGTCAATCATCTGGACGAGGTTCGAACGGTTGAGGGAGTCATCGAGGACGCCGGCAAGACGGATGTCGCCGTTTTTTTTGAATTCAAGCGTAGAGACAAAACCGCCTTCAAGACGGTTTGTTTTGAAGCGGCCTGGGAGCTGTTCCCGCCCGGATTTGAAAGTTTGTACGCGGGGAAGAAAGTCTGGGTGGCCGGAAAAATCGTCTCCTTCCGCGGCCAGCCGTGCATGTACCTGGGTGCCCCCAGCCAGATCAAAATCATCGGGGAAGGCGCGGTGTCGGAGGATTTCAGCCCGACGAACAAGAATCGCATATCCTATAAGGACGCCTTGAAATTCATCGATCAGGTCAGAACGGTGGAGGGCAGCGTGGAACGCGTGACCCGGGCCGAGCGGGTGACGTACATGGATTTCAAGGCCGGCAGCAAAACGGATTTCCGCGTCGTCATCTTCGCGGCGTCCTACGGGAATTTCCCGGAAGGGTTTGACCAATTGTACCAAAACAAAAAAATATGGGTGGTCGGCCCCATCGAGTCCTATCAGGGCCGGCCGCAGGTCCTCGTGAATAATCCTTCGCAGATCAAAATCATAGAATAGCCCGGATCTGACGAATGGCCCCGCGCGGCAAAAAAAACGGCAACTCCGCATCTCAATCGGCCGTGCTGACCGACCGGGAAGTGGGACTGCTACTTCAGACATTAAAACCTGACGAAACTCAGTTTGTGAAGTTGTGCGAGCAGAACGACGTCGCCAAGCCGTCCGAGGTGGCCGAGGTTTTGGCGGCGATCCCGCCCGGCGCGCCGCGCGATCATGTCGGGTCCCTTCTCCTCAAGGCCGGGAAAATCTCGCAACTCGAATATAATGTCCTACTCGGCCAGAGCATGGCGCCGCCCCCGCCCGCGCCCTCCACGAGCGGATCTCCGACTGTGGCGATGCCAGCGCCCCAGCCCGTCACAGGCTCGGCGCCCCCTCCGCCCGGCCCGCCTTCCGCGTCATCCTCCCCCCTTGTGACCGAAGGGAATCCCCGGGGTACCCGACCGGAGGGC
>JACQOF010000077.1 GCA_016202645.1 bacterium
CGTCTGGGATTCGAACCCAGGGCCCTCGCCTTAAAAGGGCGATGCTCTACCAGCTGAGCTAACGGCTCGCGTGGAAGGAACGAAACTTCTCATTAATAACGGGATTATCAACCTAAGTCAATAAAAGTGACCGGCTGGGAGGACGAGTGATGCCAGTGAAGGAGCGTATCCATCCCTTGCTTGCGGCGTTGGAAAAAACCACCTACGCGCAGTGGCTCAGGCGGGAGGGTATCCCTGTGCATGAGGGGTACGGGATCGAGGATGTGCGCGGGCTCGAGCTCGCCCCGTGGCCGCGCGCGGCAGGGAAGGGGGCTTTCATCCAGCTCTACGGCATGCAGGGATTGACCGGCATGTACATCGCGGAGATTCCTCCGGGAGGAGCCTTGAACGCCGAGCGCCACATGTACGAAGAGGTGATCTGCGTTTTGTCCGGCCGTGGCGCCACCGAGGTGTGGCAGGAGGGCGGCCGGAAGCAGATTTTCGAATGGGAGCCCTGGAGCCTCTTCGCTCCGCCGCTCAACTCCTGGCACCGGCTGCTCAACGGCGGTCGCGAGCCGGTCAAATTCCTGGCGGCGACCAACGCGCCCATGATCATGGACGTGTTTCACAGCGAGGAGTTTATCTTCAACAACCCGTTCCGCTTCTCGGACCGCTACGCGGGCCAGCAAAACTTCTTCGCGGTCGGCAACCAGCGCTACGAGAAGGGAATGCAGCATATCTGGGAGACCAATTTCATCCCGGATGTACGCCTGGCGGCGCTCGACTCAAGAGACGTCAAGGGATCGGGTGTCATGCTGACTCAGTTCGAGCTTGCGGGCAACGAGCTCATCGGCCATCTCGCGCAGTGGCCGGCGGGCCGTTACCACAAGGCCCACTACCACGGTCCGGGCGCTATCCTGCTCGGGCTGCAGTCTTCCGGCTACGTCTTGCTTTGGGACTCCGAGTTAGGTATTCGACCTTATGAGCGCGGGAACAGCGGCGAGGTGGTCGAGATCCGCTGGAAAGAGGGGAGCCTCTACTGCCCGCCCGGGGGCTGGTTTCATCAGCACTTTAACACCGGGCCGGAGCCCGCTCGCCACCTGGCGCTGCGCTTCGGCAGCAGGCTTCATCCGGTCGGCTTCAAGATTGCCGCCCAGCGCCGGGAGGACGGGGTCTACATAGATGTGAAGCAGGGCGGCACCCTGATTCATTACGAAGATGAAGACCCGGAGATCCGCCGCCGCTACGAAATGGCGTTGAAGGAAACGGGCGTAGCGTGCCAGATGCCGTAACAAACGGGATCAACGGTCAAAAGATTCAAGGGATAAAAAAGGAAGGAGAATCCTATATATGCTCGGAAGTAAAGAAGCGGACGTCACCGACAAATCATCCTACCAGAAATGGCTCGATAGCGAGGGGCTGCCGGTTATCCGGGAGTACTACATCCCGGATATTCGAAAGGTGCCTCTGGAGCCGTGGGAGCGGAAAGGGGGACGGGGAGTCTATCTCAATCTCATCGGCACCGGCGAGGCGAACGACGCCTACATCTGCGAGATCCCGCCGGGCAAGGCCCTGA
This sequence comes from bacterium, assembly GCA_016202645.1. Lineage (GTDB taxonomy): Bacteria > Lindowbacteria > 2-12-FULL-62-27 > 2-12-FULL-62-27 > 2-12-FULL-62-27 > JACQOF01. Next base: position 1,556 of record JACQOF010000077.1, read on the forward strand.
AGCCGCAGAGGTATCTCTTTGAGGAGATGATTTTCGTCATAGAGGGGAGGGGCGCCACCTCGGTCTGGACGGACGCGGGAAAAAGGCAGACCTTCGAATGGCAGCCCGGCTCTCTGTTCGCGCCGCCGCTCAATACCTGGCACCAGCATTTCAACGGCAGCGGCAGCGAGCCCGTGCGCTTCCTGGCGGTCACCAGCGCGCCGGTGGTGATCAACCTGTTTCACAGCTCCGAATTCATTTTCAACAACCCGTTCGAATTCACCGACCGCTTCAGCGGGGAAGAGGACTATTTTTCGGGCAAGGGCAAGCTCTATCCGGGGCGCGTCTGGGACACGAACTTCGTCGCCGACGTAAGGTCCATAGGCCTGCACGAGTGGAGGGAGCGTGGAGCCGGCGGCAGAAACGTCATGCTGGAGCTCTCGGAGAATACCATGTGCGGCCACATCTCGGAATTTCCCCTCGGCACCTACAAGAAGGGGCACCGCCACGGGCCCGGCGCCCATGTCGTGATCATCGCGGGGAAGGGTTACTCGCTCATGTGGCCCGAGGGATCGCCGGTCCAGAAATTCGAATGGCAGGACGGCAGCATCATCGTGCCGCCCGACAACTGGTTCCACCAGCACTTCAACACCGGGGGCAGCCCGGCGCGCTACCTCGCGCTGCGCTGGGGCAGCAAGAAATACCGCGGTCTCAGAAAAGCGTACGGGGTGGATGAGGACGTCAAGAAGGGCGGCTCGCAGATCGAATACGGGGACGAGGATCCGAAAATCCACCAGGAGTTCGAAGCGGCCATCGCCGGGGCCGGAACCCGCTGCGGCATGGGGGCCTATCATCCGTTTTGCAGCCAGAAGGCCGTCGCCAAGGCCGGGTAAGCCCGGCCGCTTTCTTGCATTCGTCCGGCGAACGGAATAGAAAAGAAACCCTGGGCCCCCGTAGCTCAGATGGATAGAGCACAGGATTCCTAATCCTGGGGCCGTGGGTTCGAGTCCCGCCGGGGGCATTTTCTTAACGTAGCGAGGATCATGGCGCTTTCGACGAAAGAGTTCGTCAAAGAGATCCAGGGGATGGTGCGGCGCAAGCACTCCAAGGATCATCCGGTGATTGGCATGATCGAAAAGGGAGAGCTCGACCGCGATCAGCTCAAGGGATTCGTCGGCCAGTTCTATCTCTTTTTTCCCAAGCCTTTTCCCAAGCCGATCGCCGGCATGCTGGCCCGCTGCCCGGACGATCCCGAGCTGGAAAGGATGTGGATTGAAAACGTGGTGGAAGAGGGGACCGGGGAGATCACCGGCACGGACAGCCACAAAGGGCTTTTTATCCGCTTCGCCAAGGCGTGCGGCTACTCCAGGGAAGAGCTGGACCGGGTGGAGCCCCTGCCTGAGACCGCGGCGTTTTTAGACTGGCGCGAGCTTTTGATCTACCAGAGAAGCTGGCTCGAGCTTTACGCGAGCCAGGGCTTTTGCCTGGAGGGAACCGCGAGCGAGCGCATGACCCGGATCGTCAACGGCCTTACCAAACACTACGGCTTCGACCGCAACTCGGAGGATATCCGCTACTGGACGCTGCATATGGGGGTCGACGAAGAGCACATGAAAGTAGGCCCGCTCGCGGTCGAACGTTATGCGCTGACGGATATCCAGCAGGAGCAGGTGCGCGCCGCCGTGCAGAAGACGCTCGATCAGTTCTGGCTCGCC
>JACQOF010000079.1 GCA_016202645.1 bacterium
CGGCGTTTCGGTGGTATATCGGCGTTCGTTCTTTTTTCGCCCGGGCAAATGCCTTGTTGGCTTCTGCCATCGCCCGGCGTAACTCCCGGACGGTTTCGGTCAGCGTCTTCGCCCACGCCGCTTTCTCCAGATGTTGAGCCACTCCGTATTCGTCCAGCAGCCGGGCGGCTCGGGCTAATCCCTTCATCTTTTTTATCGCCTCTTCGGTTATCATTTCTTCCACCTCTGGACGAGTATCCGAAACGGCTTTCGTATCCCGGTATTGTGTCGTTCGGCGGCTTCCAACGCCAGCCGGATTCTCACCCTTGGCGGCAATTTCTGCGTGGCATACATCGCTCCGAGCGTGACTTCGTTCCCGCAACCGACCGCCTGATATTCGTGAACGCTTTCTCCCACATTAAAATCTTCATCAACCCGGTATAGCCGCCCGGCGAAACCGACGAGAAATGCGCCGCCCGTTTCTTTGTTGCAATCATCTTTTAGAAAGCCACCGGATCTCAGGCATTCTCGGATACCATCAATAAACGCCGTAGCCATGAACTTGTAGTCCGTCGTCGTATCTGCCTTTGTCGGTGGCTTCAGCGAATATCGTAGCAGTTGACCCATCCTATATGACGATGTGAATCCCATGATGAACTCACCGTTGCGAAAGACCTTCTCATCTTTCCGGGTAGTCACGACGCAGTCAGCCACACCGCCGCTGTCGGCACCAATCCACACGTCGCCTTTGTGAACGAGTCCTACCACGGCGGTCATTGTGACCTAAGAAACTCCAAATAGTCTTTTTGAAGCACCTGTTCAATCAGCGACTCTCGTGGCAGTTCTAACGGCAAGCCATGAAACTTCGTGGATGTGCCATTCTCGATGGAGTCCGCAATCTCTTTAAAGCGTCTCGTCCTCATGTATCTTGCTGGGCCGCAAATAGTCCCGCCGCCACGGGCGTTCAACGTCACCTTGAATCGCATTCCGTTATTCCGCATTTGCGCCCCGGAATTTCATCCCAACCGCCAATTGTTTCATGCCCAAGTAACCGGCGTAATTTGTCTGGAGTATGACTTCGACCATCGTCGCAATCGGTGTCCCCGGCGGGAAGAATCGAAACATGGTGTGATTGCCGTTTTTTAAATCGTCCAGAAGTTTCTTACATTGCTCGGACGCCATGTAGTCCGACGGCCCTTGGATATGAGCGCCACCATTTTTGTCGAACCTGACCTTGAACTTCATTGCGCCAGCCTTCTTCAAGCCATCCTTCGTCAGCTCCGTAATCAACGCCTTCTTTTCGAACCGAGCGGCGGCGTCCGAGTATTGTCGCTTCGTGTCAATCTCCGCCCACCGGAATAATGGATGGGTTTCCTTCGAAGCGATGTAATCCTTGGCTTCTTGCTCCGTCTCGAATTCTTTCTCTTCTGGCACCGCTATTCGTGACCATTTTATCCGTGCCACGATCATCGTTATCGCCTCCCTTCAGTCGTCGTATCTATCCGCTCCGGCAGAGCCGGTAAGACGCCATCGCTCGCCGGTAAAACCGACCGAACTTTTGCCTCGACTTCGGTGTAGATGTCCGGCGCATATTTTGCCGCGTATCCCAGCGCTATCTGTTGTGCCCGGCGAATGGCGACCGCCAATATGACCGACTTGCGGTCTGCCGCCCGGCGTATCTCGTTCAGGATGGGATCGTTTGCGTCCTCGAAAATTGCCAGACCGTCTTCTCGAATCTTGGCAATACTCCGGGTCATTTGGGTTGGATCGCCCTGCCATATTCGTCATAGTCCGGATGGCCGAGGGCAAACAACGCCATCCCCAGATTCTTGGACGATTTTTCCAGACTACCGACGAACGCCCAATTTTTCGGATTGGCATTATGCTTGCGCCGGTAGACTTTCAGTTGGAATTGCAGATCGCAGATCTTTCGGTATAACTCCGTTTCGTGCTCCTTGTAGGCCACAGCCGCCGTCCGTTCTTTCATCTTACATACATGAGGCCGCTGAACCGTCTGGAAGTCAAGGCAAATCGTGTAGACGTTTCATAGACGGTTAAGCCTGAAAATCCCGTCTAACGGTGAAAAGATTCGCTCATCCTGAAAATGTCGGATTTGTCTAAGTGGCTAACGGGGCAAAGATTTGTGCAATTCGGAGAGGGGGGGATTCGAACCCCCGGAACACCTATTAAGCGTTCAATCGCTTAGCAGGCGATTGCCTTCGGCCACTCGGCCACCTCTCCGTGTTGTACAGAAAGCGGAAGAATAACCTCTGACGTACTCACGCCAGCAGGCGGTTGATGACGTCCTTTGCGCTGTAAGACTCCCGACCCGGCGCGCGGAATCGGGCGATTTCGGCGAGGTCGTCGCCGCAGGTGATGAGGGGTTTTTCGATGGCGCCATCGCCGCGGATCTGCGCGTGGCCGATGTTGGCCATGAGGGCGTTGCAGAGGCATTTCCGGCCGACGGTGGTTTCGAGTTTTCCGCTTTTGGCCACATAGTCGTCGACCGGTTCCGACGAACAGCGGTAGCCGACGCCGCCGTCATCCCGGCGATAGGCTTCGCGCAGGTATCCGAGATCGCAGACGCGCTTGCGGGCCAGATAGAGGTCCTGCCGGGAGACCGTGTTATCCAGGAGCGCGACTTTGAAGGGAAACCCGGTGGGCGAGGCGATCGGATCTGTATAGACGCGGGCGGTGCCCTCGGCGGATTTTTGCAGAAGGCGGAGGCGGTACTCGGCGTTCATTCCGGATTCTTCGCAGAAGGCGAACGCCGTCCCGACCTGGATGCCGGCGGCGCCCAGGGCAAGGACTTCCCGGAGCCTCGCGGCTGAGGCCTGACTGCCCGCGAGCCAAAACGGGAGTCCCAGCGCGCGAATTTTTTCGTAGTCAACCTTGTCGCGCTCGCCATAGACCGGCTCGCCGGCCTCGTTCAGCTGAAGTTTCCCGCGGGGCGGCGCGTTGTGGCCTCCCGCCGTGGGGCCTTCGATGACGAACCCGTCGATCCGGCCGTTGGCCTTGCGGATCATCATCTCCGCGAGGGTATTCGACGCGATGATGGGGAGAAAAAAAGGCCGATGAAGGGGCGGAAGATCGCCTTCCATGAATTCACGCGGGTCAAACCGCAGGGTGGTGTCGTCTCCCTCCTGCGCGCCAACCACATGCAGGGCGTAGACCGCCGGTTCGTGGTTGACGAAGGCGTCAAGGATCCCCGGAATCTTGATTGGGATGCCGGCGCCCATGAGGATGTAGGTGACGCCCGCGAGCATGGCGCCGTATATGGAGGGAAGGTGCGGCATCTGGATTTTTTCGAGATAATTGATCCCGACGGATCCGTCGTGCCCTTCGCGGGCGAGAAACACTTCCGCGAAATTGGCGACGATGCAGAGTTCCACCAGCGGCCGCGGCGGTTTTCTCGAATACATCGGGATGGGCTTGTAGGGCTGATCGGGGGCTTTGCCGCCCGGGACGTAGTACTTGCTCCAGACGCGCTCCGCCATTTCCGGAAACGGGAAATGATCGACCGCGCGGCGCATGTGTCCGCCGGGATCGCCGTCCTGAAGGCGCCGCGCGAAGATGAGATCGATGGCGGTGCCGGAGACGACGCCGAGCTGGCCGAGTTTTGCAACGGCCTGGGCGAGGATCCACCACGAAACGCCGGCGCCCATGCCGCCCTGGATGATTTTCGGTTGTTCTGAATTCATAAAAACTCCGTCCATTTCCGGAAAGTCATACCGGGCGGATCATCGCCCGAAGCGCCGGCGGGACGTAAAGACCCGCCAACTTTCCCGCGCCAAGGGTAGCATCCCTCTTCGCCTTTTTCCAGACTTCTGACCTAAGGGTGATCCACCAGAAGAAGTTCGGCGGCGCGCCGGGTTGGCTCCGGGAGGGCTTTCAACTTGCGGTAAATTTGGTCCGCCTGATCGGATCTCAGCGGGAGGCGCCGCGCCACCAATACGGCCACAAGGGCCCGGGCTGCCGCGTCGTCGGGCCATCCGGCGGATTGGGCCAGACGCGACAGGTCCGCTTCGGAGGGCGACCGGATGTCGGGGAAATCAGGCTCCTCGATTTCGAGGACGGCCCGGCTTCCCTGTTTTTCCACCACCCTCACCATCACCGGATCGCCTGGCGCGAAATCTTTTAGTTGACCGCGGCGCGCGGTCGATACCTCGGCCACATAGTGCCGGCCGGAAAGATCAATCCGGTAGAGCGCGTTGGAAAGCCTGGCGATGATCCGGCCGGAAACCAGCCGTCCGACCGGATAGGGCAGAACCTCTTTGGGGATGTAGGAAGGACTCAACCCTCGTCCGGCGCTGCCTTCGCGGCCGGCACGGCCGGCGCGGCGGACTGGTCCGCCTGTGCGGCTTTGCGGTCTTCGGTGATGCGCGAGGCTTTCGCGGACCGGCCGCGGAGATAATAGAGTTTCGCGCGGCGGACGGCGCCGTGGCGCTCGACCTTGACGCGGTCGACTTTCGGAGAATGCAGAAGAAACACGCGTTCGACACCGACGCCCCAGGAGACTTTGCGGACGGTGACGGTCTTCCGGAGGCCGTCCCCGTGAAGACCGATGACGGTGCCCTCGAACTTCTGGATCCGCTCCTTGATTTCCTTCGACGTCTCCTTCTTCCCGCGCTTGCCCTTTTCCTGAGAGGAATCTTCTCCTCCCTCAAGAACCTTCACAAAAACCGACACGGTATCGCCCGGCGTGATGACGGGGATATTTTTCTTTTCCTGCTGACGCTCAAGTATGGCGATTCGGTTGTCCATGACAAATCTCACCTTCCCTTTTGAGTTCCTCGTATATCTTGCCGTAGGGCGTCGCCCCAATTTTTTTTTCGTCCAACAAATCCGGGCGGCGCGCCGCCGTACGCTTCAGGGCCTCGCGCGCCCGCCACGCAAACACCGCGGCGTGATTCCCGCCGCGCAAAACTTCCGGGACTTCACACCCCTCGAACTCCGGAGGCCGCGTGAACTGCGGGTATTCCAGAATGCCCGCGGGCATCGCGTAAGACTCCTCCGCGCGGGATTCGTCTTTCCCCAGCACACCCGGAACGTACCGTGAAACGGAGTCGATCAGAGCCAGGGCGGCGACTTCGCCGCCCGTCAGAAGAAAATCTCCGATCGATATCTCCCGGGCGCCGATAAGATCGATCGCCCGCTGGTCGATGCCTTCGTAATGCCCGGCCAGAACGCAAATCCGGCGGGATTTCGAGAACTCCCGCGCCAGGCTGTCCGTAAACCGATCGCCCGAAGCCGACATCGCCAATACCAGATCGAATTTCCCGCCGGCCGATTCGGCCGCCCTGAACGCGCGGACAACCGGCTCCGGTTTCATCACCATCCCCGGGCCGCCGCCGTAAGGCGCATCGTCACAAACCCGGTGTGGCGGCTCGGCGTAATCCCGAATGTCCACCGGCGTGACGCCGATCATGCCCGACGCAATCGCGCGGGCCATGAGACTTTCGCCCAGCGGCCCGCCCCGGAACGCGCCGGGAAAAAGCGTCAAAACCGTCCAGATCAAATTACTTTTTAAAGAACCCGCGGCGGCGCAGAATGCTTCGAACCGTGTCGCTGATCTCCGCGCCCTTCGAAAGCCACTCCCGCACCCGCTCGTCCTTGAGGACCACGGTGGCCGGATCGGTGTGGGTGTTGTAGGTGCCGAGATTTTCAAGAAACCGCCCGTCCGTCGGCATGCGGCTGTCAGCCGCCACAATGCGGTAGTAGGGCTGCTTCTTTTTTCCGACTCGTCTTAATCTGAGTGTTACTGCCATGCTGTTGACCTCGCCTCGTTGGAGCCCACAGCCCTCAGCCCACAGCCCTCAGCAAACGGTTGCTGAGGGCTGTGGGCTGTGGGCTGGAGGCTAAATTTAAAGCCCCATCATACCTTTCTTCCCCACCTTTTTCATCATTTTTTTGAAATCCTCAAACCGCTTGACCAGCCGGTGGACTTCGTCGATCTGGACGCCGCTGCCTCGGGCCACCCGCAGGCGGCGGGCTTGGGATAGGATTTCGGGGCGGCGGCGTTCCTGGGCGGTCATTGAAAGAATCATCGCCTCGATTTTTTTGAGGCCCGCCTCTCCGGCTTCGCCCGCGGCGTCCAGCCGGATTTTTCCGGTGAGGCCGCCCGGCAGGTGCTGAAGAATTTCCGAAATGGGGCCCATGCGACGGAGGGTCCGGAGCTGGTCGAGGAAATCGTCGAAGGTCATCTCCCCCCGGACCATGCGCTTGGCCGCCGCTTTGGCCTCGTCCGCGCGCAGGGTTTTCTCCTCCGCGGCCTTTTCGGCCTTCTCGACGAGGCTCACCACGTCCCCCATTCCGAGTATCCGGCCGGCAAGTCTCTGCGGATGGAACGGCGCCAGGCGGTCGAGGGTCTCGCCTTCGCCCACGAAGACGATCGGGACACGCAGGGACGCGTAGACAGAGAGGGCGGCGCCGCCGCGGGTGTCGGAATCGAATTTTGTCAGGATCACGCCGTCGACGCCGGCGCCTTCGGAAAATCCCTTCGCGACGTCCAGCGCCGACTGGCCGGTCATGGCGTCGAGAATCAGGATCCGTTTTTCGACCGGGACGGCGTCCAGCACCGCGCGCAGTTCCTCGAAAACGGCCGGATCGACCTCCGTCCGGCCCGCCGTGTCGAGAATGACGACGGCCCGGTCCCGGCGCTCGGCTTCCGCGCGGACAAACTTGGCGGCCTGAACGGCGGGACCTTCCGTCCGGACAAAATCGACCCCGGCGGTTTTGGCCAGTTTCTCAAGCTGTTCCGCGGCGGCAGGCCGGCTGCGGTCGATGCTGGCGAGAAGCGGTGATTTTCCCTCTCCGGAAAAATATTTCGCAAGTTTCGCCGCCGTCGTAGTTTTGCCGCTGCCTTGAAGGCCCATCATGAGAATGACGCTGGGCCGGCGGGAAAGTTTGAAGGGATCGACGGCGCCGCCCAGAAATTTGACGAGCGCGTCATGCACGATCTTGACGAACGACTCCCCCGGGCGGATCGAGTAGAGCACGTCCGACCCAAGCGCCTTGAGGCGAACCTCCTCGGTGAACGACCGCACCACCGACAGGTGCACATCCGCTTCCAGGAGAGCCGTCCGGACTTCCTTCACGGCCTCCATGACATTCGCCTCGGACAGTTTCCCCTGCCCGCGGAGTTTCTTGAAAATTGCGCCGAAGCGCTCGGTTAGCTGGTCGAACATTGGGGTAAGCCTTCAGCTCACAGCCCACAGCCCACAGCAGGCAGGGGTAACGCTTGCTGAGGGCTGAGGGCTGTGGGCTTCCTCATCCCAGACCGTATTTATGGAGCTTGTAATTCAGCAGCTGTTTCGACAGCCCCAGCTGTTTGGCCGCGGCGGTTTTGTTGCCTTCGGCGGTTTTCATCGCGTCGAGGATCAGACCCCGTTCGTAGGATTCGAGGGTTTCAGCCAAGCCGCCGGCCAAGCGGGGAGCTTCCCTGGACAGCAGCGCGGACGAGCCGAGGTCCGGAAGGACGATTTCGTCCTGAGCGGAGAGAAGCACGGCGCGTTCGAGGATGTTTTGAAGTTCGCGGACGTTGCCGGGCCAGCCATACCGAAGGAGGCCGGCGCGGGATGGCTCCGATAGACGGATATCGGGGCGGCGGTATTTCCGCCGGAGTTGGTCGAGAAACTGGTCGGCGAGAGGCAATATGTCCGCGGGCCGGTCCCGGAGCGGCGGGATGTCGAGACGGCCGACATTCAGACGGTAGAACAGATCCTCCCGGAACCGCCCGGCGGAAACTTCCCGGTCGATCTGGCGATTGGTCGCGGCGATGATCCGGACATCCGACGTGATCTGGGCCTGGCCGCCAAGCCGCAGGAAACCGTGCCCCTCGAGCACGCGCAGGAGTTTTGGCTGAAGCGCGAGCGGCAGTTCCCCGATCTCATCGAGAAACAACGTGCCGCCGTCCGCCAGCTCGAATTTGCCTTTGCGCTGGGCCGCGGCGCCCGTGAACGCGCCCTTTTCGTAGCCGAAGAGTTCCGCCTCGAGCAATGTTTCCGGTATCGCCGCGCAGTTGATCGCAACGAAGGCTTCGACGGAGCGCGGGCTTTTGGCGTGGATCATCCGCGCGAGGACTTCCTTTCCAACGCCGCTTTCCCCCGTGAGCAGAACCGGCGCAGTTCCGGCGGCCAGGCGCGCGCCCTGCTCGAAGAGAAGTTTGGTTTTCGGATCCGCACGCACGGCCGCGGGCGCCGGCCCGGCCGAATCCTCCGATGCCAGAGCCGCGAGGTCCCGCACCCGCTCCTTCAGGTGTTTTGACTCGAACGCCCGCCGGACCGTATGGACGAGATGCTCGTCTTCGTAGGGTTTCAGCAGATAATCAAATGCCCCGAGCCGAAGCGCCTCCACGGCGGTTTCCAGAGTCGCGTTTCCGGTCATGACGATCACGGCGGGTTTGTTCACAAGCGCGGCGGCGGCCTTGAGCACCTCCAACCCGGACCCGTCCCCGAGCCGGAGATCCGTGAGAACGACAGCCGGGTCCGTCCGCGCCAATGCCGCCCGGCCCTCCGCGACGCTCTCCGACAGCTCGACCGCGACGCCAGATAGCCGCGCCTTCATCAGACGCGTCACCGCGTCACCCAAAGCTTTGTCGTCTTCGACGATGAGCAGTGTATTCATGGCAGGCCGGAAGTATACGCCATCCCACTGTGACTGTAAACATCGCGAAGCCTGCCTCCCCATTCAGAGAGGCGAAGAAATAATTACTTCAGGGGAAAGGAAGGCAAAGACAGGGCATCATCTGCGCCCAATCTGTAAAAATAGCGTGCATTCTTACGGAATAGATGTACCATTTGAGCACGGAGTTTTTAACACTATTATGGAACGAAAAAATATTCTGATCGCATACACAGACGGCATCGGCGAGGGGATTCGGAGGATGTTGGACATGGCGCTGGGAGGGCTTTTGTTGCTTTTATCCCTTCCGGTCATGGCGTTGGCGGCGCTGGTGATTTGGGCTGCGTCGAAAGGCCCGGTGCTTCTGGCCCAGCCGCGGGTCGGCTTGAATCGGCGAATTTTCCGGATGTACAAGTTCAGAACCATGTACGACGTTTCCGCCGAGCCGCAAAGACCGCCGGACACGGTCGTTCCGGCCTGCGCGTTTCTTCGGAAATTCAGCATCGACGAACTGCCCCAGTTCGTCAACGTGATCGCCGGAGATATGACCCTGGTGGGTCCGCGGCCGGATGAGCCGCAGTATGTCGAGAAATATCCGGAGATCGGCTTTGCGCGGTTTACGGTCAAACCCGGATTGACGGGCTTACACCAGATTGAATGCAGGCATCGGGCGTCCTGGCAGGTGGGATTTCAATGGGATTTGGAGTATCTCAAGAGGCGAAGCCTCCAGCTTGACCTCGCCATCCTTTTGAAAACCATTCCGGCCGTGATCAGCGGCAAAGGCGCGTCGTGACCTCCGGCCTAAATGCCCTGGACGGATCCGAGGTACTCCATGCTCTCGGCGATTCCGCTTTCAAGCGCGCCCCGGAATTGGAATCCCAGCCGACGGAAACGGTCGGCGGAAACCTCGTAGGATAACTGGTTCATGACGGGGGAGTCGGTGAGCGAAATCCTCAACGAAGGCCGGTGACGGCGAATGATCGTCAGGACATCGTTGACCGTCGCGTTGGCGGTGACGACGTTGTAGATATCGCCGTCGAAAACGCGGTTCTGAATCACGAATTTCAGGGCGGCAACCGCGTCGGTCAGATCAAGATACGGGCGTTTCTGATCCAGGGATGTTTTCCAGACGGTGACGGGAATTCCGAGGCTGGCTTGCCATACAAATTTGTTCACGGCCGTATGAAAGCGCATGCCGGGTGACGGGCCGAAGATTGTTCCAAAACGAAGCGTGACATGACTCAGGCCTTCCGCCTTCATTGCGGACAGGCGATTTTCCGCTTCCAACTTCGCTTCCGCATACGAACTCTGGGGTTTCAAATCGAGACAGGATTCGTCCACCGTCCCGTGGCTGACACCGTAAACGCTCGTCGTCGAAACGAAAATCATCGGCGTGCTGTGCTTCAGGCATTCCCGGGCGACCAGGACCGCCGCGCCGCAGTTGACCTCGTGGACTTTGTCTTTTCTGCTGAAACTGGATTCCGCGTCCGTAATCGCCGCAAGATGGACCACCGCGGCGGCGCCCGGAAGGAGGTCGGCCCAGGGAGCGTTGCGGACATCCGCCTGGAGAAATTGAAAACGCACACCAGCTGGAAGATGAAATAGAGACGCGTACCTATGTGTGGAAAGATCATCGACCAGAACCGCCTCCCGGACGGCCGGATCCAGGGATCGAATCAAGCGGGAACCGATGTGGCCCAGAGCGCCAGTGACGATGATTTTCATGGACGATGGGGGAAGGCTCGGCGAATACAATCCATGACAGCGCGTAACGGCGCCGTCATGCGCCAGCAGGTTGACGATCTGAGAAGATGAATCTCGTCGCGGGCCGCGTCGACATTCCTTGAGAGATCGGCGCACCGCGTCGTGAGGGACGCGGCATCGGCCTCCAGCCGCGTCTTCTCCGCGGACAGTTCCTCTATTCGCCTGTTCGCCCTCGCCACCGGAGAATCCGGCGGAAAATGAGGATAGCTTTTCAACCGAAAGACGAACGTCTCCTGGTCGATGAATCTATACCGGACACCGCGGCTCATCAGTTCGTGAATCAGGTCCCAGTCCCATTCGTAGCCGGAGTAGTTCAGTGAATCATTGAGGAGGGAGCGGAACAGATCTCTCCGAAACAACGCCTGTCCCAAGTCAATTCCACCTTTGGCCGGAACGGGATCATTCAGAATCCTTTCGTTGTTCCAGAGGCCGACACCGAACACGAAACCAAGATCGAGGTTGCGATCGAGACTGTCGATCAGCGCGTCAAAGTGATGTGGAAGAAACGCGTTGTCATCGTCCAAAAACGCAAGGTATTTCCCGCCTGCCTTTCTGACGCCGAATTCGGCGGGAGCAATACCAAAATTGTTGAAGCGCTCCGGGAGATTGAAGAGGATGCATCGCGGATCATGGGCGGCCGAAACGACGCTCTCAAGCCGCGCGAAGGCATCTGAAGGCGGGTGGTCCGCCACGATGAGATGTTCGTAATCACGGACGTGGAGATTCCGGACGGATTCGACGCATGACAGAAGGCAATCCGCCCGGTCGTAGACCGTCGTGACGATGCTCAACAGGGGGGGCATGATGGCGCGATCAGTTTTTCACGCAGCGTGACATCGGTGAAGCGGGAATATCCGGCATTGCGAGGGTGTTCTCCCTCCATGAAATTCGAGATGAAGAATTCACGGTGTTCTGGGTTCAGGCTTGAATAGACCTCCCGTGCATAGAGCCACCACTCGCGTTCATAGCCATGTTCCAGGCAGTAAGGGCGTTCCTGAAGCAGGACGATTGCAGTATCAAGATTGATTTTCTGCTCGTGAACCGCCGTCACATTTCCACCATGCAGGCGATATTTGGCCAATACGGATCCCGCGAATGCGATGCGATATTTCTTGGCGAGCTTAAGGAGGAGAGTCCAATCGTCAAGCATGAGACCGAAGGTATATCCCCCGACGGCGGCGATACAAGCGGGGCGCATGAGCCACCCGTTGGGAACATAGTTGCCCAGAATCAGTGACGCATACGATCCGAAATCCCGTTCGCGGGAAAACCCGGGCCTGCCAGCGGTGTGATATTCCAGCATCGTCGTCCGGCGCTCTGTACCGACGGTTAACACCAGGGAGCGACTTTCGGCATCGATAAACTCGTTGTCTCCCACGGCAAGCGCTGTTTGTGGCGATTCCATGAGGCGCTTCAGGCGCCCGATGGCATCGGAATGTGCAACGTCGTCGGAGTCCAGCATATAGGCCAGTTCTCCGCGAGCGAGTTCCAGGCACCGCGTGATGGTTTTTGCGGATCCCTCATGGTCTTTTGTCGAGGTTTCGACCCTGGTAAAGCGCTGTTCGAGTTCAGGTTTAAGATGCCGGATCCGATCAAACGTCGAATCCGTTGATCCATCGTCAATGACAATGAGCTCGAGGTGGCGATAGGATTGAGCCATCAGACTTCGCAAAGCATCTTCGACGTATTTTTCATGATTGTAGGCGGGCACGATAACCGAAATGAGAAAGTCCGCACTCATGGAGACCCCGGCGTCTTCACCGAATTATTCCGCGTAGACGATCCAGAACGGCCCGCAACGGCCCGGTCAAGCGCCAGCATGTGGACATCCGCAGGCGGTGGGCGTCTTCTCTCGCCGCACCTTCTTGCTCCTCGAGAATCTTAATTTTCTTCCGCAATTCGGCGGTCTCGGAATTGAGGAAATCGATGGCGGCGTGAGCTTTGGCCAGGGCCGCGACCTGGTCGAATTGTTCGAATTCCTTCGAAAGGGATATGCGGGATAAGCCCGGAGGTTCGCTTGAGACAACTTGAAATCCCACTTCGTGCCGAATGCTATGGATGGGGGTGCGGCCATGCGCCTCATCATCCCGATCCTTCACGATGCTCCCGCCTTCAAAGTAAACTTCAAGTCCGGTTTCGATTCGAGGACGCAAACCGTTAAACATCGCTTTGATTTTGTCACCATCATTGTGAATGTCAAAATAAAGGAGATCACACGGCTCGGGGTTCTTTATCCAATCCCAAAAATCCCTTTTCTCGAGAGAAACACGATGCGCGACCTGATATTTGACAAAATGGCTGAGAGCAAGTTGTTGTTCGTCAAACCCATCCCGTCGTCCTTCTTCCCACCAGTCGCGGGCAAGAAGATGACCGTGATTCAGGGCGTCCATTGCCAGCGCGGCGATGATGCTGGTGTAGCCGCGATAGACTCCAAACTCTATCATGATTCCGGGCCTGTGCCTCATGACCATATCCCAGATGGCTTGACCCACTGGGACAGGATAAAAAAAGGCGATATCCCGATCCATTTGTAATAACTCAAATTTTTCGCGTGGCGAGCGCCCCTCCAATTCTTCCGCACTGACATGCCGCTTGGAAGAACTCGCAGTCTGAAAAGGCATGGTTCCGACTGTGCCTGCGAAACGCCTCCCCCGCATATGGTCATAAGCATACGAATAGAGAGGTTCGGGAGATTCGGCGGTGACGAGGGAAAATCCGAGTTCGGCGATGGCATTTGTAAAGGCAATTTCGCCCTCGAAAATGATCGCTGACATATCCTGCGGCCGGTGTCGTTCGCAGTGAGGCAGCTTGTTAAACTTCGCCCTTACCGCGTTCAACACGTCGATGCGCGTCGTTCCCACCCCTCCGTGGGCGTGGAGGCGATGCTCGCGGCTAAGCCCCTGAATCGCGACAAACCCGGTGCGTTCGTGTTTGTTGAACGCTTCGATACACCGCTTGAAGTATTGGTGGCCGACGATCAGGATGTCGTCTTCCGTGAACGTCCAATAATCGTAATGATCTCTGAATAGTTCATGGGCACGGTTGTAACCGCCGAAAGATCTTCCGTAGTTTTCCCGATGAATGACTTTAAACCGACCGGAATACGTGCGCGTATCATTTACTGAATCGAGAAATTTATTACCCCTTTCCCATCCCACATCGTTGTTAACGATGATCGTGTCGACTTCCACGCCCGGGTCGATTGCGCGCTCGATCTCGCATGAATATTCGATTAGTTCTAAGACAGCTTCAGGGGTCGGAAAGTTCTGGCAATGCGTGAAAAGGCCCGGGGGATCCCCGCTCATGCGGCTTTCTTCGCGAATTTCCCTTCCGACAAAACACGTCGTGATGACCTTACAATTTCGAGCCGTGCCGCGCGATATGGAATTCATTTCTCACCAAGCCAGTCGAAAGGGATGCCGGGGTCGTTGGAGGGGATGCGAAGTTCATCCTGCGGGTTGTACGTGTGAGAGGTGATGTAGAAGAGATCGGCGGGCGAATGGACCGTTTTACATCCGTGCACGACGCCGGGAGGAATTTTGACGATCAGCGGGGGCTGATCCTCTCCCATCAGAAAATCCATGGTCTTTTTGTAGTCTTTTGAATCCGGCCGAAGATCGCAGAGGCCGACCCGGATGACGCCGCGGGGAACGTACCACCAGTCCGTCTGAATGTTGTGCAGATGCCAGGCCTTGATGACGCCCTCGTGCATGAGGGAATGACTCCATTGCCCGAAACCTTCCGAAAAAAAACCGTCGGTCGCGCGGATGAGTTCCCGGAAAAATCCGCGGGAATCCGTGTTCGTCACAAGTTCCTTGAAACAAACCCCCCCGATAGCCGGAAGAATCACGCGAGCACCTCCACCCGAGGAACGTAGACGATCCATTTCCCTCCCGCCTTCGCAAACGATTCCTCCTTGGCCATGATTTCGTCCTTGTGGTTCCAGCCGAACAGGAGGGCGTAGTCGGGATAGGGCGAGGAAAATTTCTCGTAGGGGAAAACCGGGATGTGCGCCCCCGGACTGTACTTGCCCTGTTTCACGGGCGTCGTGTCCGAAATGCCTTCGATGAGATCGGGCGTGAGGCCGCAGTAATTCGTCACCGTGGTGCTCTTCGACGTCGCGGCGTAGCCGACGACCCGCCTGCCCTCGCGCCGGATGGCTGTCAGAAGCTCCTTCAGGCGGCGCCGGGATTCCTCGCATCTCTCCCGAAACCGCGCGTAGGTTTCGGGGTTGTCCAGCCCCAGCTCCTTTTCCTTGTTGAACCACGCCCGAACCGCATCAGAAACGGGGTGGACGCCGCGGCGGGCGATCCCGTACCGCATCGATCCCCCGTGAGTTTTTTGCGGCCAGAGGTCGATGACCTCCATGCCGTGCAGACCGAAAGCGTGCTGGACGGAGTGGAGCGAAAAGAAAAAGACGTGTTCATCGTAGATCTGGTCATAGGACGTTTTTTCGATGATGTCCCCGAGATAGGGATCTTCGAAGAGAAACACGCCTCGATGACTCAACAGGAGATCGATCCCTTCGGCAACCGAATGGAAATAAGGAATGTGGCACAGGACGTTTGCGGCCAAGACCGCGTCCGCCCGGCCGTTTTCCTCGACGATCCGGCGTGCCGTGTCCTTTTCGAAAAACGCCGGCATCGTCCGAACGCCCCTCTCCCGCGCGGCCGCGGCCACGCCGGCCGATGGCTCAACCCCAAGATGCCGACGGCCCGCTTTCGCAAAATGCCTGAGCAGAATCCCGTCGTTGCTGCCGATTTCGACGACGAAGGGATCATCCGGCGGAAGATACCGGCCGGCGTCTTCGGCGAACCGCTCAAAATGAATTGCCTGGAGTCTGGAAGTGCTGGAAAAAAACGGGTACTGGTCATGAAACATTTTTTCCCGGGGAGGCTGTTCGAGGAGCTGAACCATCGAACACTTGGAGCAAAAGCCGACCCGCAGATCGAAAAAATATTCCCGGTCAAAGTCCTCCGCCGTGAGAAACCCGTTCGCCAGCGGCATGGAACCGAAGGACTGGAAAGCTTCGATCGGCGACCCGCAGATGAGACACGCCTTCATGGGTCATCGGTAACTGATGGGAAATGTGATTTGGCGGACATACGCGGATAAAAACACAGCCACGCCGGACGGTCAAGGATGGGCGTGGTTCGAGGAATTCATCGGACTACCTGTTTGATGAAAATGTCAAATGTAAGATGATACACTACACCGGATGAGGCAGTCTAGGGAAGAGATTTTGTCCCATTCCGGCAGTGGGGCGCGGTACGGACACGTCATGAGGGCGAGGGCTGGGGGAGTCGGGATGTGGCAGGGGTGGGTTCAAGTCTTCCGGCACCGGTCTCTCTGGTTCAACCTCATCGGGTTGGACCAGAAAATCCGATACAAGAACACGTTTGTGGGTTTCCTCTGGTCCTTTCTGAATCCGCTCCTGCTCATGGCCGTCTTCGTCGTCGTGTTCGGGCAGGTCGGGCGGTTTTCGGAAGCCATCGAAAGTTATCCGATTTTTTTGCTCACGGGTCTTCTGCCCTGGCAATTTTTCACGGCGTCCCTGCTGGGCGCGTCTCTTTCCTTTCGAAGCGCGACGGATCTGGTCACCAAGGCCGCGTTCCCAAGGCAGATCATTCCGCTCGCCAGCGTGGCCACCAACCTGATCAACTTCCTCTACTCCCTCGTCATCCTCATCGGCTTCTTTGCCGTGAGCGGCCCGCCGATGACGCCGAATCTCCTGTACGTGCCGCTGATCATCTTCTTTCAATTCATCATGC
>JACQOF010000085.1 GCA_016202645.1 bacterium
GACCAGAGGCTTGCGTTTGACAGACCTGCGCCAGGCTGGAAGTTCGTGCAACACGAGGGTGTCCTTGAGGATTACAAAATATTCGTAGACCGTTGTCCGCGGGACTTGAGCGTCATTGGCGACGTTCGTGAAATTGACGACCGTGCCGTTGCAGAGGGCGGCGACCTTGAGAAACCGGCTGAAGGCGGGAATGTTGCGGGTGACGCCCTCCGCCATGATTTCCTGCTGAAGATAGGTCCCGACGTAGGACTCGAGGTCGGCCCGGGGGTCGTCGGAAAAATAGATCGAAGGGATCATCCCCCGACCGACGGCGCGGGCGAGGTCGAACCGCGGCCCCAGCTCAACAGCCGACAGCGGATGAAGAAGTTTGATCCGGGCGCGGCCGCCCAGGAGGTTCACTCCACCGCGCCGGAGTTTCCGGGCGCTGGAGCCGGTCAGAAGAAACCGGAACCCCCTGCTTTCAATCAGCCGGTGTACTTCGTTCAGCAGAACCGGCAATCGCTGGATCTCGTCAATAACCGCCAGACGTCCCGGCCCGGTCAATTCCTCAGCGATCCTCCCGGGATTCTGGCTCAACGACAAAAAAACCGAGGTATCCAGAAGGTCGTAGACGGGCACGCCCTTCAGCGTGTTTCGGATCAACCATGTCTTGCCGGTCTGGCGCGGCCCGAACAGGAATGCCGATTTGGATTTCAGAACCTCCCGAAGGTCCATGAGCCGGTCCACAGGGCCATCGGTTATTGTCGATTTCATCGTCATTTATCATCCCATTTGACGATATATTTGTCAAACGGATGAGCGGTGGGATACGTGTGCTAGGTTTCTCCCAGCGCTCGGATTTCACCGTCCGCCTGACGAAGCCGGTAGGCCAGCGCGCGGGCGAGGCCCGCAAAAACCTGCTGGCCCAGGCGCAGGTGCTCTTCGGATATTTTGTCGAACCGTTTCCGGGAGAGGATGACGAGATCCGTTTTCGACTCCGCAACGGCGTCGGCTGACCGGATGCCGCCGTCGAGAAAGGCCATGTCGCCGAAAAAGTCTCCCTGGCCGAACGTGGCGAGGTGATGGTCCTTGCCGGATATGTTCAATACAATCCGCACCAGGCCGCGCCGGATTAGAAACAGCTCGTCGCCGTTCTCACCCTGCCGGAAAATCCGCTCGCCGGCCTCGTAGGTTCTCCGGTCCACGCATGCCTCGAGCGCCTGGATGGTCTCTTCCCTGCGGCCTTTTAGAAAATCGATTTCCCGCAGGTCCAGAAGCTGTTCCTCCGCGCGATCCAAGCCCTCCTTTTCCAGAATCTGATCTTCCACCCATTCGAGCGCGTCGGAGATCTGGTCGAACGCGAGAATATGCCCGCCGGGTTTGAGAACGCCCATTTCGGAAAAATACGACTGAAGATTCTGGCCGCCAGGCCGGTCGCCGGGGATCCGGCTGAAAATCAAAACGGAGCCGGACTCGACCAGGCGCGCTTCGATTTGCTCAAGCATGTGCGCGCCCGTGAAATCGACCGACTGCACCCGCTGAAAATCCAGGACTATATATTTCCGCGTCTTCAAATCCTCCTCCAGAAGCGTGAACATCCGGTCGGTCGTGCCGAAGAAAAGGTTTCCCTGCAGTTCGCAGACCAGGGTCTGGTCCCCCTTTTTCTCCAAAACCGCCATGTCCTCCCGAAGACGCTTCTGCTTGGAAAAAATCTGGTTCCCGTAAGTTTTCCGCCGGATGACCGACCCCTTGATCTGGTCCCGGATGAAGAGAAAAATCGTGAGCGCGATCCCGACGCCCGATGCGGTCACGAGGCTGACCTTGACGGCGACGACGATCACCACGGCGATCACGCAAAAATCGAGGACGGTCGATTTCTGCTTGAGCAGGCGGAACATGTGCTTGTCGAACATCCGCCACGCCACCACGATGAGGACGCCCGCGAGGGTCGCGATCGGCGTCCAGGCGATGAGGCGGCTGAGGAGGAGAAACGC
The DNA here is from genome assembly GCA_016202645.1 of bacterium. Taxonomy (GTDB): domain Bacteria; phylum Lindowbacteria; class 2-12-FULL-62-27; order 2-12-FULL-62-27; family 2-12-FULL-62-27; genus JACQOF01. Next base: position 1,974 of record JACQOF010000085.1, read on the forward strand.
GGCGAGTACGAAGACGCCGTTCAACACCGAGGACAGCCGGGTCCGGCCGCCGCTGGCGAGATTCACAAGCGTCGCGCCGGACGTCCCCGCGCCCGGCATCCCGCCCGTCAGGGCGCTCGATATGTTCGCGACCCCCTGCGCGATCAACTCGCGGTTCGACTTGTGCCGGCTCCGGGTCATCGCGTCCACGATCACGCAGGTTTTCAGGGTGTCGATCGACATGAGGACGGAAAGGGTGAGGGTGGGCAGAAGAATGAGATGGAAATCGCCCGCTTCCAGAGAGGCCATCGAGCGGGCGCGGGCAGCGAGACCCTCCAGAAAAGATCCGCCGCCGCTTTGAAGCGCGCCGATCACCATGGGGTTGCCGTCCAGCGTCATCATCTCCGGACGGAACGCCCCGAGACCGAAATAGGCGATGATCCCGCCGAACACCCCGAGGATGGCGGGCGGGACTTTTTGGGTGATTTTCGGCGCCAGAAACATGATGATGATCGTCGCAAGCCCCACGACGAGGCCCGGAACCTTCCAGAGATCCGGCGACGCGAGGCCTTCGGCCAGGCTGAGGGACTTGGAAAATCCGAAAAGGCCCGGGAGCTGTTTGAGAAAAATCAGGACGGCCACGCCCGAGAGATACCCGGTGACCACCGAGAACGGAATATACTTGATCAACGTGCCGCCGCGGATGAATCCGTAGACCATCTGAAGACCGCCGGACAGCAGGGCGGTCAGAGCCATCAACAGGACGATCCGGTCCGGCGCAAGCCCCCTCCCGACCAGGTCCAACGCCATCGCGCCCATCACTGCCACCGCCGGCGCGCACGGCGCCGTGATCAGCCGGTCGGTCCCTCCGAGAATCGGCGCGATGATGCCGAGCACCGTCGCCCCGATGATCCCAGCCATCGCGCCCTGCCCGGCGCCTTCCGGACCCAGCGCCGAGTAGATGGCGACGCCGAACGCGATCGACGACGGCAAAACCACCAGCATCGACGCCAGCCCGCCCCAGACTTCCTCAATGGTGTTCTGCTTCGAAGGCATAGACCCCCCTTCTATTACAAACTGCCGGATATGACAACTGAAATACTGAGGTCAATAAGGCGGAGGTGAGGAGGCGCCTCTCTATATTTATATTAGAGGGGCCGGCATGGTAAGAAGGGAAGCATGGACACCGACGATCTGGTGATGGTGAGGGCGCTGGCCGGCAAGTATCCGACGCCTGAGGCGGCGCGGGCCGCGATCTCGCGCCTCAAGGCCGCGCTGACACTCCCGAAGGGCACTGTCCACGTGATCAGCGACATTCACGGGGAATTCGAAAAACTCAAGCACGTCATCAACAACGGGTCCGGAAGCCTCCGGCCGCTGGTGGAGAAAGTTTTCAAGGACAGGCTCAGTCCCGGGGAAAGGCTCGACCTCCTGCATCTCATTGCCTATCCCCGCGAAACCTGCGCGCATCTTCTCGCAAAAGAGTCCGCTGGCGGGCGGGTTTTCTTCAAGCGGATGATCGGTCTTCTGTTCGACCTCCTCCGGGAAATCTCCCGGGGCTACAGCCTCGACGCCGTGGAATCCGCCTTTCCCGAATCGTCCAAGACTCTCTTCCGCGAACTCCTCTTTGAACCTCAGCTCGCGCGGGACGGGTCCTATCTCGACAGCCTGCTGGAACCCTTCATCGAGCAGGGCGAGGAAACGGAACTTCTGCGGCAGGCCGCGCATGTCATCCGAAATCTTCTCATTTCCGAAATCATCGTCGCGGGCGACATGGGCGACCGCGGCCCGCGGATCGACAAGGTCATCGACTTTCTCGTGCGCCAGCCGAACGTCTCCATCACCTGGGGCAACCACGACGCGTCCTGGATGGCGGCGTGCCTCGGTCACGCGGCCTCCATCGCCACCGTCCTAAGGATATCCCTGCGGTACCGCAGGCTGTCACAGCTTGAGGAAGGCTACGGCATTCCAATGGCGCCGCTCGAAAAATTGGCGCGGACGGTTTACGCGGACGACGCGGCGGACCGGTTCGCCTGCAAGGGCGAGGGACTCCGCGATCCGCTTCTAATGGCGCGGATGCAGAAGGCGATCGCCGTGATCCAATTCAAACTTGAATCCCAGATCGCGCGGCGGAACCCCGAGTTCGGTCTGGAGGACCGCGACTTGCTTCGACGGATCGATCCGAAAACCGGCGCCGTCGACATCGCCGGCCGGACCCACCCCCTCCTCGACTCGCGGTTTCCGACCGTCGACTGGGCGGATCCCGACCGGCTCGCGCCCGAGGAGGAATCCTGCGTCGAACGGCTCCGCCGGTCCTTTCTGCACAGTCAGGTCCTCTGGCGGCAGATGCGGTTTGTGGGTCAGAGGGGCTGCCTGCATCTGGTGCGCGACCGCCATCTCATCTTTCACGGATGCGTGCCGGCCGGTCCCGACGGATCGTTTCTGGGTCTCACGCTCGACGGAACGGAATACCGGGGCCGGGCGCTCTTTGAAGCGATGACCGCCGTCGTCCGGCGGGCCTTTCGGAAAAAAGATCCGGCCGACCTCGACCGGCTCTGGTATCTCTGGGCGGGTCCGGTCTCGCCGCTGTTCGGCAAGGACAAAATGTCCACCTTCGAGGGATATTTCGTCGCGGACAAGCAGACCCACAAGGAGACGAAAAATCCGTATTTCCAGCTCATCCACGAAAAGGATTTCTGCCGCCGGGTCCTCGAGGAATTCGGCGTCGATTCCCGGGAGGGCCTGATCGTCAACGGCCACGTGCCCGTGAAAGTCGAAAAAGGCGAATCGCCCCTCAAGAAAAGCGGGATGGCCATCACCATCGACGGCGCGTTTTCCGAAGCCTACGGCGACCGCGGCTATACGCTGATCCTCGACGCCGGCGGAACGCGCCTCGCGGCGCATCATCACTTCGAGTCCGTCGAAGACGCCGTCACCCGAGGCGCCGACATCATTCCCGAAGTCGAAACCATCCGGGCGTTCGGCCGACCACGCGCCGTCGGCGACACCGAGGCGGGCGCTGACATCCGCCGGGAGATTTCCGTCCTGGAGCGCCTGATCCGGGCCTTTGAGGAGCGGCTGATCTCCTGAAAAATTTTTCGAATTTGGGTTGAAATTTCGGCGCTCCACAATTAAGGTTCGGGCACAGATGAGGTATCAGCCGCGGCTTACGAAGAAAGTCAAAGCCATAGAAGTGAACGGCTCGAAACCCGTATCGAATCTGCTCGCCGAAATGGCCGAGACCGGATTCCAGGGAAAAAACTTGGCCCGCGTCGCGGAAATCTGGGAAAAAATGGTCCGCAATCCCGATGTCACCATCCTCATGGGATACGCCGGGTCCCTCAGCACCACCGGACAGTGGAAACTCGTCAACTGGCTCATCGAACGAAGGTTCATCGACGTCCTCATTCCCACCGGCGCGAACGTCTCCGAGGACATCGTCGACGCCATGGGCGCCGGGTTCTGGCAGGGGGATCACCGGGTCGATGACGTGACGGTGTTTAAAAAGGACCTCAACCGCTACTACGACGTCTACGGCCGGGAAGACGACTACATGCGGATGACCGAGATGATCGCCGAGTTCATCCTGACCCTCAAGGAAAATCATCCCTACACGTCCCGCGAGTTTTTTCAGCTTTTCGGCAACTGGCTCAATGAAAAAAATATCCCCAGCATCGTCGCCACCGCCGCCCGGTGCGGCGTGCCCATCTACTGCCCCGCCATCGCCGACTCGCCCTACGGGGACGCGGCCCTGATCGCCAAGGCCAAGGGATTTCATTTTGTGCTTGACGCGATGGAGGACTACCGCGAGTTCATGCTGCTCGCCGACCGCGTCAAGGACACCGGCGTCGTTTACGTCGGCGGGGGCGTGCCGAAAGATTTCATCCAGCTCTTTTCCGTAACGTCCAACCTCCAGTTCGAGGAACGCCGGCTCCCGAACCGGCCGGGCGGCGTCAAGCGCGTGGCCGAGAGCTATTACCCGCACAAGTACGCCATCCAGATCACCACCGACTCGCCCCAGTGGGGAGGACTCTCCGGATGCACCTTCGACGAGGCCATGAGTTGGGGCAAGGAAGACCCGAACGGCGACCACGTGCAGGTTTACTGCGACGCCACCATCGCGCTTCCCATCGTGACGCAGGCGATGTCCGAACGGATCAAGGAAAAACGCAAGTCGAGAAACCTCGTCCGCGTCCTGAAACAACTCGCCGCCGTTTCCTGAGGATCCAATCCCCGTGTTCGGCCGCTGCGCCGTCCATGGCTTCGCGAATTCCCGCACACGGGGACTGAGCCATCCATGGCTCAGCAGCACCCCCACAATTTTTGTTCGACCGCTGTGCGAAGTTCCGCGAGCGTCCCCCGGTTCTCGATTTTGATCGTAACGGGCCGGCCTTTCCACTGATCGGACTTGCCCGGACGCCGGACCAGCCAGAGAGCCGCTCCCTTTTCAAGGAGAGCCGCCAGGTCCTTATGGGCCGGGAGGCCGTCCACCAGAAAAAATCCGTCCCGGGTGTTCCGAGAGAGGGCCCCGCGGACGGGTATTTTCTCGAATCGATGCTTCTCGACGAGATACTTCGCGCACTCGCTTTTCCCGGCGCCTTTTTGTCCCACCAGAAGGATCAGCATGAGGGAATAAAACCAATCGGGGCCGGGGTCGTCAATCCGTCCTTTGATTTTTACCGAATACAAATGCCGTTCTGTCCCAGCCGCCCGGAATATGATATGGAAACCGAGGATGGCAGATCCGAACGGGCGGTGGAGCGTGATGAAATCTTCGGCTGTGAATCCGGAGCGCGGCCTCGCGCTCATCGGGGAATTGGCCGGCAGGGTTCTTCTCGACGAAACCACGGGGCACATCCGGCTGGCGCGGAAGGAACCTCTGGTTTCCCTGGCCGCGACCGTCGTCGCGGTCCGGCACGGCGAGACCCATTGGAACGCGGTTGAGAATTCCTGGCAGGGATGCGTGAACATCCGGAAAAATCGGCTCACCGCCCACGGCGTCGAACAGGCCGAACGCGCGGCCAGGCAGCTCTTCCGCCAGATCAAGTCCGATCTGCGCTCGAAGCGGGACATCCGGAAGCGGTTTGAGGGCCTCGTGATTTTCTCGAGCGAATTGGACCGCGCGCGGGACACGGCCGGAATTTTTGCGCGGTACACGGCGGCGGAATTGAAAAAAATAGGCGTGGCAATCAGGCCCAGGGTCAGAACCGATCCGCGCCTGAACGAAATCTCCTTTGGATTTTGGGACAACAAGACCCTGGACCAGATCGAACGCGAAAGCCCCGAGCAGGCGGAATTAGCAAGGCACTACATGCGCCTGAATGCGCTGGCACGGGCGGACAAGGGCCGGCGCGCGGGCGAGAGTTTTCTGGACGTGGTCCTGCGGGGACTCGGATTCTTAAAATCCCTCCAATCCCATGGCGAGGACAACATCATCCTGATTTTCAGTTCGGCCGTTTTGATCAACGCCCTGCGTGTGGGACTTGGCGATCAATCCCTGGAAAACCGGGACGGCGTGCTCGACTGGAGATCCTATTCGCCGCCGCACGGCCGACAGACCCTCCTCACAGAGGGCCGCGCGGGGTCGTGGTTTGGCGACCTCGACAGCGCCGTCGACCGGCTCTACAACGAGATGAACCTGCCGCTCCGTGAGGATCTCCTGACGAAATTCATCGACGATTTCATCAGACAGATGCAAACCGCGGCGACCCGCCCGGGAGCGCCGGGCCGGTCCCTCGCCATGGAGAAGGGATTTTTCTCGAGACCCGTTCACCTCGCGCCCGGAAGATACATGGGCGTCGACGTGGGAGGCACCTATCTGAGAATCGCGCTGGCCGAAGTCACGGCCGACCGCCGCGTCGACGAGTCGTCGATCGTCGTTGAGGAATTTGTCATACCGGATATCCTGAAGACCGGAGACCGGTATCGACCCGCGAAGGGCGACGACCTGTTTCGGTTTATTTCCGGAGGGATCGAACAAATTTTGTCAGCCGGGACCGCCGCCGACTGCAAAATCGGATTGACCGTCGCCTTCCCGATGGCGCTGACCGGTCCGGCGGCCGGACATTTCACGGATGCCATCCGGGCGATCAAGGGCTGGAGCATCCCGGACCTGGCCGGGCGGGACCCCGCGCGGCTCTTGAAAGACGCGCTGACCCTGAGAGGGCTGACTCAATTGGAAGTCGCCGCGCTGGCGGACGACACCACCGGGACACTCCTCACCGGCGAGGTCCTCGGAGCGTCCTCCTACGGGTCGGCCGTCGTCGGCACCGGCATGGACGTGGCGGTCTGGGAGGGCGACACGGTGTGGGACGTCGGCGCGGGAAGATTTGATCTGGCGGCCTGCCCGGAAATCCGGACGGGATTCGACCGCATCGTCGACCGGAACTCGGGAAATCCGGGGGCGCGGCTGTTGGAGAAAATGGTCTCGGCAAAATACCTGCCTGAAATCCTCCGCGCGGTCCTGAACGAATTTATCCATCACGAATTTCTCTTCGATGGATTCAAATCCTCCGTCCTGGAAAGTCCCTACCACGAACTCGACAATCCCCAGGGATTCCGGGCGCAGGACCTGTCCGCGATGATTCTCGACCGGGACCAGCATCAGAGCATTCAGAGGATTCTCGAACGAGTGGGCGTCCGGGAAAGCACGCTTGAGGAACGGATCGTCCTGAGAAGGATCGCCAGGCTGATCCTGGAACGCTCGGCCCAGCTCGCCGCCCTCGCTGTCGCGGCGTCCGTCCGATACGCGAATCCCCGCCCCGACAGGGACTACGTCATCACTCTGGACGGAAACGTGGTCGGCCGCGGCGCGGGCTATCAAAAGTCGATGTCCGAAACCCTCCGCGCCGCCCTGGATCCGCCCCTGGCGGAGCACGTCCACCTCGTCTACCGCAAATCCGCCAGCGCCATCGGCGGGTGCTTGCTTGCCTCGACCGCAGGATTCATCGTAGGATGACTCCATGAAGAAGACAAATCCGGACAAGGGCTATTCGAAATATTCCGTCTACCAGATCATGACGCCCGCGCCCGTCACGATCACCGAGGACACCACCGCCGAGGACGCGCTCAACACCATGAAGCGGGGAAATTTTCATCATCTCCCGGTCATGGAGAAGCGGCCCCGCGGAGACGGCGAGCGGATCATCGGCATGATCGCCCGCGGGGACCTTCAGCGCGCGATCAGCGCATTTGTCGGGACGAAAATTGAAACCCCGAGAGACCGCCAGACCCTGAAACTGAAAGTGAAATCTTTCATGTCCCGGGAAGTCCTGACGGTCCCGCCCGACACGGCGATCCGGGAATGCGCGGACCTTCTGCTCATGAAAGGCTTCAACTCCGCCCCCGTCGTGGACCCGGAAACGGGAACCCTCATCGGCATCGTCACCACCACGGACCTTCTGCAGTTCCTCTACGACAACTTTTGACGGCCCGGCTTTCAAATAAAAAACAGGTGACACCGCCGCCCGCATGATTTATGATGCGGCTTCAAGGGTGAAAGAAGCCCGTCCTCCTTGGGCCTCTGCGCGCAAGCGTACGCCACCGGTGCACCGGCGGTGAGGATCAAACGGGCGAGGGCGTGTGCCCTCCGGCTTGCCGGAGGGCCGGACTTATATGAACTTCAACGAATGGTTTAATGGAAATCGTCTGGGATTGGATTTTGGAATCAAAGGCGTCGGTATCGCCGTCGTCCAGGGGCGGCGTGTCCTCTTTGCCCAGAGTCTTTTGAACCTTGCACATCCCAGCCTTGAAGACAGGCGCGGTCATCGCCGAAGCCGCCGGACCCACCGCAGCCGGCAAAGGCGTCTGAAAGAATTCAGGAAACACTGTATAGAGCACGGACTTCTGGATCCTGTTTTTCTCGCCCACACCAGCGACGCCCCCCATCCTTTGATCGCCGGCCGTCATACGCCTGATCCGAGATGGGCCGATTTGCAGGCGGTCCGGGAACGTCTGCGTAACGGGCATGGATCGCCCGAAGATTTCGTCCGTTTCTGCTACGATCTTTGCCGGCGGCGCGGATACACCTATGATTCCGTCGAGGACATGGTGTTAAAGGCGGTTCGACTTTATAGGGGCAAGCAACCTACTCCAGCAAAGGTGGAGGAAAAACTCCTTGAAGAATTTTCAGACGCTTGCATGCCGCAGGACATCGTCAAGCATATCCTCGAAATTTTAGATGACAATGATTATGGATCCCTAATCGCGGTCGGCTCCAGTCTGCGCGGCGCGCTGGATCAAGCTGTCCACCGCGATGCTGGAAGTAGAAAGTCAAGAACCAAACGTCCACGGGTTGCTGTCGAGAAAGAACTGCAAGATGTTTGCGATAAGAATCCGGTGTTTGCCGGACATCAGGCCGCCATACTCAAAATTATAAATTGGCAACCGCGTCCCATGCGAATCGACAATCGCGCTTCAACCATGTGGAAATGCTCATGGTGCGAAGAACGCTGGCGTCCGAGACTAAAAAATCTGGCTGAGGATAAAGACCCTGAAATTCGGGATGGCCTTCTCATGGAGGCGATTCTCAATCTCCGGCACAAGGCGGCCAGAGACGCCGCCGAATCCGCCAGACCATGGTGGGCCAAAAATATTCAGGATGCCGTCAAAAAGAAGGGGAATATTCCAACGGAGGAAATCCGCCAACAGGTGTTGAAAGGCTTAAAAGAAATTGCCCCCACTGCCGGCCGAAAAGATGTCCTGTCCAACATCAGAGACATTTTCAAGGAATATAAATTGGCCGACAAAGAAGTCGAAAAATTCGCCGACCTGCTCCGGCCGCGCGCCAAAGAGGAAGGACGTTCGAAGCGATGCCGCGAATGCATAAAACTGGGCGCGAAAGCGAAAAGTCTGGAGGATTATCTTCGGATCAGAGAAATGGTCATGAACCGGAAAAAATCAAAGCAGAAGGCCGTCGGAATGGAGGCATGGGTGGAGCGATGCGTGAACGCCATTCGCCGGACGCTGTTTTACAAGGATCCCAAAGGCAAACTGCGGTTTCGATATGGTTCTTTGCAAACAATTTCATTGGAAGTCCCCCGATACGATCCGGAAGAGGATAAATCGTCCAGGCAAAGGGAGGAAGACAACCGTCAGCGGCGAGCATGGCCGTTTCTCAAACAACGATGGTGGCAGCAGGGCGGGCGGGACGGAAAGAAGGCCGCCTGCATTTATTGCGGCGAGGCATCATTCAATCCAAGGGAGGAAACGCTCTCCGACGGCTCAATCAAATATTCGCTTCCCGCCGGCTTTCAACGAGAACATATTTTCCCGCGCGGCGGGTCGTACAACGGCCAGGACTTGCAGATCAACCTGGTCGTGGCCTGCGAAAAATGCAATGACGCGAAGGGAGAGAAAACGCCTTTTGTGTGGAAAGACACCATCCCGAATGGCTGGGACAAATTTAAGGAAAGGGTAAAATCCTCCAATCTTACGGCGCCGACCAAGGAGCTTCTTTTGAGCGAGTTGGCGACATTCCCCGATCCTCTCGATCTTCTGGCGAAGACCGGCGCGGTCAGAAAAGTATTGGCTGACAGGCTCAAGACGTTGTTCGCCGATGCCGGCATTGACTTGACCGATCAGAAGATAGTCTTCGTCGACGGATGGACAACCCAACTGGCCAGACGCTCTTGGAATTCCGTTGTCGACGCGAAGGGAAACAAAATCGAAAATTTTCCGAGGAAGGACCGAAGCGATCCGGCCAATCATGCGCAGGACGCCGTATTGGCTGCCGCCGTCCCTCCGCATTATCTCCGAAGACGGGGTGAGTGGCTGGTCAGGGAACGAACCGATATTTTATCGACGGGTCGGCCTGCGCCGGATTGGGCGCCCCATTGGCCCGAGTACTGCGCCAAAACAAAGCGCCGGCCGTTAAGCATGGATCTGACGCGTCGCCGATATTCATGGCATGCGCAACAGTGGGATGATTCGATTTTTCGGCGGGATAAAGATGAGAAATTCCTCATCCGGAAAAAACTGGATAAGGTCAACCCGGATCGTTTACCGCCGAGTTTGGGATGGGCCAAAGAACAGATTCTTCGCGTCCGTGGCGAGATTGGAAAGATAAAAAAGCGCACCGACATAAGGGGCAGGGAGAAAGAGGAAGAGATCGAGAAAATTTACACGTCCGTCCTCGATACTGCCGGTAGAACGGTGCGTGGGCTGACTGTCTATGCCGATGATGTCGGAGCAACCAACTCCACTGAAGCGCCGCCCGGTTCAAAGCGATGGCGGAAAACACTGACGAGTCGGCCATGGGTCGGCTTGCGGCAGAATTCAGAGGATCAATCCATTCAAATTGTTCTTCCTTCCGCCCCGGATGCCGGGCCGCCCGCGGACATGTGGATTTTGAGGCTGGGCACCATCGTATGGTTGAAGCAGGACATTCAGAGCATGATCGACAAAAAAAGGCATATCTGGAAACGGGGATGGTATCGACTGACCAAAATCGCCGGCGATGGGGCGGCCATCACTGTTGAACCCTGCGATCAGCCTCTGCCCTTTGTAATAAAAGGCAAAAAAAAGGAAGATCGAGACTTGAGCCTTCGCGGCGAAAATTTAAAGCTTCTTCGATATCCAGTAGAGGTATCATCCCAGCCTTCCACCGCGTAAACTTGCTTTTGTAAAATCCGGCGGGTAAAGTTTATGCGAGGGTGCGATGAGAACAGGGATGGATATATGATGATGCAATCGAATTGGGAGGTAGCCGCATGAAAAAGGAAATGACCGTCGAAGTTCCATTCGGGGACGAAGGATATTCTGTTTTGACTCACTTGAGAAATCTTTTCGTACATCCTCAGTGCGAAGGTATGCCCCATAACGACCTTTCACTTTCTGAAACCACAGGAATTCGAATTCCACGGTTGAGGAAGATTCTGGGGGAGATGGAAAGAATTGGATTTGTCACAATCGAACGGTCAGGGAACTATCGATGGTTTATATGGATTGAGGGGGAGGGCCTCCAAGCGTGTAAGAAAATGATGAAAGCTGGATAGGCGCAACAAATTGGCAAAGACTGTTTTTATCGCGCACGACTATTATGAACGGGGAGGCAGAAAAAGGAAGTACCGACGTCTCATATCCATAGCCCTCAAACATACCGGCTTTCGTCCCACCTATGCCGATCACGCCATCCAAAACATTTCGATATTGAAGGAGATTATTCGGAAAATTAGAAACGCGTCATTCTGTATTTTGGACGTCACGGGGCGCAAAAAAAGTACGTCGCTGAATCTGAATGTTCTTCTGGAACTCGGGATGGCCTACGGCGCCGGCAGGAAGGCCTTTCTGATCTACGAAAAGCGGACTGTCCCTCCATCAGTCATCAAGGAGCTATCTGATTTGGGTAATGAAGTGCGATTCCCCTACCACGGCCTTAACGCGCTTCCGATCCTGATCAGAAAAACCATTATCGACGTTGTAAGGAGAAGCCATCCCCGGAGGATGGCGAGCCTCTGATGCGTATTTCAACCGTTAGGACGGAGGCGCCGGTTGCGGAAAACGTGACGGTCACCGACGATACGATCAGCGTGAATTTAAGCGACGGTCGGACGATATCCGCGCCGTTGGGATGGTTTCCGAGACTCATCCATGGAACGCAAAAAGAACGGAACAATTGGCGGCTGATCGGCAGGGGCCACGGCCTCCATTGGGAAGACCTAGATGAGGATATCAGCGTCGAGAATCTGATTCTGGGGCAGGCCTCGGGTGAAAGCCAAACATCGTTTGAAAATTGGTTGTCGACCAGAAAGTCCGGTCATACGATTTCCACCAGACACCGCCGGTGATTCCAGGCCTCGGACACAGATCCATTTCTCCTTTCCCGTTTCAGTCCTGAAATCGATGCCATCCGATAATCCTTATCTCGACGTGCCGCCCATCCAGTATAACCTCCTCACAGGCGAGGAGGAAATTCCAACCGTCCGCGTCGAATCGCTTCCGGCCGACGACCTTTCGTACAACCTCGAAGACGGCATCACGGTGGTACAGAGCCCGTCGGGACTGACGGCATCCATTTCAGGGAACGGTTGTCATGTCGGAAAACGGAGCGAGCGGCTGGTCATTCGAAAGAAGGACGGCCGGGCGGTGTGGCAAATTCCGATGGCGCGCCTGCACGAGGTCATTCTCGACGCGCGGGGCCTGTCGATTACGACCGATCTTCTGACGGCGCTGGCTGAACGCGGCATCCGGACGAGCATCATCGCGTTTAATGGAAAGCCGGTGGCGGAGATCGCATCGCCGCTGTTGACGGCTGTGGTGGAGACGCGCAAGGCGCAGTTCGAGGCGCTGAAGAACGGCCGGGGCCTGCGGCTCGCCAAGGCCGTTGTCGCCGGAAAAATCAGGAACCAACAGCGGCTTCTGAAATATTTCGGAAAATATATTTCCACGTCCCAGCCCGACCTCTTCTCCTCTCTCCAGGAGGACATCTCCGCGATGGATGACGCGCAGAAGGGAATCGAACAGGTCGCTGAAACCACGCTTGACGAGACCCGCGCACGGCTGATGGGCATCGAAGGCCGGGCCGGACAGCGGTATTGGTCGGCCGTCGGCAGAATCATCGGCGGCCGCGCTCCCTTCCCGGGGCGGACGCATCGCGGCGCATCGGATCCCGTCAACGTCATGCTGAATTTCGGATACGGCGTGCTCTATTCGCAAGTTTGGGGCGCGGTGCATTTCGCGGGGCTGGAGCCGTTCGCCGGATTTCTTCACACCGACCGGGCCGGCAAGCCCAGCCTGGTCTTTGACATGGTAGAGGAATTTCGCGCGCCGGTGGTCGACCGGACGGTCATTTCAATGGCGCAACTCGGCCAGGTGCGCGCGCTCAAAACGCCGGGAATGCTGGACGGCGTTCTGAAAACGGAATTCCTGTCGAAGCTTTTGGAGCGCATCGACGGAACGGAATCCTTCGACGGCGGGAAATACAGAATTCGTTCGATTATTCAAAAGCAATGCCGGCTGGCGGCATCCTTCATTCGGGGCTCGGTCGAGGAATATCGGCCGTTCCGGTTCAAGTGGTAGGCCATGCCTGAAACGCGATGTCTTGTCGTCTACGACATAGAGGAAGACCGGGCGCGGACGAAGATCAGCGAGGCGTGCCTGGATTTCGGGCTGGAGAGAATTCAGATGAGCGCGTTTTGGGGACTCCTGTCGCGCACGCGTCAGCGCGAACTCTACCACCGGATCAAGCGGCTTCTGGGGGACGGATACGGGCGTTTCTTCATTCAGCCCATCTGCGCGCACGACGAGGACACGCGGTTCATTCACGAGCAGGGCGACCCCGACGACCGGGCGCTCCTGCGGTCGCTCATCGAGGAACAAAAGACGCGGGACCGGTCGCGCGTCCTGAAATTCGAATGATGCCGGTCGCTTCGGACATCGTCACGGTCAGCGACTTGAAACAGTTCGCCTTTTGCCCGCGCATCCCTTATTTTTCTAGAGTCATGCCGATTCGGCCGCCGGCCACGGAGCTGATGGAACGCGGTCAGCGGTTGGAGGAGGAGTTTCGACGGCTGGAGGTACGGCGGAGTTTGAGCCGATACGGGTGGGACCGGGCAAAAAGACATTTTGGCGTATATGCGATGAGCGAATCGATCGGCATCGCCGGGCGGATCGATCTGGCGCTCGAACGCGAGGATGCCGTTGCCATCATTGACGTGAAGGCAAGCGGGGGGTTCGTTGGAGACAATCACCGGATGCAGGCGGCGGCGTATCAGATTCTGGCGGCCGAGCATTTCAAGAAACCGTGTCTGTGCGCGTTCATGTATTTTCTAGATCGCGGATGTGTGGAACGCCTGGAGTTGGACGCCGCATGGACCGAACGACTCCGGCGGGCGATAGAAGGCATTCGAGCCATGTCGGCAAGTCATGATTTCCCGCCCGCGACGGCGTATCGCAACGCCTGCGAGCAATGCGAATATCGCAATTTCTGCGGCGATGTATTCTGATTTCGCAAACCACCCGACAAATCTCGCAAGCTTGACGCTTGCGAAATTTGCCTCACTCATTCCGAACCCAACTCACACAGCTTCATAACCGCGGAGCGGGATTGTAGTCCCGCTCAAAAAAAATTCAAGGGTGAAAGTTCTCGTGGACCGTCGATATGATCGAGTCGCTGGATTGTAGTCCCGCTCAAAAAAAATTCAAGGGTGAAAGCGCTACTGGCAAGTTTCGAGTCCTCCCCGCTACTGATTGTAGTCCCGCTCCAAAAAATTCAGCGGACGCCGGAATTTGACACGCGCCCTTTCTTGCGTTAGAATACAGCCGCTGTGAAAAGAGCGGTTGTGATGCTGGTAGCGCTTTTCTGCATGATCTTGGCCCCGCAGGCGGTTCCGGCCTGCGACATGCCCTGCTGTCCGGGTTCGGACTGCTCGCCGCAGATGACGTGCGCGCCGGACGCTTCGGCGGCGGCGGTTCTTCCGGCGGCGTCGATTGAAACGGCTGTCAGCGCCGCAGCGGAAATTACGGACGTCTCGGCGCCTTCAACGGTTGCCGTCAGGCCAGTCTCGAAACTCGATTTTCCTGAACCTCTCGCCAGACTTTTCCTCACCCTCCGATCTCTTCTGATCTGACCCCCCCTCTCTAACCGGACAAATCTGTCCGGATTTCCAGACACGCGGATATCTACATCACCTCTTCCCCATTGGGGAGAAGATGTTCAATTTCTCAGGAGGGCTTCAGATGAAATTCGGAATGTTTGTCCTGATTTATATGTCCATCCCCGCCGCGGCCATTGCCGCTGAACCGGGCCCCGCGCGGCTGAAGGAGCTTCTGGCGGAGGCTTACGCGAATAACCCGAATGCGGCGGCGGCGCGGCAGACGTGGGAGGCTGAACGCGCGAAAATTCCCGCGCAAAAAACGCCGGCCGATCCGATGGTCGGGGCCGATCTCTGGCGGATCGGGCGGGGCAAGTCTCCCAAATCCAAAAACGCCGGACAGGACATGTACATGGTCCGGCAGGAACTTCCCATCCCGGCGAAACTTTCCGCGCGCGGCAAGGTGCAATACCACAAGGCGCTCATGGCCAGGTATGAATACGACCGCGTTGTCCTCGACCTTCAGACGGATGTCACCGCGGCCTATTACGATCTCTGGGAACTTCAGGAAAGCCTCCGCATCGCCCGCGCGCACTCGCGCATCTGGGAACGCGTCGCCGGCGTGTCCGAACGGCAGTACGCGTCCGGCAAGGTCATGCAGAGGGATGTTCTGCGCGCGCATGTCGAGGCTGACCGGATCGCAGTGGAAGCCGCCAACCTCGAGGAACGACTGCCCGCGGAACGCGCGCGGGTGAACGCGCTTCTGAATCGCCCGGTTGATTCGGCGCTCGGCAGGCCCCAGGCGCCGGAAGTGGATGGTATGACGGCGACCATCGACGCGCTCGATTCGGCCGCGGCGGCCGCAAATGTGGACCTCAAGTCGGCCGACCATCACATCAAGCACGCAACCTACGAACTGAAACTCGCGAGACTGGGATTCATCCCCGATTTCACTCTCGGATGGACACGCATGGTCGAGAATGGGATGCCCAAGGTCTACAACGCGTCGGCTCTGCTCAACCTGCCTCTCTATTTCTGGAAACAACGCGCCGAGGTCCGCGCGGCGCGCGCCGATCTTCGACACGCCGAACTCATGATGACTTGGACGGAAAAACAGGTCGGCGCGGATCTTCGCGCCGCCGCGGCCGAAGTCCGAAACGCCGCCCGGACCGCGCAGGTCTATCGCGGTTCGATCCTCCCGCGCGCGCGGAAAAATCTCGAGGTCGTCGAGAGCGGATATCGGGCCGGGCGCGCCGGGTTTCTGGACCTGCTCGATGCTCAGCAGCAACTGCTCACCGAGGAATTGACCCTCATCCGCGTTCAGGCGGCGTACGGCAAAGCCCGCGCCGTCCTCGAACGGGTTGTGGGATCCGGACTGCATACTGAAATGGAGGGAGTCCACCATGAATAAACTTCTCATCATCGGCCTGACCGCCCTGCTCGCCGCCGGAGTATCGGGATATCTGTTTTTCGGTGCGCGGGACCAGGCCCCGGTCATCGACGAGTCCCAACCGCATGATTATTTCACCTGCTCGATGCACCCGCAGGTCCACAAGCATGAACCGGGCCGGTGCCCGATTTGCAATATGTCGCTGGTAAAAATTTCTCCGGACGTTCAGTCGGAGGCGGCATCGACGGTTGAAGGCCGGGGAGCGGTCACGCTCTCGTCGCAGAAAATTCAGCTCATCGGGGTCAGGTTCGGAACCGCCGAGATCGCGCCGCTCAACAGGACCATCCGCGCCTACGGCCGCGCCGCCTACGACCCGGACCTCTACCACACGCAGGAGGAATATCTTTCGGCGCTGGATCTCATGGAGATGTCCGAGGACGCCGGCCTGCCGGCGTCCCGCGAACGGAACGTCCGGCTGCTCAAGGCCGCCGAAACGCGCCTGCGGCTTCTGGGGCTGAACGACGCGCAAATCCGGATTCTGCGGACCCGGCGGCGCGTCGATCTCGGACTTCTGCTGGGATCGGCAGAGGGCGGCAAGGTCTGGGTCTATGCCGACGTTTACGAATCGGATTTGTCGTTCGTCCGGGTCGGCATTCCCGTCGATGTGGAGGCGCCGGCGTATCCCGGCCGCGCGTTTAAAGGGGTGATTGCCGCGATCGACCCGGTCATCAACCCGAAAACCCGCACGGCGCGGATCCGGTCGGAAGTCGACGATCCGGACCAACTGCTGAAGCCTGATCTGTACGTCAACGTGTTCATCCGCTCGGACCTTGGAGAAGGCCTCAGCGTGCCGGACGGCGCCGTTCTCGATTCCGGACGGCGTCAGCACGTGTTCGTCCACAAGGGCGGCGGGCGCTTCGAGCCGCGCCTCGTGAAAATCGGCCGTAAGGCGGAGGGACGGATCGAGATTCTGGAAGGCCTGGCGGCGGGCGAGGAAGTCGTCACCAGCGGAAACTTTTTGATTGACTCCGAATCCCAGCTCCGCGCCGGCATCTCCGGCATGACATATTACGGCGGACAGGAAATAACGCCAGGGAAGGCGGGGACGGAGGGGGTGCATCGGCATTGATCGAACGGCTGATCGCATGGTGCGCGCGCAACCGGTTCATTGTTTTCACGCTGACCGTTTTTTTCACGATCGTGGGAATCTGGTGCCTCATGCATCTGCCCCTGGACGCCATTCCCGACCTTTCGGACGTCCAGGTCATTGTCTTCACGGAATGGGACGGACGGTCGCCCGATCTGGTCGAGGACCAGATTACCTATCCGATCGTCACATCCCTCCTGTCGGCTCCACGCGTCCAATTCGTCCGCGGCCAGTCATTTTTCGGGCTGTCGTTCGTTTACGTCATTTTCGAGGAGGGGACGGACATCTACTGGGCGCGGACGCGCGTCCTCGAATACCTGAACGAGTCTCTCGCGAACCTGCCGGAAGGAGTCCGGCCGACTCTCGGCCCGGACGCGACTGGCGTCGGATGGGTCTTCGAGTACGCCCTGGTCGACGAGTCCGGCCGGCATGACCTCTCCCAGCTGAGAGCGATTCAGGATTGGACGGTCCGATATGCCCTGGAAAGCGTCGAGGGCGTGGCGGAAGTCGCCACGGCGGGCGGATTCGTCAAGCAATATCAGATTGAAGTCGATCCGGACGCGCTTCTCGCCTACGCCATCCCGCTCCAGGACGTGATCGAAGCGGTCCGCCGGTCGAACAACGATGTGGGAGGCCGAAGTTTGGAACTCTCCGAACGCGAATACATGGTCCGCGGCCGGGGATATATCCGGTCGGTGTCCGACATCGAGCGGATCGCGGTCTCCGTCAACGACGGAACGCCCGTGCTCCTCCGGCAGGTGGCGCGCGTGCGCATCGGGCCGGACATGCGCCGCGGCGTTGTGGACTTGGACGGCCGGGGCGAAGTGATCGGCGGGCTTGTGGTCGCGCGATACGGCGAGAACGCTCTCAAGGTAATCGATCGTGTCAAAGCCAAGATGAAACTTCTGGAAACAGCCCTGCCGGAAGGCGTTCGGTTTGAGATCGTCTATGACCGGTCGAACCTGATCCTGGCGGCGATCCATACGCTGAAACGAAAACTGACGGAAGAGATGATCGTGGTCGCGCTGGTCATCATGATTTTTCTCTGGCATGTCCGCAGTTCCATCATTCCCGTTGTGACATTGCCGATTGCCGTCATCCTGGGATTCATCCCGATGTATTTCACGGGCGTCACGTCCAACATCATGTCCCTCGGCGGCATCGCCATCGCGGTCGGCGCGATGGTCGACGCGGCCATCGTGCTGGTGGAAAACGCGCACAAGCGGATGGAGGAGTGGGAGGCGGAAGGGCGGCCCCGACCGGTGCTGGACGTGTTGATCGAAGCGGCGCAGGATGTGGGGCCGTCGATCTTTTTCTCGCTTCTCGTGATCGCAATCTCCTTCGTTCCCATCTTCGCGCTGGAAGGACAGGAAGGGCGGCTCTTCAAACCGCTGGCGTTCACCAAAAACTTTTCGATGGCCTTCGCCGCGCTCCTGGCCGTCACGCTCGCGCCCGCGCTCATGGCGATGCTCCTGCCCGGAGGAGGAAAAATCCGGGCCGAGCAGGACCATCCGATCAGCCGGAGGCTTCAGCAACTGTACACCCCCTGTCTCCGATTTGTGCTGAACCGCCGCAGGACGGTGATCGCCGTCGCGGTGGCCCTCATCGCCGTTACGGTCCCCGTCTACTTTTTGCTGGGCTCGGAATTCATGCCGCCGCTCTGGGAAGGATCGTTTCTCTACATGCCGACGGCCCTGCCAGGGATGTCGATCACGCAGGCGGGGCAGGTGATCCATTCGATGGGGAAAATCATCAAGGAGTTTCCGGAAGTCGAGCATGTGTTCAGCAAAATCGGACGGTTCGAGACGGCGACAGATCCGGCGCCGATCATGATGGTCGAATCGATCATCACGCTGAAACCGATGGAGAACTGGAGGCCCGGCCTGACGGTGGAGGGTCTCAAGGAGGAGATGGACGCGAAACTGCGGTTTCCCGGCATGCCCAATATCTGGTGGATGCCGATCCAGACACGGATCGAGATGCTGGCCACGGGAGTGCGCTCGCCCATCGGCGTAAAAGTCATGGGGCCCAACCTGGAGACCATCGCCGAAAGCGCGCGGCAAATCGAGCAGGCCCTGAAGGACATTCCGGGCACGCGGTCGGTCTTCGCCGAGCGCGCCACCTCCGGCAGTTACCTCGATTTCGAAATCGACCGGGACGAGATCGCCCGGTATGGACTTACGGTGGGAGACGTCGAGGACATCATCGAGTCGGCGATCGGCGGCATGAACATCTCCACGACGGTCGAGGGCCGGGAACGGTTTCCGATCAACGTCAGGTACCCGCGGGATTTCAGGGATGACGTGGAGAAACTGCGGCGGGTGAAAGTCGCGACGAAGACGGGCGCGCAGGTGCCGATCGGCCAGCTGGCTCGGATCGGATTTTCGACCGGACCGGCGGACATCCGCAACGAGGACGGCTCCCTGGCGTCGTTTGTGTTTGTCGACGTCAAGGGCCGTGACCTGGGCGGGTACGTGAAGGAGGCGCAGCGAATTGTGCGAGAGCAAGTGACCCTGCCCGCGGGCGTGCATCTGGAGTGGGCGGGCCAGTTTCGATATCTGGAACGGGCCAAACAGCGGCTTCTCTGGGTGGTGCCGCTGACGCTGTTTGTGATCGTGATGCTGCTGTACATCAACACAAAATCGATGATGAAAACTTTCATCGTGATGCTGGCCGTCCCGTTCTCGCTGATCGGCGCGGTGTGGCTCTTGTGGATTCTCGACTACAACCTCTCGGTCGCGGTCTGGGTGGGACTGCTGGCCCTGGCCGGTGTCGACGCCGAGACGGGCGTGATCATGCTTCTCTATTTGGACCTGGCCTATAACGACCGGGTCCGCGCGGGCCGGATGAAAACGCGGGAGGACCTGGAGGAGGCGATCCACGACGGCGCGGTGAAGCGAATCCGGCCGAAGCTGATGACCGTCCTGACGACCCTGATCGGCCTCATGCCGATCATGTGGGCTGGCCTCGGCGAAGCCGGGGCCGACATGATGAAACGCATCGCCGCCCCGATGGTCGGCGGCATCGTCACGTCGTTTCTGATGGAGCTTCTGGTTTACCCCGTGATATACGCAGTCTGGAAGGAGCGCGGCTTGACACCAAGCGCGCGGACACCTTGAAGGAGGAAACACCATGAACATGAAGAAACCCACCATCCTTTTGTCGGCTGGTTTTGCCGTTGTCCTGGTTGCGGCCGTCGCCATGCGGGCCGGCGCGGGGGACCACGCCGGGCATGAGCACGGCGGGAAGGCCGAATCCAAACATTCTCACGGCGATCACGCCGCCGAAAAATCGGCGGCCGATAAAACCGTGACCGTGACGGGAGAGGTCCTCGATCTTTCCTGCTACCTCGGGCATGGCGCCAAGGGCAAAGAACACCAGGAATGCGCGGGCGAATGTCTGAACAACCTGCACGTCCCGGCGGGTCTGCTGACCGCGGACGGTTCGGTCTTTCTTCTCGTGCCGGATCACAAGAACGAAAAGGCATTCAAGAACGTGGGCGCGCTCGCGGCCGAGCAGGTGAACGTCACGGGGAAGAAAGTGGTTCAGGGCGGGATTCAGGGCATTCTCGTGAAAAGCGTAGCCCGGGCGGAAAAAAAGGAACCGGCGAAAAAGAAGTAACGTGCAACTGCCCGAGCTGTATCTGATCCACCCGGCGGCTGTCCACTTTCCCATCGCGCTCCTTCTGACGGGCTGGCTGGCCTGCGCGGTGAGCCGCCGGGCGGAGTGGCTTCCCAACGCGGCTTCGTGGCTTCTGTGGCTTGGAACCGCGGCGGCCTGGGCGGCGTTGGGCCTTGGGCTTCTGGCCGAGGAAACGGCGCCGCACGTGCCGCCGGCCTGGCGGACGATCAATCTTCACGAGACCCTTGCCTGGTGGACCGCGGGAGTTTTCACCGTCCTTTCCCTGTGGCGCTGGCGGCTGGGCCGAAGACGCGAAGGAATTTTTCTTGTTCTGTGGCTTGCCGCCGGCGGACTGCTGATCGCGACGGCCTATGAAGGCGGTGAACTTGTATTCACACACGGCATGGGCGTCGAAGCGGAGTAGACCACCCTGAGCCTTTTTTTCGACCGTCGATCTGTCTCCTGTCTGCCCGATCTCCGGGACTGGTTGGACGGCATAAACTTTCACGACATCAGCCTTCGGGTAAATCCACAGCGGGATCTCATCAGTCCGGTCTACAACTACGAACGCGCGCCGGCTGAAATCCTTGCTGATGTGGACTCGGCCGGCCTATCCGCCAAAGAGAAAATGATCCTCAAGTTTTTGGCCTATGGCGGGCCGATGACCCATGAGCAGGCCGGGGATGCCGGACTGCGGGACACGGGGTTGATCAAATGGCTGGAAAAAATCGGGCTGATCGTGTGTATCCGCAGGCACGGCGAAAGAAGTTATTTCCTGAATCATCTTTCCCTGGTCTCCCACAATCTTAATTGGATGTCGCAAACCAGAGTCGAAGAGGCTGAAAAGAACATTCTTTACTTTTTCATCGATCTCCCCGTGGGATTCCAAATGGGCCATCGCAGGCGCAGGGCCACGTCACAACTGCATCAGACCAGTTATATTCTACTTCAGTATCTGAAGCTGTTCTCGCGCACTGGCGCTCTGAAAGGCCCGCTGGCCGTCGACTGGGGATGCGGATCCGGGATCCAGGCGATCAGTCTCATAAAGCTCTGTCCGGAAATTGAACAGGTCATCGGCGTTGATGTCGACCCCCACTGCCTCTGGCTATTTAACATCAACGCGGCCCTCAACCAATGCGGCCCCAAATGCCGGCCCGTGGTCAACGATCCGGCCGGAAAAAATGTGCTGAACGCCATGGCCGGCCGTCAAATCCATCTGGCCGTCTCAAATCCTCCGTTCAATGCCATTCCGCCGGTCTGTGAACCCCTGAACTCCGACTACGGAAACGGCGGGCCTCTCGGAATCCGGCATCTGAAACATTTCATTGAGCAATCGGTTCCCCATCTGGCCGCCGGCGGAACGATTTCGTGTTACTGCACGCTGGCCAGATTGAACACCGGCGATTATGCCCTCGTCCGCGACTGCCTGACGGATGAGTTTTGCCGAACATATGGAATTACATTTTCGGCAAAAATCATGGACATTCCCGACCTGCATTTGTCCGCGGATCTCTACGCCAAACGGCTGGCCGATTTGGTCGCGAAAACCGGCGACGGCCCGTCAAACCCCGGAAACCCGTTGACGAGCGAAATCGCCGCCTATTTCAAATCGTCGGGCATCGAACGCTTCGTCCCCGTCATCCTGACCGTCACGCGCAATGCGCGGAGACTATGATACTTTCCATTCCGTGAGTGCTCGGCTTGAACTGAACAATATCCGCAAAGCCTATGGCACCCGCGTCATTCTGGACGGGGCCAGCGTCTCGCTGTCTGACGATCAGAAAGTCGGCGTGATCGGCCGGAACGGCGCGGGGAAATCCACGCTCTGCAGGATCATCACCGGCCATGAGGAGGCGGACGCCGGCACGGTCAACAAGAGCGCCGGGTTTCGTCTGGCCTATCTGGAACAGCTCGACCCCTACCGGCTGGATGAAACCGTCATCGATTTTCTTCGGAGATATACCGGCAAGGAAGACTGGCAATGCGGGAAGGTGGCCGGATCGTTTCAATTGAAAAATGATTTGCTGAAAACCGAAATCGGAAGTCTGCCCGGCGGGTACCGCACGCGCGTGAAGCTTGCGTCCATGCTTCTGACCGACCCAAATTTTCTCATCATGGACGAGCCGACGAACTATCTTGATCTCAAAACGCTGATGTTGTTCGAGGAATTTCTTCAGGATTTTCGCGGCGGGTTCATGGTCGTTTCGCATGACCGGGAATTTTTGATGAGAACCTGCACGCACACCCTGGACATCGAAAGAGGCGATTGCACGCTCTATCCCGGGACGGTCGAGGAATACCTGATTTTCAAGGAAGAACAGAAAGAGCAGGCGATCAGCCACAACAAAAATGTCGAGGCCAAACAGCGCCAGCTCAAATTGTTCATCACGCGATTTGGCGCCAAGGCCTCCAAGGCGACTCAGGCGAAGTCGAAGATGAAACAATTGGCGCGGCTGAAGACCATCGAGGTCGGCCATGCGCTCGGGAACGTGTCGATCCGGATGCCGAACGTCGAAAAACAGAACAAGGACGCGATTGTCTGCAAAGACCTCGCCATCGGGTATCCCGGGAAACGGGTCGCCGACAAAATTAATATGGAAATTCTGCACGGAAAACACGTCGCCGTTCTGGGCGACAACGGCCAGGGAAAAACGACGTTTCTCCGGACCATCGCCGGCGATCTTGAACCCAGGGGCGGAACGTTCAAGTGGGGGCATGGACTGGAGATCGGCTACTACGCCCAGCACGTATTTACGGCGCTGGATTCAAATTCGGATGTCTACACCCATCTGGCGGACCACGCGGCCCCGGGCGTTTCGCGGCAGGACATCCTGAACCTCGCCGGAAGTTTTTTGTTCAAGGGCGACGACGTCAAAAAGAGGATATCGGTCTTGAGCGGCGGCGAACGCGCCCGGGTCTGTCTTGCGAGCCTGCTCCTGGCCAAGCGTCACGTGCTGATCTTCGACGAGCCGACCAACCATCTCGATTTCGAAACCGTAGAAGCCCTGGGCCATGCGCTCAAAACATTTGCCGGCACGGTGTTCTTCGTCAGCCACGACCGGACATTTGTAAATCTGGTGGCCACCGAAATCATCGAAGTCCACAACGGCGCCGTCCGGCGGCACGCGGGAAATTATGAGGACTACGTGTATCATCTTGAAAAAAGAATTCAGGAAGAATTGAAAACGGGAATCGTCACCGACGGCCCATCCTCAACGAATCACAGGAAGAATGAATCCCAGCCTGGCCGGCCGGCGGATCATTCCAGACGCGACCAGCGAAAGATTCTTTCCCAGATCAAAAAGGTCGAAGAACGGCTGGAACTTCAAAAGAAAAAGCTCGCCGAAATCGAACGCGAATTCACGGCCGACGGCGCCGGCTGGTCGCGCGAACGGAACGCGCGGTATGCGGAACTTGAACAATCGATCCTGGCCGACGAGAATCTCTGGATTGAGCTGAACGCCAAACTGGAAATTTAGAGGGTATCTGACAAAGGGCGAGGGTTATTGTCCTGATATGGATTTGTCCATCCTCGAAAGTACATCCAGACCCGAGAGAGTTTGTATCAGGTTCTTGCTGATCAGATCGGAAACGGATGGATAATCGGTCTTTAGCGGGTCGGGACTTAAGACGGCGGTATCGTAACCGTATGTTGTGTCCGCCAGCGCGGAAAGATTGCCTTTCGCCATGGACTTGAGGGTCGCGGCATCGAAAACATTGTATTCGATCCATGAAGAGGCGGACAATGTTCCCATGTCTGTTCCTGTCCGCATTCCGGCCGTCTCGTCAACATAGATCAAATGAGTATAGGGAGATTCCTCCTTGCGGGGCCTCCGCCCGGGTAGTCCGTTGGATCTGAAATATTTTCGTTTGAGTTCTGTATCCCCTGAAATCTCCATCTGAACAGTCATGTTTGAACTGTCATAATGTTTTCGCAAATCATTCAACAAAGCACCTCCGCGCTCGTTGAAATCTCCAACTGTCTTTCTCAGTTGACCCGAATGTTTTGATGTCTGGGCGGCCATGCTGGCGCCGAGCGCCAGTATGCCCAACGCGCCGAACTGATCGGCCACAGCCATGGTGGCATTGGACATCGGTTTGGCCGTATAATGGACCAGCAATTTGGGTGAAACATTCACCATCAACAGCACGGCCACCTGCGTGTCCGAACCATGGGAGATGAATGCCGTGCCTGTGATCAGACAACAAATGAGTGCCGCGCGTCTGAAGCATGTCATTATATCACCGGGCGTCCCAAACCGAAGCCTGTCCCCATGTTCATTGTCGTGTATTATTGACGTGTTCCTCCGCCTGCGCGTTTAGGGTTCTTCGGCGGTTTCGGTCTGGGCGGCCGCCGGTTCGGGGGAGGTGGTTCCCTCGCCAGTCTGCGGCTCCTGCGTTTTTAGAGGAGGCGTTTCACCCGTATCATTTTCCGGCGGGATGATGGTCGGAGCGGAGGTATCGCCCTGGGGCGTTTCCGCCTCCAGCGCGAGATCGGGAGATGACGGAACTTCGTTACTCTCATCGGGCGCTGTTCCTTGGGGAGGGTTCTCGACCTCTTCCGGCGTCTGTTTTTTCTTGCCGAAAAGCGATCCGCCGTTTGATTTTCTTTTCTTTTCCGTTTTCTTGTCCTTGCCAGAGGATTTCCCGGTCCGCATCGTCATCGCCTTCCGGGTCGTTGCCATTTCGAATTCCGGGAACTGTTTGGCCATCATTTCCAGCATATAGAGCGCCCAGTACCGGTTACTGATGTCCAATTGCCCTACCCCCATGAACGTGCCGGTATTCTGAAGGACGGACGAATTCATCCAGAGCATTTCACCGCTGGTGCCCTCGAAAATAGAGACATCGCAGACGGCCGTCGCCTGGATAATGGGTGTCGTTATGCCCGTTGCCACGGCGATGATGAATCCCTGCGTCTTCTTGGTGCTGACCGCCTTTTCGCTCAACCGGGTGACATTGTAACTCACATAACCGATCGCATCCGCGGCCGCCATTGCGGCCAAGGTGGCTGCCTGCTCCCCCAATGCCTGCTGATGGGTGATGGCCTTCCCGGCCCGCCCAATAAGCTTGGCCGACTCCTTATGGCTTTTTTGAATATTTGCGATAACCTCATAATAAAGGTCTCTCCGCTCAGCCTCCAGTTGTTTGGGGTCCCAAAAGACGATCTTGAATCCCCGATCCCTGAAAATTTCCTCGACTTCCTGCAAAACCTTCGTGCGAACAATCGCCTGCTCGGTATCAACGGCTTCAAAAACGGTCGACTTATGCTGGGTTGCGATTTGCACGTTCGGTTCGAGGAGCAAAATGCTCTTGACCATCTTTACCCGCGTATCATATTCGGGATGGTATAGGATTCGAGCGGCCGCCGGCATCGCGGCCACGGTGAGGATCAGACCAACCAAGCCTGCCTGCAGCATCCGGGGTTTCATGGGCATTGTCATTCCTCGCTTTCTGTTTCGAGTTTTTTGTTCAGGTTACGGATCTTCCAGCCGATAAACCGGATCGATCCACTGTCGGACGCGATATCCATATACGTCTGGTACATTCCGATGGCGAGTTTGTGTTCACCCTTGCTTTCGTTCAATAGACCCATTTCCTTATAGGCTTCAGCGTACTGTGAATCCGCCTTGATCACATCGCCGAAGTATGACGCCGCCCGCTGGTAGTGATCGTTTCGTGGAAGAAGTTCGGCGAGCGATAGGTTTTTCGATTTGCGTTTGATCTGTATCTTTTCAATGTCCTCATAGTCCGAGTAAATAAAACTGTGAGCCTTTCCCCGGAGCAGGGGAATCTCCAAATCGCCCATTTCGTGTGTATCATAGAGACTCAATTCTCCCAAGGCCGAAAAGGGCATCTTGTGCGCCAGGTATTTTTTGGCGTTCAGCCGGCGTAGCGGCTCCATTCTTTTCAGGTAGCTGCCGTCGCCGGAATAAGCCGTGGCGGTGTCATCGGATGGCCGATGTTTCTCAATAAGCCTGGAGAGGTATTCCTTTCGCTTTCTGTGACGTGGGTGACTGCCGTAGAAAAACGTCGCGAACGCGGACTGGTCGCCGAATTCCTTCAAAATCATGTCAAAAAACGTCGTCGCTTCACGGACGTCGTACTCGGCCTTCGCCATCATGGTAAACCCGACCTCGTCCGCCTCTCGCTCCTGTTCCCTGGAAAACCCGCTGATGGAGATGCTCAAAATGGCGGCCAGCCCCAATTGAGATCCGATTTGCAGGGAGGAACTGGCCCCGGCGGTGACGGCGGTGCCCAGCGTACTGACCCATTCCGCCATTTCGACTTTCCTCACGGTGCTCCGAATGCCATGCCACAAATGATGTTGATGAATGTGAGCCCATTCATGGGCCAGGACAAACGCGAGCTGGGCCTCATTTTCAAAGCGGGTGAGCAGGCCGGAATGAATGTACATCGTGTTATTCGGCATGACGAACGCGTTCAAGGAGGGATCCCGGAGGATATGGACATGCATCGGCAGAGAATCCGCCCGAGTACCGAGGATTCTGCCAAGAATCGTTTTGACATACGAAACCGTTTCCGTATCGTCGTAAATGAGACCCCGCGACCCGGCTTCGGTTTCAAACAAGTCCGAGTTCCGCACAAATTTTTCGAAGTCGTCCTTGAAGGCGGCATCGACAGTTTCACACCATGGCGAAAACAAGAATATCAATACCATCATGAACCGTTGTAAGTGTCCGCCATTGCCGCACGTCATCGAGCAACAACTAGATGATACTTTTGATCCTTTGTCAATTCAAAATCCTGCTTGTCGCGGGGTGGGAATTTTGATCTTTTCCCGCGGACGGGCCCAGCCGGATTCCTCCATCGCCCGGGTCGCCTCCCGGTGGAGGAGCCATCCGAACAGAAGCCACACGGCCGCCATGGCGGGGGCCAGGGAATAGACGCGGGCCGGCAGCCACTCGGCGGCGATCCAGGCGATGAGGAGGCAGATGGGGACCAGCGCCCAGACTAAAATCGCGATGCCCTGCGCGGGGATGCCGGCCGCCGTATATTTTCCCAGTCTGGACGGCGACGGCAGGATGGCGCCGAGAGACACCGAGACCCAGCACACTTGGAAACCCGCCGCCCAGAGCGCGATCGTCCCGAGAAAGTATCCCGGCGATATCCGCCCCTCCGGGAAATTGTACCAGGCAAAGCAGGCCATGCAGACGGTGCAAACACATCCGAGCAGAAATCCGTAGACCCACGTTTTGCTGAGGATGATGTCCCGCGGCCGCAACGGTTGGGCCGCGATCAACTCCATGTCTCTCCGGTCCGAACCGAAAGACGAAATGGAGAGGAAAAAGATCATCGGAACGTAAAAGAACGCCAGATAGATTCCGAACACCAGCAGACCGGGGGACAGTATCGCGAGGACGCGTGTTCTGGAGAATTCCCAGCTATCCAGCGCGCCGATGACCATGAACGCCGCGCTGATGCCCACCGAGATCAGCCAAGGGACAAATACGTTGTGGACCCGCATCAGACCCATGCATTCCCTCTGCATGAGAGATCGCAGGGGTTCCCGCCACCCGAATGTCCACAGGGCCGCGACCCGTTTCCACGAAAAATACCGATTGAGTGTCTGCATCGTCTCTTCGATCCGCTCCAGGCGATGAATCCAGATCTCCCGGACGGCCAGACGCGCCAGATAGAAGGATCCAAGAAGGACGAATACATGAAAGGCCAGATGTTCGGCCAGCCGGCCGCTCTGGATGCTTTCAAACGCCCCGGGGAACGGCAGGGGCGGCAGCGACATGCCCAGCGTCCGGGCGTAGCCCAAGCAGAGAAGGCCGATGCCGACGCCGATCAAGAATAGTTTCAGGGGGAACTTGCGCGGCCACGGGGTTGCCATCGTGACGGCCGTCACCAGCGTCGCCGCGGTGTAGGCCATCAACTTGATCTCAAGAAACGTCACCGACAGAAACACCGTCGCCAAGAGTGTGCGTCCCACGCCCATAACTTCCACTCCCCCGGAAAGCACCAGTCCGGACA
>JACQOF010000076.1 GCA_016202645.1 bacterium
CCCTTTCTCCCTCTCTCCCTCTCTCCCTCCCCATTGACCCCCCCCGTAATCTCGGCCATAATATTATCCGATATGTTCTATATGTCCGCTCTGTCCTCGCTTTCTCTCAGAATCATCGCGGCGCTTGTCGCGCTCTGGTCGTGTCTCCCCGCGGCGGTTGCGGTCGAGAAAACCAGCGCGACGTCCGTCGACGCGCCGGACGTCGGGGCGGCGCGGGCGTCGTATGAGATCAATCGAAGCGCGGCGCAGACGACGTTCCTCGACCGGCAGATCACCGGGCTGGGATTTTCGCCGAATGGGTATTCCTCCACCAAGGTCCAGCGCGGGATCACGCTCGATCTCTACTACACGCTCGTGGCCGGGTCCCTCGTCGGCAGCCGCGTCGGGTTCGGCAGCGAATTCGCCGACCCGATCCTCTCGCAGATCGCTTCCATCCAGGGTAAGTGGGTGGTCCTGCGGGAAGGATTCCTCTGGCCGGCAATCGCCGGAGGCGTCGACCTGAACCTCGACCTTAATTTCCGGGGCGGCGTGCCCTTCTCCAACTTCCGGACTCTGACCTACCCGAGCTTCGTCGCTTTCTCAAAAACCGTTTTCCCGCGCTCCGGCACGTTCATCACGGTCGGCCGGTACGCGCGCTCGCAGATGGAACACCTCGCCTACCTCACCCGGTTCCTCGATCACAAAGCTTCCAGTGTCACGTTCGCGGGGCTCGATTTTAAGGTCAAGGATCCGTCCAAGGGATTTCGCGTTGAAGTCTTTCTGCCGGTCGATCACAAAGATAATGCCCAAATCGCCAATATGTACATCAAGGCCCTGTCGGCGATGCCGCTCACGCTGATCACGTACGCGCGGAGCGACGTGGGCCGCGCGGTCGTCCTGTCCTTCTCGTTTCGGCTGACCTTGTTTCCGTCCCTCACCAAGGAACAACGCTTTAAGAAAAAATGGTGGAACCCGCTGTCCTGGTACCTCAATGACAACAAGGACGCGGCGAAAAAGTTCGCGCTGGAGGGCGACGGGCTTCTGCAGAAGGGCGAATATAAAAAAGCGCAGAAAAAATATCAGGAGAGCCTCCTGCTAAACGACAAGATAGCGGCGGTTCACTATAACCTCGCCACGGCCTCCCTCCAGATGAATTCGCCGGCGGAATTGCCGCGCGCGATCTTCCACTTTAATCGCTCCATCGAACTCGGCGGGGCCGACGCGGAGAAATTGTACGGGCTGGGTCTCGCGTATTTTAAGGCGGGGTCGAAAGACAACGCCAGAAAAGTCTGGACGGATTCGCTGAAGTTCGACCCCAATTACGGCGCCGCCAAAAACGCCATCCAGATATTGAATGGGCCCAAAGGATGAGAATGCGCCCTTCCCGCCCACACCCCTCCTCCCCCCTTGAGGGGGAGGAGGGGAGGGGGGTTCTCGGATAAGCTCTAAATCCCTTGCCGACCAACTGATTGAATTGGCCCGACGCTCTCGTATGCTCTTCCTCTTCCTCGATTACGACGGCACCCTGCGAGAAATCGCCGGAAGACCCCAGGACGCTCTGCCCGACGCGGACCTCCTGCGGCTCCTCCGGAGGCTCGAGCGGTCCCGAAACCTCAGGCCGGTTATCATTACGGGACGGTCCATCCGCGATATCCGGCGTATGCTCCCCCTCCGCCGGACTTGCTTTATCGGTACCCATGGCCTTGAATTCGCACGGGGAACGGGAACTGTCCGTTACCTCTTGCCGGTCGCCAAGGCGAAATCGGCGGTGAACCGCATTTGCGCGGAATTGAAAAAATGGATCGACGGTTCGTTCACGCTTGAAAACAAAACGGTCTCCCTCTCTCTCCACGACAGGCTCGCGCCACCCGCCAGGGCGGCCCGCGCGCGGCGGAAATTGATGGAACTCGTCCGGCCCTATGTCAAACGCGGAATCCTGGACCTCATCCGGGGGAAATGCGTCCTTGAAGTCCGCCCGATGGGGGCGCATAAGGGGATCGGCGTCGAGTTTGTTCTCGATCGGGCCCCCGGCGGCGCCGCGGCGGTCGCCTTCGGCGACGATCGCACCGATGAGGACATGTTCCGCGTCCTCAATCGCCGGAAACAGGTGACGGTGGTGGTCGGGAAAAGAAAAAGCGCTGCGCTATTTCGCGTCCCTTCGCCGAGGTTGGCTCGGAAAATCCTGTCGAGTCTCCATTGCGCGTTGGGAACGGACAGGGATGTCCTGTCCCCAACGCTCCAGTCTCAGAAATTTCCAGGACGGAAATTTCTCCATCGCGCGTTGGGGGCGGACTGATGGACGCGCTCTTGGAACAATTTGAAAAATTGAGGTTCTTCCTCTTTACCCCCGAAGGCCTCCAGGCCATGATCCTCGCGGGCGGGTATGCCATCCTCATCGCGATTGTCTTCGCCGAAACGGGGCTCTTCGTCGGATTCTTCCTCCCCGGCGATTCCCTCCTCTTTGTGGCGGGTTTCGTCGCGGGCTTGGGTCACCTCGACTTCTGGACCCTCAACATCGTCCTTTCCGTCGCGGCGATCGTCGGAGATACGGTCGGCTACTGGATCGGTCACAGCGTGGGCGCCGCCTTTTACGACAGGCCGGACTCAATGTTCTTTAAGCGGCGGCACCTCATCAAAACGCATGAGTTCTATGAACGGCATGGCGGCAAAACCATTGTCCTCGCGCGCTTCGTGCCTATCGTACGCACCTTCGCCCCCCTCGTGGCCGGCATCGCCAAAATGAAATACTCGCGGTTCCTCTCTTTTAACGTCTTCGGCGGCATCTTCTGGGTCTTCGCTATGACCGGACTCGGCTATAAACTCGGCGCAATCCCATGGGTCCGGGCCAATCTCGAAAAAGCGGTCCTCATCGTCATCTTCATCAGCATCCTGCCGATGATCATCGAATACTGGAGACACAAGAAATCCGCCTGACTCGCGCAGTCCGCCTTTCGTTACTACTCTGTCCTCTCCGTCATTCCCGCGAAAGCGGGAATCCAGTCTGCTTTGCGATGCTCTGGATGCCCCCGCCTCATACAGGCATGACAACCTGAACAATTACTTCCCTCTCTCCCTTTCTCCCTCTCTCCCTTTCTCCCTCCCATCCTCCACCAGCTTACCCCCCCTCAGCTCAAACCTCCGATCCGCGCGCGCCGAAACCGCCGGATTGTGCGTGACCATCACAATCGTCGTCCCCTCCGATCTCGCGATGCCCTCGAAAAGATCCAGCAGTTCCTCCGACGCGCGCTCGTCCAGATTGCCCGTCGGCTCGTCGGCGAAAATAATCCGTGGACCGTGCGCCAGCGCCCGCGCAACCGCCACCCGCTGACGCTCGCCGCCCGATAACTTCTCGATCCGGCGGTGACGCAGAGCCGCAAGACCCAGCCGCTCGATGAGTCCCGAAACGCCGGGGAATCCGGGGGATCTGTTCGCCAGATCAATCGATAGGCGCACGTTCTCCTCCACGGTCAAGTCCGCCAGAAGATGATGAAACTGAAAAATCATGCCGGCCTCGCGCGCGCGGCGGGCGGACCGGCCTGGCTCACGCATTCCGTACAAATCCGAGCCGCCCCACTTCACACTCCCGCGGTCCGGCGGGAGCAGACCCGCCAGCATATGAAGCAGCGTCGTCTTCCCGCTCCCGCTCGGCCCAGATATCGACACCCACTCCCCGGCGCCGACGGCCATCCCCACACCGGACAAAACAGGACTCTCCTCCCCGCCGTTCCGGTACGCTTTGAATACGCCCTCACACTCCAATTCTCTCCCGCCTTTCTCCATGCCCCTCTCTTATCTCCCCATCCCCGCCCTGACAAGAACACCCCCTCCCCCCTTGAGGGGGAGGCCGGGAGGGGGGTCTCTCCCTTTCTCCCTTTCTCCCTCTCTCCCTCTCTCCCTTTCTTGCTTTTTCCCCCCTCCCAAACTACCCTCCCGCCTTCCATGAAACCGGTCATCGAATTTGAAGTCTCCGGGTTTAATTATGACGTCGGGCTGGGGATCGGACGCAAATTCCGGCGCGAGATCCGCCGCTTCGTCGCGCTCAACAACCGGGCACTCGCCGCTGAATGGACCGGGCGCGTCGGCACGCTCCAGAAAGCCCTCGATGAATCCATCGCTCGAAGCACGCACGCCTTCCCGCGATACGTCGAGGAAATCGACGGCATGGCTCACGGCGCCGGCGTGCCGTTTCGCGATATGTTCGCGCTCAACTATATCGAACTCCTCGAAATCGATGAGTCTATCGCGCGCGGGCCGGGGTCTTGCTCAACGATTGCGGCGCCGCGCAGCGGGCATTATCTCGTGGGCCATAACGAGGATTGGTCCTCAGGCAGAAATGATGTCTACGTCCTGCGTGTCCGCTACCCAACCGGCGGCGGATTCCTTTGCCTTGCGTATTACGGATACCTGCCGGGCATGAGCGTCGGGGTGAATTCGCACGGGCTCTTCCACGCGATCAATTATCTCTCCCCCAAAGACCGCCGCGTCGGGATTCCTAGAACGCTCATCACGCGCGCCATCCTCGACGCGCCGGATTTTAAATCGGCTGTGCACATCGCCAGGTCGCACTACAGGTCCTTCGGCCAGAGCATCAACCTCTTTAAACACGCCCGGTATCTGAACGTCGAAACTTCCGCCAAACGCGTCTCTCTCTCCAGACCGCGTGGCGTCGCCCTCCACACCAATCATTACATCCACTCCGATATGCTCGACATGGACTCGCCGGGCGGCCTTCAGTGGACCCTCTCGCGGATGGGGGTCGGGAAAGATTTTATCGCCAGAAATCCGAAGTTCGACGAACGCCGGATCCGCAAACTCCTCGGCTCCCGCGCGGGCGCGCCCTTCTGCTTCTATTGTACCCCGCACCCCCAAAACGACCACGTCACACTCGCCACCGCCGTCTTCGATACACGAAAACTCGGCCTCCGTATCTCCCGCGCCAACCCATCGGAGGCCCGCGGGAAATGGTTCCCGCTGTGATGAGAAGTCATTTCAAAACCCCCTTCCCGCCTGAGAGGCGGGGGGGTGGCAACGGTCTGGCGCCCGAACCGGAACGGACCCTCCGAAGCCCGGGAACCGGGCGTAGGAGGGGAGTACCGGAAGGCGGACGACAGACCGTTGGCAGGACCCCCGGGTCAGGGGGTTTTGAAATGACTTCGAGCTTCGCGCGGCGGCCATGACCACCGCGACAGCTTCGCCCCTCCGCAGCCTCTCGGCGCTGAAAAAAATCGCGCACCAGAGGCGATGGTTTCAGGGCAAACGATTCGTCTACTACGGCGCAACGGCATGCGACTCGCACATGCTCTCGCATTTCCTGCCGGTCTCGGCGGTCATCTGCGATGACGACGGCGATGAGGTGCGCACGATCATTGAGAATGCCTGGGGCGCGAAGGTCTTCTCCTACGAACGGAAAAAGCGTGTCCGGCACGGCGACCCGGAACCGTTCGAGATGTTCTTCCTCCACGACGAAGGCGACCGCATCATGAAATGTATTGGGGAATGGGACGACGATGTCTGCTTCGTGCCGTTCTCCACGACGCCTGACCTCCAGGAATTCCTGTTTCATAAGGGTCGCCATCTGCGCCTCCTCCAAAATCCCGTGATCGTGCAGAATTATTTCGATTACAAGGCGCGCCTCGCATGGCGCGCGGCCAAACTCGGCATTCCGATTCCCCCTGAAAGCTCCCTCGGATTTCTCGGAAGCCTCAACTATGAGGAACTCACGCAGAAATACGGAGGCGCGTTCGTCGTCCAGGTCCCGCTCTCGTCGGCCGGCATGGGCACCGATATCATCCGGTCGAAAGTGGACTTCGACAACATGGTCGCGGAAAAACAGGAAATGCTCGAGGACCGGTTCGATCGGACCCAGGTCAAAATCACCAGGTTCCTGCCGGGGCCGCCCCTCAATTGCACGGCCTCCATTTGCAACGGAGAAATCGTCCTCTCCCCGCCCTGCGTCCAGATCGTCGGCGAACCCGCGCTCACGCCCGTCCAGACTCAACACAGCGGGTCGGACTTCAGCCTGAGAGGCATTCCGCCTGAAATTCGAAAACAGATGATCGACACGATGATCAAGGTCGGCCGCTGGATGGGGGGGAATTGCTATCGGGGAAACTTCGGCATCGACTTCCTCACGACCACCGATAAATCCGGCGTGCCGGACGCGGTCTTCGTCAGCGAAATTAACGCAAGACTCGTCAGCGAATCCCAGTACATGGCGGACTTCGAAGCCATGAGGGACGTCGTGCCGCTCAGCTTCTTCCACGTCGCCGAATTCATGAATTATGAAATACGCCCCGAAGACATCCTGCGATATAACGAGGCTCTGCCCGAGATCGAAGGCTCCAACCTCATCGTCTGCACGCTCGAGGAAGGCATCTTCCGATGTCCCGGGACTCTCAAGGCCGGCCGTTACGTCTGGCGCGACAACGCCCCGCTCTGGATCGGCCCGGGAATATCCCTCTCTGACACAAAAAACTCCGAGGAATTCGTCGTCACTTCCGGCGTCCCCTGCGAAGACCTCGTCATCGGACACCCCCGATACGGCTACCTCGACATCCCCCTCTTCAACGTCATGTCCCGCGAATCCGTCCTCGACCCCAATGACTGGAAACGCCTCAACCCAAAATGGCAGTCCATCATCCACGCCCTCCGCAACGCCGTCGCCCTCGCCCCCTGCCCCCCGCGCTCCCTCAAAGACCTCCCATAACTCTTTTCACTTCTGACTTTATCTATATCTTTCCCTCTCTCCCTTTCTCCCTCCCTAATTGACTTTCCCCCCCAAATATTTGAAAATACCCTCCGCGTGTCAGACTCGACTGCCAGGGAGGCAAACATGTTGATCGGCAAGGCGGTTCGCATGGACCGCATCATGGACCGGAAAACCGGGAACTGCGTCATCATCCCCATGGACCACGGCCTCACCGTGGGGCCCATCCGCGGTCTCGAAAATATGCGGGAGACAGTCGCCAAGTGCGTCGAAGGCGGCGCCGACGCGGTGCTCCTCCACAAGGGCATCATCGAACACGGATACCGGGGCGGCGAGGGCAAAGACTGCGGGCTCATCGTCCACCTCTCCGGGTCCACGGCCATGTCGCCCAAACCGAATTACAAGGTACTCGTCTGCACGGTCGAAGAAGCCATCCGCCGCGGCGCCGATGGCGTGTCCGTTCACATCAACCTCGCCGCCGATGAAGAACCCGAAATGCTCGAACAGCTCGGCCACGTCTCCGCCCAGGCCCGCGCCTGGGGGATGCCGCTTCTTGCCATGATGTACACCCGCGGCGAAAAAGCCAAAGACCCCTACGACCCCCAGATCGTCTCCCACGCCGCCCGCGTCGGCGCGGAACTCGGCGCCGATCTCGTCAAAGTCCCCTACACGGGCGGCGTCGAAAGCTTCAAAAAAGTCGTCAACGGCTGCCCGGTCCCCGTCCTCATCGCGGGCGGCGACAAAATGGACACCGATATCGAAGTCCTCGAAATGATGCACGGCGCCATGCAGGCCGGCGCGCGCGGCGCGTCCATCGGCCGCAATATCTTCCAGCACAAAGACCCCGCCAAAATGATCCGCGCCATCGCCGCCATCGTCCACGATAAAAAACCCGTCAAAGAAGCCGAAAAAATCCTCCGCGGCAAGTCTAAATAACAACCGTGACCGCCTTGGCCTCGCACGACATGGCCTTTCGGCCTCGGAACTTGGCAACCCTTCTCGGACTCGCCAACAGGGTATGGCGGCGGGTGGCGCGGAGGAGATGTCCCCCGAGCGGATTTGGATGCGCCGGAAGGCCCGGACGGCCGTGAGGCGCATCCACCTCGGAGCCCCGCAGGGATGCGGGGCGAGAATGAGCTCGGGGAACTTCTCCGACAGCGACAGGACCCGCCGCCGGCGCGCTCGGCCATTAACGCCCCCGGGGGTTGACCTTCTTTGAAAAAAGAACTCTGGGTCCAGATCGACAAACCCGATAAATCCCTCGTCACGGCTTGCATCGAAGCCGGCGCCGACGCACTGCTCATTCCGCAGGCCGGACAGACGGACGCCATCCGCAAACTCGGCAAAATTAAAATCGTCGCGCCCGACGGCGACCTCAAACTCGGCGTCGACGCGGTCATTGTCAAAATTCATAACAAGGAAGACGAACGCCGCGCCGCTCGCGAGGCCGCCAGCAAAACGGTCGTCGTCGATACTACCGACTGGACCATCATCCCTCTCGAAAACCTCGTCGCGCAGTCCGACGCCCTCTACACCTACGTCTCCGGCGCCGAGGAAGCCAGACTCGCGGCCGGCATCCTCGAAAAAGGCGTCAAGGGCGTCGTCCTCAGAAACGGCAGCGCCAAATCCGTCCGCGCCGTCGCCGACGCCCTCCGCGATCTCGAGGAATCCCTCACGCTCGTCCCCATTAAACTCACCAAAGTCGTCCAGACCGGCATGGGCGACCGCGTCTGCGTTGACACCTGCACCAAAATGTCCATGGGCGAAGGCATCCTCGTCGGCAACAGCTCCTCGGGGTTCTTCCTCGTTCACGCCGAAGTCGAAGAAAGCGAATACGTCGCCTCAAGACCCTTCCGCGTCAACGCCGGCGCACTCCACGCCTACTGCAAAGTCCCCGACGGCAAAACAAAATACCTCTCGGAAATTCAGGCGGGCGTCGAAGTCCTCCTCGTCCGCCACAACGGTAAAACCCAGCGCGCGGTCGTCGGCAGAGCCAAAATCGAACGCAGACCCATGCTCCTCATCGAAGGCATCTCCCCCGACGCCCGCCCCGTCTCCCTCGTCCTCCAAAACGCCGAAACCATCAAACTTACCCTCGAATCCGGCATTCCCAAATCCGTCGTCGACCTCATCCCCGGCGACTCCGTCCTCGGCCTCACCGACGACCCCGGCCGCCACTTCGGCATGAAAGTCAAAGAATCCATCCAGGAAAAATAACCCCCTCCCAACGATTCAGCCCTCGCCGTCTTTCTCGACCCGGTTACGTCATTCCCGCGTAAGCGGGAATCCAGATACGTCATTCCCGCGTAAGCGGGAATCCAGTCTGCCTTTTCTATAATCTCTCTCCCTTTCTCCCTCTCCCCCAGCGCTCGGTCACCAGCCACTTCTCTTTTTTCGCTTTATTTTCTCCATCAGTATGCTATGCTCCCCCCGTGACTACATTCACCCTCGCGGATAACGGCACTGACACCATCAAAGTCTCGTTCACCTTCGAGAAGGCCCTTCTACCGCTCATCAAAAGCATCCCCGGGCGCATGTGGGATAACGAAAATAAATTCTGGGCCGTCCCCAAAACCCGCGACACCATCCGGCGATTCCGTCAGACCTTCTCCGGCCATACCATTCGCATCGACCCCGCTCTCAATCACCTCCTGGGCCCTGAACCCACAACCCACGGATCGGCCGCCCCGGATGATGCTCCGGTCGACCGCCGGGAGGGCCTCAAGGACCGCAGGCTCTCTTCCGTCCGTTCTCCCGCAACCGAGCGGCGGCGGGCCGACCTCGCTGAACACGTCTCTC
Source organism: bacterium (assembly GCA_016202645.1). Taxonomy (GTDB): domain Bacteria; phylum Lindowbacteria; class 2-12-FULL-62-27; order 2-12-FULL-62-27; family 2-12-FULL-62-27; genus JACQOF01. The sequence goes on from JACQOF010000076.1 coordinate 9,485, forward strand.
GTCAACTCCGCGCCCGAAAGTACAGCCCACACACGGTCAAACTCTATAAAAACATCATCGCTGACTTCTCCCGCTCCTTCTCGCGCCCCATCGAGGAATTGTCCAACGACGACCTCACCCAATATATCCTCCATCTCATCGAGAAAAGAGACGTCTCCACGTCCCGCGTCTCTCAGGTCGTCTGCGCGCTTAAATTTATGTACGGCAAATTGTTCGATCGCAAGGATATCGTCCTTAAACTCGACCACCCGCGCAAAGATAAAAAACTCCCGAAAGTCCTCGATCGCGATGACGTGTTGGCCATCCTCAATGCCACCCAATCCCCCAAACACCGCCTCATCCTTGAAATCATGTACTCCTCCGGCCTCCGCGTATCCGAAGTCGCCCGCATCAAAGTTACGGACATCAACCTCTCTGACCTCTCGCTCTCAGTCAGAGCCGGCAAAGGCCGTAAAGACCGCCAAACCATGCTCTCCGAAAAATCATTGAACCTCCTCAAAGTCTTCATGGCCGGCAAATCCGCCGACGACTTCCTCTTCGAAGGCAAACCCCCGGACCAGCCCATCTCGCCAAGAACCATCCAAAAAATATTCAATCAAGCCCTCATCCGCTCTGGCATCCAAAAGAAAGCCTCTTGCCACACCTTCCGCCACAGCTTCGCCAGCCACCTCA
>JACQOF010000080.1 GCA_016202645.1 bacterium
CGGCGGACACGTCGTGGGTCGATACGAGCGTCGTGTGGAACGACACCTACTACTACCGCGTGACGGCGTTCGACACGTCGACGCCGTTTGAGAACGAGGCGTTCTTCTCCGACTCCCAGCCGGAGGCGACGCCGTGGACGGGGCCGAACTGGTACGTGAACGACACGTGGACCGCGTCGGACTCGTACACGTACGCGGGCGGGTCGGACACTTCGTACGGCATCGGCTCACCGTCGCGGCCGCTGCGGACGATCACGTACGCGCTGACGAAGGTCGGTGTCGGCGACACGATTCTGGCGGACGCCGGGCGGTACGCGGAGTCGGTGACGATCAGCGTCGACAGCATCTGGCTGGAGGGCGCGGACTCGGGCGCGAGCGGGACAGTGATCGAGGACGGGGACAGCGACGGCACGCCGACGACCCGCGCGATCTATGCGACGGGCCGGGTCGGCCTGGTCGTGAAAAATCTGCGTGCGCAGAATTCCTTCCGCGGCATCGAGTTCGACAACGTCGACTACGGCCGGATCGAGAACGTGACGGTCCGGCTGAACGGCGACCTCGGGATTTATCTGATCACCAACGCCGACGGCAACACCGTACTCAACAACCTCGTCACGCAGAACACCTCGTCCGGCATATTCGGCCAGTCGACCAGCGTCAGCAACACATTTACGGGCAACACCGTGACGAACAATGGCGCCGATGGCGTCCGGTTTTTCTCGAGCAGCAGTACCAACACCCTCACCGACAATTACGTCGCCGACAACGCGCTTATCGGCATCCAGCTTAATAACTCCGATAACAATCTCATCACCGGCAATACCGTCATGGGCAACGGCTCCGACGGCATCCGGCTGACTGACTTCGTCACGAACGGCAGCGACAACAACCGGCTCTACCGCAACGTCATCCGCAACAACGACACCTACGGCATCTGGGTCAACGTGTCGAAGAGCAACATTTTTATGCAGAACACGATCGACTCCAATGGCCTCTACGGCGTCAACCTCGCCGGCGCAGCCACCTCCGACAGTTTCTACAAGAACATCATTCTCGGCTCCGAAGTCTTCCCGGACTCCGCCGTGCGGAATACGGCCGCCAATGTCGTCTGGTTCCTCCGAGACTGGTTCGGCACGGCCGACTCGATCGCGCTGGGCAACAAGATCACAGGGTCGGGCGCGTCGTCGGTGATCACGGATCCGTGGCGGCTCGGGACGGTCGACACGTCGGCGGGCGCAGATACGACGGCGCCGGAGGCGCCGGACACGGTTGCGGTCGTCGACGCGGACACGAGTGTCATATTGGAGTGGTCGGCGGTGACGGCGTTGGAGGAGGCGAACGGCGGCGCGGTGGCGCTGTCGGGGTATCGCGTGTACCGGAGCCAGGTGTTGGACACGTCGTCGTGGATCAAGGTCGCGCAGGTCGGGTCGGGGACGATCCGGTATCAGGACACGGATGTCACGCCCGGCAGCGTGTACTACTACCGTGTGACGGCGTTCGACACGGCGGCGCCGTTTGAGAACGAGTCGTTCTTCTCGGATTCCCAGCCGAGCGATTCCGCGGTGTTTACGAGCCGCAAAATCTGGTATGTGAACGACACGTCGACGGCGTCGGATTCGTTTACGTACGCGGGCGGGTCGGACACGTCGGGCGGCGAGGGGACGGCGGCGAAGCCGTTCAAGACATTCCTGCGCGTGATGCAGTTTGTGACTGCGGGGGACACGGTGTACGCCGACCGCGGGGTGTATCAGGACACGGTGCTGGTTGATTCGGACAACGACAGCGCGGTTGTAAGCATTGAAGTGGACAACGTGTGGATCGAGGGCGTGGACTCGACCGCGACGATCATCGATCCGGCCGGGGCGAACTCGCTTGCGGGTCTCAACGGCATCTACGCCGATTCGCAGGTCGGGCTTGTTATCCGCAACCTCGCCGTGACGGGCGCGTATTGGGGGATTTCGTTTGTCAACGTCGACAGCTCCGTCGTCAGCGGTGATTCGTTCAGCTCGACGGGCCGGCATGGACTCTACGTGGAATCTGGAGACAACAACACTTACACGGGCAACCAATTTTACGACAACGCCAACACCGGATTTTTCCTGAAATGGGGCACGGGGAACCTCGTTCGCGGGAACGAGATGAAATCGAACGTGGTGCACGGCATCAATCTGTGGCTCACGAACAGCAACAGCGTGCGCGGCAACCATAGTTTCTCGAACGGCCAGTACGGGATGTTTTTGAGTTCGGATTCGGAGATCGCCGTCATCGGCAACCGCATGGCGGGCAACACTCGCGCCGGATTTTTGGTTCAGAATTCAGAGACCAACACGCTCGACCAGAACGAAATCACCGGCAACGACACCGGCATCTGGTTTGACCTGACCTCCTACGGCAACGCCGCCTCCAAAAATAATATTTCGGGAAATACCGTCAACAACATTTACAACGCATCGGGTCTCAAGCAGACCCTGACCCGCAACTGGTTCGGCTCGGCCGATTCGGTTGCGATTGCCGCCAAGATCAGCGACGCCTTGAGCGACCGGGACCCGTGGCGGCTGGGGGCGGTCGACACGTCGGCGGGGGCGGACACGATCGCGCCGGACGCGCCGGACACGGTTGCGGTCATCGGCTCGCCGTCGGACACGTCGGTGATATTGGAGTGGAGCGCGGTGACGGCGAACGAGGAGACGGCGGCGGGCGGACTTGCGCTCTCGGGATATCGGGTGTACCGGAGCGCGGTCAAGGACACATCGTCGTGGATCAAGATGGCGCAGGTGGGGTCGGGCGTGATCCGGTGGCAGGACACGGACGTTGCGCTGGGGACGGCGTACTACTACCGGGTGACGGCATTCGACACGGCGGCGCCGTACGCGAACGAGTCGTTCTTCTCGGACTCCCAGCCGGTCGATTCGGCGCAGCTCGCCGCCACGGTGAATTTCTACGTCAACGACACCTACACGGCGGCCGATTCGTTCACCTACGCGGGCGGGTCGGACACGTCGTACGGGAATGGGTCGGCGTCGAAGCCGTTTAGGACGATCCCGCGCGCGATGCGGTTCGCGACGGCGGGGGACACGATCTGGATTGACGCAGGGACGTACGATTCGTTCGTGACGGTGAACGGGACGGAGACGGCGGGGGTGAACATCGACAAGGATTCAGTCACGCTGATCGGCAAAGATTCCAACGCGACCGTGATCAATCCGTCCGGCGCAAGTACGATCAACGGCCTCTATGGCATCTTCGCCGACTCGCAGACGGGGCTGGTGATCCGGAATCTGGGCGTGACGGGCGCCTACGAGGGGATGCATCTCTACAACGTGGACCGGTCGACGATCGGGGGCGACAGCGTGTGCTCGAACGGTGATGTCGGGATTTACCTGCAGTACGGTTCGGAGACGAACACGGTCACGGGCAACACGGCGAGTTCGGATTCGTACGGCATCGTTCTGTACTGGAATTCGAACAACAACACGGTGACGGGAAACACGGCCGACACGAATTTGAAGTCCGGGATCCTGCTGGATTCAAGTTCCAACAACATGATGAGCGGCAACTCGGTCGTTTCAAATACGGAAGACGGCTTTTTAATCTACTCAAGCTCGAACAGCAACTTCCTGACGGGCAACAGGGCGGTTTCGAACCTTCGGGACGGTATCCAACTCTGGGCGAGTTCGAACAACCGCGTCACGCAAAACGACCTGCTGCTGAACGCCCGGTATCAGATATCCATCGCCAGCACTTCGTCATCCGACACCATTCAGAAGAACAACATCATCCCCGCGTCGGCCAATCCCGACAGCGGCGTTCTGAACACGTCGGCCGCCGCAGGCAACATATACACGTTCACCCGCAACTATTGGAACTCCACCGACACGGGGCGGATCAAGCAGATGATCTATCAGCGATGGAACAGTGATTCCATTCTCTGGCAGCCGTTCCGGCTGGGCGAGGTCGACACGGCGTCGGGCGCGGACACAGTCGCGCCGAAAGCGCCGGATTCTGTAACGATAGACGCGGCGACGGGGGGAGACACCTCGATTGTGGTGACGTGGGGCAACAGCACAACCTCCGAGGAGGGCACGGAGGCGTCGGGGGTGGCGCTCTCGGGGTATCGGTTGTACCGTAGCCAGGTCAAAGACACCTCGTCGTGGATCAAGATCGTCGATCTCGGAAACGTGCAGGTGTTTCAGGATACGGATGTCGCGGCGAACACGACGTATTACTACCGCGTGACGGCATTCGACACGAAGACGCCGTTTGAGAACGAGTCGTTCTTCTCGGACTCGCAGCCGAACGACTCGGCGGTGGTGGGCGCGGGGCCGAATGCGTGGTATGTGAACGACACGTCGACTTCCGGGGACTCGTTTACGACGGCGGTCGGATCGGCCGGCAACAGCGGGCTGACGCGTGGCGCGCCGAAACGACTGCTGTCCGAAGTGGTGGGGTCGCTCACGGAGGGCGACACCGTTTATGTTGACTCGGGTTGGTTCAACGACGCGGCGACGATCGGCACAGACAGCGTGTGGATCATCGGGGTTGATTCTCTCCACACGGTCATCATTAACACCGCCTCCATCATCAGCGCGTCCGGGCGGGTCGGGTTGGCGCTCCGGGATTTTGCCGTCCGGGGCGTGACGGCCGGAAGCGGGGCGGGGATCCTTTTCACCAATGTCGATTACTCCACCATCGAGCGGGTGCGATCGGACTCGCACGGTACGGGGTCGTCGTACGGATTCAATCTGATCAGCGGCTCGGATTCGAACGTATTGAAATCGGTCACGGCGTCCGGCGGCGCGGCGGGTGTTCGCCTGTCGGCCAGTTATGGCTGTACGGTCGCCGGCGGATTCATCACCGGACAGACTGGGGTTGCCATGGCCGGCGTCTATCTGATCGACGGGGCGGCAAACGCGGTGACCAATGTGACGGTCAGATCCAGCGCGGCGGGAGTGCGAATCGAAGGCGCGGACAACAACCGGATCGAGAATAGTGAAATGACAAGCAACACGGGCGAAGGGATCCTTCTGGTCGCCTCCGGGACTGCCGCCAACAGCAACACCATCTCCGGATGCACGTCAACCCTGAACTCCTACGGGTTCCGCATCAACAACACCACCGCCGTTGGAAACGTGTTCAGCAATAACTACTCCGAAACCAATACCACGGCCGGGCTGGCCGTCAACAGCACGAACGGCCGGATCACGGGGAACACAGTTCGCGGCGAAGCGCTCGGCGTATATCTGCTGAACGGCGCCACCTATACCTCCGTCGTGAACAACACGCTCACGAGCTGTACGGAAGGCATTCAGGTTTCTCTGACCGGCGCGGCGGCGGGCTCGATCTTGAGCGACACCCTCGCACTCAACACCATCCGCGGATCGAAAAACAACGGCATCATCATTTACGACAACTCGGACGACGTGCGGGTGATCGGGAATCTGATTTCCGGCTCGGGCTTGCGCGGGATAGAAGTCATCAATCCCGGCGGTCCGGCGACCGACGACCCTGGTGACGGAAGCCCGAATATTTATGAATTCAATAATCTCATCGAGAACGTCCAGTCGGCCGATTTCACGACGGCGGTGGCGGCGAACAACCAGTATTTTGATCTGCTCGACGACACCGGCGCATCGGGCGATCCGGGGATTGGAACCGGTTATCGCGCGACATCGAACGACACGGCGATTCTGCGCGCGGCGATCGACGTGGACGGCGACGGCGTGTCGGACTCGGGCTCGGTCGTCTACTGGATCGGCGCGTACAGGTCGGCGAATCCGAAGACGGCGCGGTCCAACGCGGCGCCGGCGGCGACGGCTCTGCGCGTGGACGGGTTCGTGGCGGACGGCCTGTCGATCGACAACCGGCAGCCGAAGATCACGTGGACGTTCAGCGACGGCGACGGCGACACGCAGACCGATTTCTGGGTTCAGATTTCGACCTCGTCGACGTTCGCGACGATCAGCGACTCGAAACAGGTGCATGACACGAAATCGGAGTACACGCCGCCGGCGAATCTGGCGTTCGGGACATATTACGCGCGAGTGCGAGTGAACGACGGCGTGGGCGACTCGTCGGCGGAGTACTGGTCGGGCGCGTTTTCGAGCGGGCCGGACTCGTTTGTCATCGTGGACACGACCATCGCGAACGCATGGTACGTGAACGACACGTCTCTGACCGGCGACGGCCTGACGACCACGACCGGCGCGGACACGTGGCCGGGGTTGGACGCGGCGCATCCCAAACGCCACATCCCGTCGGCGATGTCGCGCGTGACGGCAGGGGACACCGTGAACGTCGATGCGGGACTGTACGACTCGTTCGTCACGGTGAACTCGTCCGAGACGGCGGGGGTGAACATCACCGTGGACAGCGTGGCGCTGATCGGGAAGGACTCAGGCGCGACTGTGATTGATCCGCCAGGGGCGAATACGCTGGCCAGCCTCTACGGCATCTGGGCCGACACGCAAGTCGGCCTTCTGATCAAAAATCTTGGCGTGACGGGGGCGTACGACGGAATCCATTTCTACAACGTGGACAACTCCCGAATCGAAAGCGACAGCGTAAGCTCTTGCGGCGAATACGGCATTTATCTTCACGTCAATTCGGACACCAACACAATCAAGGACGTTATCTCCAACAATCATTCGTCGTTCGGCATTTCGCTGAACGCCAGTTCAAACAATACGCTGACCGGCAACACAGCCAATTCGAGTTTGACCGGCATCGATCTCAGCACGAATTCGAACGGGAACAGGATCGAGGGCAACACCGCCAAATCCAACGCCGCCTCCGGCATCGGGCTGACCCTGGCATCGAACAACATTGTGCGCAACAATCTCGCCACGGCCAATCAAACCAACGGGATTTCCCTGAGCTCGACATCCATCAACAACACTTTCTCCCAGAATGAACTTCGCGGCAACGTCCAGTACCAAGTCAACATCTCCGGCGCCTCTTCGTCCGACACATTCGAGAAGAACACCATCGTTCCGTCCGCGACCAACCCCGACAGCGGCGTGTACAACGGCTCGACCACCGCGACCAACAAATTCACCTTCACCCGAAACTGGTGGAACTCGACCGACACGGGGCGGATCAAGCAGATGATCTATCAGGCCTCGAACGGCGATTCCGTGATCTGGCAGCCGTTCCGGCTCGGGCAGGTCGACACTGCGGCGGGCGCCGACACGACCGCGCCGAAAGCGCCGGACACGGTGGCGGCGCTGGACGCGGACACGAGCGTGGTATTGGAGTGGACAGCGGTGACGGCGAACGAGGAGACAGCGGCGGGCGGGGTGGCGCTGTCGGGGTATCGGGTGTACCGGAGCACGATCAAGGACACGTCGTCGTGGATCAAGATCGCGGCGCTCGGAAATGTGATCCGATACGAGGACACGACCGCCGTGAAAGGCACGACCTACTACTACCGCGTGACGGCGTTTGACACGGCGACGTTTACGAACGAGTCGTTCTTCTCGGACTCCCAGCCGGAGGCGACGCCGTGGACGGGGCCGGATTGGTACGTGAACGACACGTGGACCGCGTCGGACTCGTACACGTATGCGGGCGGGTCGGACACGTCGTACGGGATTGGGTCGCCGGCGCGGCCGTTCAGGTCGGCGGCGAAGGCGATGCAGAAGGTGTTGGCGGGGGACACTGTGTGGATCGACAGCGGGGTGTACGCGGACACGTATGTGCGGGCGACGGCGGCGAACGACACGGCGGCGTTGGAGATCGATACGGACAACCTGACGGTGATCGGTGTCGATTCGGTGTCGACGGTCATCGACGTGCCCGGCCCCGCCAACGTCACGGCCCACTACTCGATCTACGCCGACACACAGATTGGCCTCTCGATCCGCAACCTCCGGGTGACCGGCGCGAACCGCGGGATTTATTTCGTGAACGTGGACACCTCGACGATTACGAACGTGCAGGCGGACTCAAACGGGCAGGTCGGGATCTTTTTGAGTTTGGGCTCGGAAGGCAACACGATCTCGCAGTGTCTGTCGGTCGGCAATGTCCTGTCGGGATATTATTTCTCGTCTGTGAACAACAACACCGTCACCGGCAACACGGCGAAGGCCAACCGGTCGAACGGATACTATCTGCTCAATTCGTGGAACAACACGCTGACCTACAACCTGAGCGACAACGACTCGTCGACGGGATTCACTCTCGACACGTCGGACACGAACACGCTGAGGTTCAACGAGGCGGTGAACGACACCGGCTCCGGCTACTATCTCGTGAGCGCGAACAACAATCTGGTCGCCGACAATACGGCGCGGGCCTCGACGACCTACGGGATTTACCTCGACGCCGCCAACACCAACCGCATTCTGCGGAACGCCGCGAAGAACAACTTCATCAACGGCATTCGCCTCGAAAATTCGAATTTCAACGAGGTGATCGGCAACGAAGCGACCGGCAATTCGGGCAACGCGGTCTACATCCTCGGCACGAGCGATGGCGATACCTTTCAGAAAAACGTGTTCGACACCGGCGTCTACAATTCGACCACCCGGCGGTTCGATTTCACGCGGAACTGGTGGACCACGACGGACGAGGTGGCGATCCTGGCGAAGTTGAGCGGTCCCGGCCGCGACTCGGTGGTATTCAGCCCCTATCGGCTGGCTGTCGTCGACACCGCCGCCGGCGCCGACACGACCGCGCCGGGCCTGCCGGCAAGCGTGGCGCTGGACACGTCCGTCATCGGGCAGATCACGGTGACGTGGGTGATACCGACCGTAAACGAGGAGACAAACGGCGGGGCGGTTGCGTACAACGGCGCGCGCGTGTATCGCCTCCGAAACACCGCCGACACGACGCACTGGGCCAACACGCTGGTCTGGACGGCCTCCGCCGCCGCAACCTCCTGGATGGACACCACCATCACCGCCGGTGATACATACTTCTACCGCCTGACCTCGCGCGACACCCACACCTTCGTAAACGAAAGCTTCTTCACCGACACAAAATGGTCAACGACACCCACGGCCTACGCCGGGCCGAACTGGTACGTGAACGACACCTACACGGCGGCGGACTCGTACACGTACGCGGGCGGGGCGGACACGTCGTACGCGGACGGGTCGGCGTCGAAGCCGTACCGGTCGCTGGCCAAAGTGATGCAGAAGGTCAAATCCGGCGACACGATCTGGCTGGATGCGGGGCTGTACGGGTCGGACACGTGGGAGATGATTTCGGCGACCGAAACCGCCGCCGTGAATCTGGATACGGACAACTTGACGCTGATCGGCAAGGATTCCGGCGCGACAGTGATTGATCCGGCCGGGGCGAAGACGCAGGCCGGCCTCTACGGCGTCTACGCCGACACGCAAGTCGGCTTGACGATCAAAAACCTCGGCGTGACGGGGGCGTACGATGGGGTGAAACTTGTGAATGTTGAGCAGTCGGCCATTCAAGGCGACAGCGCGTCTTCAAACGGGGAGATCGGGATATATCTCCTGGACGGCTCCGACAGCAACACGATCAGCGCCAACACGGTCGGCTGGAATTCCAACATTGGGATTTATGTCTATTCGCGATGCAACAACAATGCGGTCAGCGGCAACACGGCAGATGCGAATACCACCACCGGAATTCAGATCAGTACGCTTTCGTACAGCAATACGCTGAGCAACAACACGGCGCGTTCGAATACGTATGGGATCAGGTTGTCCTCAAATACAGACTATACCAGTGTTATCGGCAACCTGATCCGTTCAAATTCGTGGTACGGGATTTATGTTTCCGTGAGTTCGAACAACCTGATCGTTCAAAACACGATCGATTCCAATGCGAGATACCAGATCTACATTGAAAGCACGTCATCCTCCGACACCGTGCAGAAGAACAACATCGCAACGTCTGGGACGAATCCCGACAGCGGCGTGTACAACGCCTCGACCGAGGCGGCCAACAAATTCACCTTCACCCGCAACTGGTGGAACTCGACCGACACCGCCCGGATCAAGCAGATGATCTATCAGGAGTCGAACGGCGATTCCGTGATCTGGCAGCCGTTCCGGCTTGGCGCGGTCGACACGTCGGCGGGCGCGGACACGGTCGCGCCGAAAGCGCCGGATACGGTGGCCGTGCTCGACGCCGACACGAGCGTGGTCTTGGAGTGGACAGCGGTGACGGCGAACGAGGAGGCCGCGTCGGGCGGCGTGGCGTTGTCGGGGTATCGGGTGTATCGCAGTCAGGTCAAAGACACGTCGTCGTGGGTCAAGATCGGGCAGACGGGGTCGGGGGCGATCCGGTTTGAGGATACGGGGGTGACGCAGTTTGCGACGTATTACTACCGCGTCACGGCGTTCGACACGGCGACGCCGTTCGAGAACGAGGCGTTCTTCTCCGATTCCCAGCCGTCGGCGTTTGTGGTGGACACGTCGGGGCCGAACGTCTGGTACGTGAACGACACGTCAACCGCCGGCGATTCGTACACGACGGCGCATGGCTACGACACGCAAAACGGCCTCACGCGCTCGACGCCGTTCCGCACACTTGTTGTCGCAGCCAGATACCTCACGGGCGGGGACACGATCCTGGCCGACGCCGGAGTTTACGATTCGTTCGTGACAGTGAATTCGGCGGAAACGGCGGGGGTGAACCTTGCTGTCGACAGTGTTGCGCTGATCGGCGTGGACTCGGCGGCGACGATCATTGATCCGCCGGGGGCGAATTCGCTCGTCAATCTCTACGGCGTCTACGCCGACACGCAAGTTGGCCTCACGATCAAAAACATCGGCGTGACGGGGGCGTATGACGGGATTCATTTCTACAACGTGGACAATTCGACGGTTGAGAGCGACAGCGCGAGCTCCTGCGGGAATGCCGGCATCCACCTGCGCGTCAATTCCGACGCCAATACCATCAAAGACAACGAGGCCATGTCGAATCTGGCCCGCGGCATCTATCTGGACGCGAGTTCGAACAACACGGTCACGAACAACAGGGCCGGCTCGAATTCTACCCACGGCATTCGTTTGTATTCGAGTTCGACCAACACGGTCACGAACAATACGGTCAGTTCGAATTCGGACAACGGCATCTATCTGGACTCGAGTCTGAACTGCACAGTCGAGAACAACACGGCCAGCTCGAATTCGAACAACGGCATCTACCTGTATTCGAGTTCCAACAATCGGGTCATGAACAACACGGCCGTTTCGAATTCGTACGGCATCGCTCTGGATGCGAGTTCGAACAATCAGGTACTCCAAAATGACGCGAGAAACAACACGCAGTACCAGATCTACATCGACGGCGCGTCCAATTCGGATACGGTGCAGAAAAACAACATCGCGCCGTCCGGGACGAACCCCGACAGCGGAATCTACAACGGCTCGACGGCCGCGGGCAATACATTCGCCTTCACCCGCAACTGGTGGAACTCGACCGACACGGGGCGGATCAAACAGATGATCTATCAGGCATCGAATGGCGATTCCGTGATCTGGCAGCCGTTCCGGCTGGGGCAGGTCGACACCGCCGCCGGCGCCGACACGACCGCGCCGAAAGCGCCGGATAGCGTTGCAGTGATTGGGACTCCGAGCGACACGTCGGTGATACTGGAGTGGTCGGCGGCGACGGCGTTGGAAGAGGCGAACGGCGGCGCGGTGGCGCTGTCCGGCTATCGCGTGTACCGGAGCACGGTCAAAGACACGTCGTCGTGGATCAAGGTCGCGCAAGTGGGGTCGGCGCAGATTCGATATCAGGACACGGATGTCGTGCTGGGGACGGCATACTACTACCGCGTGACGGCGTTCGACACGGCGGCATTCGAGAACGAGTCCTTCTTCTCCGACTCCCAGCCGTTCGACTCGGCGGTGTTCACGTCGCGGGTGAACTGGTACGTGAACGACACGTCGACGGCCGGCGACTCCTACACAAGCGCGGGCGGGTCGGACACGCCGGGCGGCGAGGGGACGGCGACGAAACCCTTCAAGACCCTGCCGCGCGTCATGCAATTTGTGACGGCGGGGGATACGGTCTTCATCGATTCCGGCGTGTACGATTCGTACATGATTGTGTCGGCGACGGAGACGGCCGGGATCAGCATCGGCGTGGACAGCGTAAGTTTGGTCGGTGTTGATTCGGCGGGGACGCTGATCGACCCGCAGGGATCGGGCGCGGGCGTTTACGGCATCTACGCCGACACGCAGACGGGGCTGATCGTGCGGAACCTCCGCGTGCGGGACGCGTATCTGGGCGTCGCGTGGGTCAACGTCGATCTTGGCCGGATCGCTTCCTGCGACGTCGGAAGCGCCGGAGCGGCGGGGCTGTACATGGCCAATTCGGACACGAACACGGTGGCCGGCGTGGTTTCCAACAGCAACGGCAATTACGGCCTCAACATGCAGACCAGCAGCGGCAACACCGTCAGCGGCTTTTCCGCCGTCGGCAATTCGACCACGGGCGTCTACACCGTCGAGAGCTCCGGCAACATCTACACGTCGATCACCGCCGGCTCGACCACCGGCGACGGCGTGCAGTGGTCGGGCGGATCGAACAACAAGATCGACAATTCATCCTGCACGTCGAACACGGGCGACGGGATTGAACTGCAGGGCCACACGGGCGGCGTCATTTCGAACTGCGACTTCAACGGAAACGGGCTGACCGGCATCTTTTTGCTCAACAGCTCGAGCAACACCATCCGTGACAACCTTATCCGGAGCAACACCCTCGCCGGGATTGACCTCGGCGGCGGATCGGGATCGAGCAACAACGCCGTCTATCAAAACGACATCCGTGGCAACGATACGGGCGTGTGGATCGAACCGCTTTCGACCGGCAACATCATTTCCAAAAACAATATCCAATCCAACGTCGTGAACAACATCTACAACCAGCTCGGCGCGGGAAACACGACCACGCGGAACTGGTTCGGCTCGGCCGACTCGGTGGCGATCAAAGCCAAGATCAGCGACACGGCGAATGCTTTTGTGCCTTGGCGGCTCGGGACGGTGGACACATCGGCCGGCGCGGACACGGTGGCGCCGAAATCGCCGGACACCGTGGCGGCGATCGACACTTCAAACGGGCAGATCAAACTGGAGTGGAGCGCGGTGACAGCGAACGAGGACGGCGCGGCGGGAGCGATTGGTCTTGGCGGGTATCGAATTTACCGGAGCAAGATCAAGGATACGTCGTCGTGGATTCAAGTCGGGCAGGTGGGATCGGGCGCGATCCAGTTCACCGACACCACCGTCACGGCCAACACCGGGTACTTCTACCGCGTGACGGCGTTTGACACCGCCTCGCCTTTCGCCAACGAGTCGTTCTTCTCGGATTCACAGCCGATCGATTCCGGATTCGCCTACGCCGGCCCGAACTGGTACGTGAACGACACGTACACGGCCGCGGACTCGTACACGTACGCGGGCGGGTCGGATACGGGCGGGGATGGGAGCGCGAGCAAGCCCTACCGGTCGCTTCCCCAAGTCATGCAGAAGGTGAAGGCCGGCGACACGATCTGGCTGGACGCGGGGCAGTACGGCTCGGACACGTGGGAGATGGTATCAGCGACGGAGACCGCGGCGGTGAATCTCGACACGGACAATCTAGCGCTGATCGGCAAGGACTCGGGCGCGACGGTGATTGATCCGGCCGGTGCGAAGACGCAGGCCGGGCTTTTCGGCATCTACGCCGACACGCAGACGGGACTTCTCGTCAAGAACATCGGGGTGACGGGCGCGTATGAAGGCATCAAGTGGTTGAATGTGGACGCTTCGACCATTTCCGGAGACAGTGTTTCTTCGAACGGGGACGTCGGCATCTATCTACTGAACGGATCCGACACGAACACGCTGAGCGGAAACGCGGCGATGTCGAATTCGCAAAATGGCATTTACCTGTTGTCGAGTTCGAACAACACAGTGAGCAACAACACAGCCAGTTCGAATGTAAACTCCGGCATCTATCTGCAATCGAATTCAAGCAACACTATAAGCAACAACACAGCGAGCTCGAATGGGGATGGCTATATTGTGTGGTTGAGTTCGAGCAACACTCTGACGAACAACGCCAGTCAAAATAATTCGGGGAATGGCTACTGGCTGACCAGCAACAGTAACAGCAACACACTGACAAACAACACCAGTCGCAATAATTTGTCGAGCGGATTCTCTGTGAATAATTCCAGCAACAATAAACTCATTCAGAACACATCGGACTCCAACGCCCTGTATGCCTTTTATATCTCCGGAACCAGCTCCTCCGACACATTCGCCAAAAACGTCTTTGTGCCGTCGCCTTACGCGGCGTACAGGGATTCGGGGGTGTGGAATCAGAGCTCCGTCATAACCAACAAATTCACATTCACCCGGAACTGGTGGGGCATGGCCGATTCGGTCACGATCGACAAGTTGATCTGGGGGCCGGGCGCCGATTCCATTATTTACAGCCCGTGGCGGCTGGGGATCGTTGACACGGCCGCGGGGGCGGACACGGTGGCGCCGAAAGCGCCGGACACGGCAGTGGTTTTGGACGCGGACACGAGCGTGATTCTGGAGTGGACCGCGGTGACGTCGTCGGAGGAAGGGAACGAGGCGTCGGGCGTAGCGCTGTCGGGGTATCGGGTGTATCGGAGCACGGTGAAGGACACTTCGTCGTGGATTCAGATCGGGCAGACGGGGTCGGGGGCGATCCGGTTTGAGGATACGTGGGTCACGCAGTTTTCGACGTATTACTACCGCGTGACGGCTTTCGACACGGCGACGCCCTTTGAGAACCAGTCCTTCTTCTCCGACTCCCAGCCCTCGGCGTTCGTGGTCGACACATCCGGGCCGAACGTCTGGTACGTGAACGACACGTCTACCGCGGGAGACTCGTACACGACAGCGCACGGATACGACACGCAGAATGGTCTGACTCGCTCGACGCCGTTTCGCACGCTTGTGGTAGCGGCGCGGTACCTCACGCCCGGAGACACGATTCTGGCCGACGCGGGTCTCTACGACTCGTTCGTGACGGTGAACTCCACGGAGACGGCAGGCGTCAATATCAACGCGGACTCGGTCTCTCTGATCGGCGTGGACTCGGCGGCGACGATCATCGATCCGCCGGGGGCGAATTCGCTGGCGAATCTGTACGGCGTTTACGCCGATACTCAAATGGGACTCACGATCAAAAACCTCGGTGTGACGGGGGCGAACGAGGGAATTTATTTCTACAACGTGGACAATTCGAGGATCGAAAGCGACAGCGTGAGTTCCTGCGGCGATATCGGCGTCTACCTCCGGGTCAATTCCGACACCAACACCGTCACCGGCAATGTGGTCAATTCAAACGTCCTGTTCGGAATCTATCTCTCGGCGAGTTCCGGCAACACGGTGACGGCCAACACGGCCAATTCCAATCCGGAAGGCATCTACCTGACCGCCGCGTCGAACGGCAACACCTTTTCGAACAACACTCTGCAATCCAACGGCACCGACGGCATGTTTCTGGACGGCAGTTCCAACAACACGATCAGCGGCAACACGGTCAATTCGAACAATTACGGGATATATCTCATCACGAATTCCAACGGCAATACGCTGACCGGCAACGCCGTCACCTCCAGCACGATCCACGGCATCGCGCTGGACGCGAGTTCCAACAACACGGTGACGAACAACCTCGTCAATTCGAACGCGCAGTACGGCATCCGTCTCCTGTCGGCCGACAACAGCCGCGTTTTCCAGAACGACGTGAGGAACAACACCCTCTACCAGATCTACATCGACGGAACCTCGTCGTCCGACACGGTGCAGAAAAACAACATCGTGACATCGGGAACCAATCCCGACAGCGGCGTGTTCAACGGCGCGACGACCGCGACGAACAAGTTCACGCTCACACGCAACTATTGGAACTCGACGGACACCAGCCGGATCAAGCAGATGATCTACCAGGCGTCGAACGGCGACTCGATCATCTGGCAGGCGTTCAGGCTCGGCGAGGTCGACACGTCGGCGGGCGCAGACACGATCGCGCCGAAAGCGCCGGATAGCGTGACGATCAGCGCGGCGACTGGCGGGGACACGAGCGTGGTGCTGACGTGGCTGGGGACGACGGCGGCGGAGGAGGGCACGGAAGCGTCGGGTGTGGCGCTCTCAGGGTATCGGGTATATCGAAGCCTGGTCAAGGACACGTCGTCGTGGATTCGGGTCGCGGCGCTTGGGAACGTGCAGGTGTTTCAGGATACGGACGTCACGGCGAACACAACGTACTACTACCGTTTGACGGCGTTTGACACGAAGACGCCGTTTGAGAACGAGTCGTTCTTCTCGGACAGCCAGCCGTCGGACTCGGCCGTGCCATACGCGGGTCCGAACTGGTACGTAAACGACACGTATACGGCGGCCGACTCGTACACGTACGCGGGCGGGTCGGACACTTCGGGCGCGGACGGGTCGGCGAGCAAGCCGTACCGGTCGCTGGCGAAGGTGATGCAGAAAGTCAAAGCCGGCGACACGATCTGGCTGGACGCGGGGCAGTACGGGTCGGACACGTGGGAGATGATATCGTCGACGGAGACGGCGGCGGTGAATCTGGACACGGACAATCTGGCGCTGATCGGCGTCGACTCGGGCGCGACGGTGATTGATCCGGCGGGGGCGAATACGCTGGTCGACCTCTACGGCATATACGCTGACACGCAGACGGGGCTGGTGATCAAGAACCTCGGCGTGACGGGGGTGTACGACGGGATTCATTTCTACAACGTGGACAATTCGAGGGTCGAAGGCGACAGCACAAGTTCTTGTGGCAACGTCGGCATCTATCTGCGTGTAAATTCCGACACCAACACGATCACCAACAACACGGTCAGGTCGAATACCAACTATGGCATCTATCTGGTTTCGAGTTCGGGCAACACGTTGACAGGCAACACAGCCAGTTCGAATTTGCAGGGCATCTATCTGGATGCAAGTTCGAACAACACCACGTTGACGGGCAACACGGCCAGTTCGAATACGAACTATGGCATCCATCTGTATTCCAATTCGAACAACACGCTGACGAGCAACATGGCCGGTTCGAATTCGCTCTACGGCATCCTTCTGAATTCTAGTTCGAACAACACGGTGACGAGCAACACGGCCAGTTCAAATTTGTTCTACGGCATATATCTGTCTTTCAGTTCGAACAACACGGTGGTTCAAAACGATGTCAGGAACAACACCCGATATCAGGTCTATATCGATCAGGTTGCCTCCTCCGACACCGTCCAGAAGAACAACATCGTCCCGTCCGCGACGAACCCCGACAGCGGTGTCTATAACGGCTCGACCGAGGCGACCAACAAATT
The DNA here is from genome assembly GCA_016202645.1 of bacterium. Classification (GTDB taxonomy): domain Bacteria; phylum Lindowbacteria; class 2-12-FULL-62-27; order 2-12-FULL-62-27; family 2-12-FULL-62-27; genus JACQOF01. The sequence continues at coordinate 17,309 of JACQOF010000080.1, forward strand.
CACCTTCACCCGCAACTGGTGGAACTCGACCGACACGGGGCGGATCAAGAAGATGATCTATCAGGCGTCAAACGGCGATTCCGTGATCTGGCAGCCGTTCCGGCTGGGGCAGGTCGACACCGCCGCCGGCGCCGACACGACCGCGCCGAAAGCGCCGGATACGGTCGCGATCGCGGACGCAAGCAGCGACACGTCGATCATTCTCGAGTGGACCGCGGTCACGGCTCTCGAAGAATCCAACGGCGGCGCGGTGGCGCTGACCGGGTATCGGGTGTACCGGAGCGCGGTTGCTGACACGTCGTCGTGGATCAAAATCGGGCAAGTGGGCGCGTCCACGATCCGGTTCCAGGATACGACTGCCGCGACGAGCACCCTCTACTATTACCGCGTGACAGTATTTGACACGGCGACCCCGTTCGAGAACGAGTCGTTTTTCAGCGACAGCCAGCCATCGGATTCGATCATTTTCTACGCGGGGCCGAACTGGTACGTGAATGACACCTACACGGCGGCGGACTCGTACACGTACGCAGGCGGGTCGGACACGTCGTACGGAGATGGGTCGGCGAGCAAGCCGTACCGGTCGCTGGCCAAGGTCATGCCGAAGGTCAAATCCGGCGACACGATCTGGCTGGATGCGGGTACGTTCGGGTCGGACACGTGGGAGATGATCTCGGCGACGGAGACGGCGGCGGTCAACCTTGACACGGACAACCTCGCGCTGATCGGCGTCGATTCCGGCGCGACGGTGATTGATCCGGCGGGGGCGAAGACGCTCACGGGCCTCTACGGCATCTACGCCGACACCCAGACGGGGCTTCTCGTCAAGAATATCGGCGTGATGGGCGCGTACGAGGGGATCAAGTGGGTGAACGTGGATGTGTCGACGCTTTCCGGAGACAGCGTTTCTTCGAACGGGAACTACGGCATCTATCTCTTGAGCGGATCCGACACAAACACGCTGACGGACAACACCAGTCGAAATAATTCGGACGCCGGATTCAGGCTGCTGAATTCCGGCAACGACACGCTGACGAACAACACCAGTCAATATAATTCAATGGATGGATTCTTTCTGGACAACTCCAATAACAACACGCTGACGAACAATTCCAGTCAAAATAATACATGGTATGGATTCAGGCTGGCGACGGCCGGCAACAACACGCTGACGAACAACACCAGTCAGAACAATTCAAACATCGGCTTCGGGCTGGTGAGTTCCAGCGACAACAACACGCTGACAAACAACACCAGTCAAAATAATTCGGCCGACGGCTTCCAACTGTCGAGTTCCGGCAACAACCGGCTGACGAACAACACCAGTCAAAATAATTCGAACGTCGGCTTCAATCTGGTGACGACCAGCAACACCAACACGCTGACAAACAACACCAGTCGAAATAATTCGGATGCCGGCTTCTATCTGAGTGTTTCCAGCAACAACACGCTGACACAGAACACATCGGACTCCAACGCCAAATATGCTTTTCATATCTCCGGCGCCGGCTCCTCCGACA
>JACQOF010000081.1 GCA_016202645.1 bacterium
TCACCGCCGCTGGAAGCGCACGGCGCCGCCGTGGGTCACGAGGGACGCGGCGACGATTTCGTCCTGCAAATCCAGGTTCAGCGCCGGCGGTTCGCCCGGCTTGACGATCAGGTACATCAGGTTGACCAGGTTGCGGGCGTAAAAGTTGCTGGCGTCCGCCGGGACCAGGGACAGGAGGTTGGTCGTGCCGATCAGGGTCACCCCGTTCTTCACGACGATTTTTTCGGCCTCGGTCAGGGCGCAATTGCCGCCGGTCGAGGCGGCCATGTCCATGATCACCGAGCCGGGGGCCATGCCCATGACCGCTTCCTCGGTGACGAGGAGGGGCGCGGGACGTCCCGGGATTTGCGCCGTGGTGATCACGATATCCGCCTTCTTCAATCTCTCGGTGAGGCCTTTCTGCTGTTTCGCCTTGGCCTCGGGGGAAAGTTCCTTGGCGTATCCGCCGGCCCCGGAGCCGGACTCGCCGATGTCGATCTCGATGAACTTGGCGCCCAGGGACTCGATCTGTTCCTTGACCTCCGGACGGACGTCGAAGGCCTCGACGTTGGCCCCCATGCGGCGCGCCGTGGCGATCGCCTGCAAACCGGCGACTCCCGCCCCGAGGACGATGACTTTCGCGGCCTTGGCCGATCCCGCCGCGGTCATCATCGTGGGCAGAAACCTGCCGAAATGGGCGGCGGCTTCGATCACCGCGCGGTAACCCGCGATGTTCGCCTGCGAGGACAAGACGTCCATGGACTGCGCCCGGGAAATGCGCGGGATCAATTCCAGCCCGATGGCGTCCACGCCCCGCGCGGCCAGTTTTTCCATCAACCCGTCGTTCTTGAAAGGCTCGATCGTAGACAACAGCAACGCGCCTTTCGACATCAAACCGACCTCTTCCTCGTCCGGGCGGTGAAGCTTCAAGACCAGCTCCGCGCCCAGCGCGGTTTTCCGGTCGACGATCTCCGCGCCCACCGCCTTGTAGGACTCGTCCGGGAAATGAGCGGCCGTCCCGGCGCCGGTCTCGATCAAAAACTTCACCCCGGCGATCTTGGAACCGAGCCTCTTGATGGAGTCCGGCGTGGCGGCTACGCGCGTCTCTCCGCTTCTGGTTTCTTTGGGAACGCCAATCTTCATCGTGCCATCGTTTCCTTCATTAAGGAGTTGGTTCTCAAAAACGCAAACGAAATGATATCCAAATTTAAAATAAGTTCAATGAAAATCGCTTTATAAGGATAAAAGGAAGGAGAATAGCATAAAACGCGGTTTTTTGCCATGTTTGGATGCAAATCGGCAAAACCGCGCGGGGAGTTCCTTACGGGGATTCCCAACTGTACAATGTCTGCAGATAATTGGCCCGTTCCAGCGCGGCGGGATCGGGGCAGTTGACGAGGCTCATGCTCCCCAGCGCCTGGCGCAGGGAATGATATTCATGCGCCTCCAGCCACTCGGCCAGGCCGGTTTTCAACTTTCCGATGTGGCCCGGCCCCTTTTGTAAAAGCGCCGAACACATATGGCAGACGGCGGCCCCGGCCATCGTCGCCTTGACCGCGTCCTCGGCCGTGTGAATGCCGGTGGTCGCGGCCAAATCGCACCGGAGCCTGCCGTGAAGTATCGCGATCCAGCGGAGCGGGAGCCGGAGTTCGTTCGACGTCGAGAGTTGAAGATGCGGATACAACTCCAGCGATTCGATATCGATGTCCGGCTGGTAAAAACGGTTGAACAGGACCAGTCCGTCCGCCCCCGCCTCGACCAGTCGGCGGGCAAAATGGGGCAGAGAACTGAAGAACGGCGACAGCTTCACGGTCACCGGGAACCGGACCGTCTCCTTGACGCTTTTCAGCAATCCGACGCACCGGTCCTCCACCTGCGCGGCGTTGCATTCCATGTCCGTGGCAAGGTAATATTCGTTCAACTCCAAGGCGTCGGCGCCCGCTTCCTCGATCAATCCGGCGGCGCGCGTCCACCCCCCGGAAGAGGCGCCGTTCAAACTGGCCACGATGGGGATGGAGAGGGCGGCTTTCGCCTTGCGCACAAGGTCGAGATATTGTTCCAGACCGTGCTCCAACCCGCTACAAGGCGGCAAATACGTCAGGGCCTCCGCGTAACAATCCGTCCCCAGATTTTGAAAATGCTCCGACGCCCTGGACTCGTGGACGACCTGCTCCTCGAACAGGGAGCGCAGGACCGCCATGGGGGCTCCGGCGTCCTCCAACCGTTTCAGGTTGTCCAGATTGTCGGTCAGGGGCGAGGCGGAAGGGACCAGGGGGTGCGGCAGGTCGAATCCAAGGTAACGGGTCGAAAGATCCATCGGCGTTTCCTTTCCTCTAATTTTTCTCGATAATCTGGGCTCACTTTTTGCCCGGAGACGGGGTTTGCGGGGCGGCGTCGTGGAAATCCAGGGCCGCGAGTTTTGCCAGATAATTCCATTTCTCGTCGATCTCCTCCTGCGCGGCGGCGGCCAACGCCCTGGCCCGTTCCGGGTCCATCTGCGCGAGGGCCTTGAACCGGTTCTCCATTTTCGCGAAATCGTTGAAGCCCATTTTCGGCGGCTTGCAGTCGAGTTGCAGGGGGTTTTCTCCGCGTCCGAGCGCCGCCGGGTTGTAGCGGTACAACGGCCAGAGCCCGCTTTCCACGGCGGCTTTCTGGTGTTGCATGCCGATGGTCATGTTGATCCCGTGGGCGATGCACTGGCTGTAGGCGATGATGAGCGAGGGTCCCGGAAACGCCTCGGCCTCGAGGAACGCCTTGACGGTCTGCAGGTCGCGCGCGCCCATGGCCACCTGCGCGACGTAGACGTGGCCGTAGGACATCGCCAGGAGCCCCAGGTTTTTCATGGGCACGTCCTTGCCGTTGGCGGCGAATTTGGCGATCGCCCCCAGCGGCGTGCCCTTCGACATCTGCCCTCCGGTGTTCGAGTACACCATGGTGTCCAGCACGAGGCAGTTCACGTTCTTTCCGGAGGAGAGGACGTGGTCCAGACCGCCGAACCCGATGTCGTAGGCCCAGCCGTCGCCGCCGACGATCCAGACGGACTTGTCCACCAGGTAGTCGGCGAGTTCCGCCAACGCGTCCGCCGGGGTTGCCCCCGAGGGCAATTTATTTTCGCGGAGAAACGCCTTCAATTCATCGACACGAATCCGCTGGAGGCGGAAGTCCTCCTCGGTTTTTTGCGGCGCATCGAGGATGGCGCGGACGCGCTCCTCGCCGAACCGCGGGGCGATGCGCCTGAGAGCCTGCCGGGCTTGCTTCCGGTGTTGGTCGAGCGACAGGCGGAACCCGAGACCGAACTCAGCGTTGTCCTCGAACAGCGAATTGGCCCAGGCGGGCCCCCGGCCCTCCGCGTTCACGGTCCAGGGGGTGGTCGGCAGGTTGCCGCCGTAAATCGAGGAGCACCCTGTGGCGTTGGCGATCATCAACCGGTCGCCGAACAACTGGCTCAGCAGTTTGAGGTAGGGGGTCTCGCCGCAACCGGAGCAGGCCCCGGAATATTCGAATAGCGGGGCCATGAACTGCGGCCCCTTGACGGATTCCACATGGATTTCCGGGCGCGGGGGATCGGGCAGGTCGAGGAAAAAGGCGTAATTCTCTTTTTCGGCTGAGACGTGGTCCCGGTGCGGTTTCATGACGATGGCCTTGAATTTCGGCTGGCTCTTGTTTTTCGCCGGGCACACGTCCACGCACACGCCGCAACCGGTGCAATCCTCCGGCGCGACCTGCACCGTGTATTTCATCCCCTGGTATTCGTCCCCTTTGTAATCGACGGCCCGGTAGGCGGACGGGGCGCCGCCCAGTTTCTCAGGGGCGAAAACCTTGACGCGGATGGCGGCGTGCGGGCACACCATCGCGCATTTATTGCACTGGATGCA
>JACQOF010000082.1 GCA_016202645.1 bacterium
ACCGTCGACCATCCGGCAGGCGCTGGAGGGTGAGACGGTCGACATGGCCGAGGAAATCCCGCCCTCGCTCATCGTGCCGTTAAAGAATTCCAAGAACGTTGCTGTAAGATCCGAGATCAGCCATTCTCATTACGGGCAGACCCTCTACCTCAACCACACCAAGGCCCCGTTCAATAACTTGGACGTACGCAAGGCGCTCGCCTACGCCATCAACTACGATCGACTGGTCCCCGTGTGGCAGGGCACTGCGACGCTCGCGGGGGGTCCATTTCCCCCGACCTTCAGGCCATGGGTTGCGGAGAAGGCCATCGTGCAGTACCGGCACGACCTCGCCAAGTCTCGGGACTACCTGACCAGGGCCGGCCTGAGCATGCCCATCAGCCCTCCATTGCGGGTTGATATACTTTGGCAGGCGGGCTTTACCGCCATGCGGGATATGGCGCAACTAATCGCCGAAGATTGGGCGAAGATCGGGGTTCAGATAAACATCGTAGAAACCCCGCTACCTATCTGGCGCGAAGCCATCTGGAAGCACACCTTCGACGTGGCGTTTATGCAGTCCCCGCTCCGGTATAATGATCCGGACTCCCTTGCTTCGCTGTTCTACCATTCCAAGGAGTTCCGGTACCGGGGCTGGAACCCAGGGTATCGAAATCCGCGTGTGGATGAAATCATCGAGGTCGGTCGGACGACGCTTGAGCCGACGAAACGCCTCGAGTACTACACTGAGTTTCAACGGATCGTCACCGATGAGGTTATGATGATCCACCTCGTCAATAAATTGGATGCGTTTGCGTACCGACGTGAGATTGAGGGGATCCGCTGGAATCCGAACTATGGTCCGCACTATCGGGCCTACGAGCTGCGCAAGAATCCCACGCCCAAGTAGATGGCGGGCGGGGGACGAGGGAGGAGGCTCTGACGCCCATGAGGCCTGGGCTGCTTGCTTATCTCCTGCGGCGGCTGCTCCTGACGCTTCCCGTCTTGTTTGGCGTCATCGTCATTGCTTTCGGTGTGACAAAATTGGTCCCTGGCGATCCGCTGGCCGGATTCCTGCCGGAGAACCCCACGCCGGAACAATACCAGGCCCGTGCACGGGAGTTTGGGCTCGACCGGCCCGTCTACGTCCAATTGTACCGCTACGTAATTCGCGCCCTTCAGGGAAACCTCGGGCGGTCATTGCGAACCGGCAACCCCGTGGTTTCGGACCTCAAGCCTGCGATCGCCGCAACCTTGGAACTCACGCTCCTGGCTTTCGCCCTCACCCTGGTGATCGGCGTGCCAATGGGAATCTACGTGGCCACAAAGCAGGGGCGTCCTGCCGATCTCGCACTGAGCGTGATTAGCCTGGGGGGCCTCGCGGCGCCGATTTTCTGGACGGCGTTGATGGCCCAGGTACTGTTCTTCGGGATCCTAAAGTGGTTGCCGCTGGAAGGGCGCCTCGACGCCTACCTTGCTTTTGCCGCGCCGGTGACAAATTACACGGGGCTCCTGACGCTGGACGCCGCCCTGAGCGGCTCGTGGCAGGTCTTCCGGAGTGCGGCGTGGCATCTCGTCTTGCCGGCCTCCGTCCTGGCCTACCGGGCGAGTGCCCTGATTGTCCGGCTCACCCGATCGGCCATGCTTGAGGTTCTGAGTGCCCAGTACATCTGGACGGCGCGAGCTATCGGGCTTCCCGAGCGGCGGGTCGTCCTTCGCTGGGCGTTCCGAAATGCCCTGTTGCCCGTCCTGACGGTTCTCGGGCTTACCTTTGGCCAGTTGCTTCAAGGTTCCATTGTCATCGAGACGGTGTGCAACTGGCCGGGGGTTGGTCTCTACACCATCCACTCCATCGAGCGGTTGGACCATCCAGGGGTCATCGCCGCCTCTCTGGTGATTAGCATCGGCTTCGTCCTCGCCAATACCATCACCGACCTCCTGTACCCGCTGGTCGATCCGCGCGTCCGGCTCCAATGAGTGCTCCGAGGAGAATTGGGATGGTTCACGGGAACCTGGAGTGGACTCTCGGCGGCCTGGCGGCCCTCAGGCGCGGACGCGCGGCGATCGGACGCTTGCTCCGGCACCGGGCGGGGACCGCGGGAGCGCTGGCGGTTGCAGTCATCGTGGCCAGCGCCATCCTCGCCCCCAGCCTGGCACCATATCCAGACCAGGGGAGCGGGAGTAAGGCAGATATGGCCAAGCGACTCCAGCCGCCCAGTAGGCACCGTTGGTTTGGAACGGACAACCTGGGTAGGGACGTCTTTAGTCGGGTGCTCTTCGGGGGACGGGTATCGCTTCTCATTAGCGTCCTCGCGATCTTGTTGGCAGGGACGGTCGGCAGCGCCG
>JACQOF010000084.1 GCA_016202645.1 bacterium
CAGCCCCAGCAGAATGCCCGTCGCCCACAGCCGCGCCGGGCGCCACGGATCAAACCGGATCAGAGTCCGATAGGAAAAAAAAGTCCAGGCCCAGAGGGCGGTCAGCGGCGCGTCGGTGGCGGCGAAGTGCAGGTGCGCGAAAAACCGGGGCGTGAAAAAGAGCAGGACCGACGCAAAGAACGCCGTCGGCTCGCCGTACAGCCCCGATACATGGAGATAGAGGGCGAAGAAAAAAATGGAAACCAAGGCGACGGTGCCCAGCCGGAATGTTCCGATGGACGGGCCAAGCGGTAATGTGGGACAGAACGCCGGCAGGCCCAGCCATTTCACGAGTGACGGATGAACATTGTGGTCCGGCAAAACGTCCAGATTCCGGCGGATCCAATCCGGGTCGAACCGGCTGTGGTCCTCCCGCGTGAGCCATTCCCCAAATGACCGGGAAGCCAGGTAGTAGGTGGGTTCGTCAAAGGTGACGCCGTAATCCTTGAGGGTCGCGGCCAGCGTACAGAAAACAACCAGCGCCAGCGCCGCGGCGCGCGCCGCGCGCGCCTTTTGCAACGCTATGCCTTCGCCAGTTCCTGGGCCTCGACAAAACCGACGGCGCGGTCAACCGGCACGACAAACACAAATCCAATTCCCGGCTTGTCCAGATGCCCGGCCTTGACCATCGCCGTCAAAACCTGATCGACCAGCCACTCCTCCAGAATCACAAAAATGATCTCCTTCTCGGGCTGAACGGCCACGCCCAGAATTCCCAGCCGCTCCCGCATGCCCTGCCCGCGGCCGAAAAACACGGTCGCCGCGGGCGCGCCCGCCTTGATCGCCGCGTTCACCGGCCCGTCCGCCTTGCCGCGCTGGACGATCGCGATGATCATCTTTAATGCCTTGCTTCTATTCTCCGCCATGACTGCCTCCTATTTTTCGTTTATCCTGTCGGTCATCCGCGCGCCTTCTGCTCCCGCACAAACGGCGTCGTCTTGTTGATGAAAAGTCCCAATGCCAGAACCGAAATGATCGGCCAGACCGATCCCATCGCAATCAGACAAAATCCGTCGAAGCCGCCGGAAGCGCCGGCCACTCCCAGGCCCAGCGAAATCAAAACGGGCGAGGTGATGTCCCCCGTCGTCACCCCGCCGCTGTCCCAGCCGAAGTTCACGTATTTTTCGTCGCTGAGGACCGTCAGCGTCAGAACCAGGGCGTAGCTGGGCAGGATGATCGCCATAGACGGCCAGCCATAGATGATTTTGGAGACCCCGATGAGCAGCCCGATTCCCACGCCGAATCCCACCGCGTGCATGAGCAACCACTTTTTAAATGCCCCGGCCGTGATATCCTCCACGGTGAGACCCAGCGCCACGAGCGCCGGTTCCGCCAAGGTTGCGCCGTAGCCGGCCAGAAAACCGAACAAGAGAACGACGGCCACCCCAAAGCCCTTGCCGTATCGACCATCCACCGCCGAGATGACTCCTTCGAATCCGTTATTGGAAAATGAGATCGCCGCGTCGTGCCCGACCTTTTCCCCGAACGGATTCAGGCCGGTCTCCAGGCCGATCTTGAAGAGCATGAGACCCATCAGCGTGAAGATCACGCCGCAAATCACCTGGTCTAGATTGCGGATTTCCTCTTTCAGAACAAATTTCTGGATCACCACCAGAAGCGCGATGAGAGGCAAAATGGCCTGGGCCGACGCCAGAAAATTTCCGCCGATCATGGCCAGAACATTGGCCGACGCCCCCGCCGCCGAATTCGCCGTGGAGGCCGCAAAGGCCGCGTATTCCTCCGGCGTCATGTAATGGCCGGTCCAGGAATCAAACAGCGCGATGCTCAGGAGAATCGCGATCGGCCAGATCGAACAGAGCGTGATGATCCCAAATCCGCTCATGCCGGAATCCGACTTGCCCAGCGCCGACGCCATCCCGACCCCCAGCGCCAGAACGAGAGGCGCCGTCACTGTGCCGGTTGTGATTCCGCCGCCATCCCAGGCCATGCCGATCAGATGTTTGACCTGTTCGTCGAAGGCTCCGATAAGGGTTAGAATCACGCTGATGGAAAGCCCTGGGATAATCGTGAATTTGAGCGACCAGCCTTTGACGAACCGGTAAATGCCGTTCATCGCGCCAAGACCCACGCCCAGCGACACCACCCACAGGACAAACTCCGTCCGGCGGTTCAGGTAGTCATAGAGGAGCGGCGCCTTTTCATACGGAATTTTTGATCCCAGGATCCGAAGCGTCCCGATCGCCGGCTCGGCCATGTTGGCCATGGTGCCCAGAAGACACGCGGAGGCGAGAATCACCCAGAGTTTGGCCTTGGCCGGCAGGGTCGACCCGATGTTCTCTCCGAGCGGCATGACGCCGATCCGCAGGCCGTCGATGAAAAACATCAGGCCCATGATGACACTGCAAAGGCCGAGGGAAATCTTGAGAGCGTCTGGGATGTCCATTCGGAAGACCAGCAGCTGAAACCCGACCAGAAAAAGACAAATGGGCAGGAGCGCCTTGACCTGCTCCGCGATTTTTTCATAGACGTAGGGACCCACAATGGCGAAAACCAACCGCGGCGTCAACTTGACGGCGTAGGTCACTTCCACAGGCTGGACGGCACTCGGTCCCGGCGTCTCCTTCATCCGGCACCCTACCTACTTCAAGGTCCGCACCCTGTCAAGAAAGATCTGAATGGCGCGGTGGACGGCCGCGGGGATTGTGTGCTTAGCTGGTGCGCGTCATGGACCGACTGAACTTGATGATGGGCTCGATGTTCGGATTTCTCGGAGTTGCCCTCGGGGCGTTCGGGGCGCACGGTCTCAAGAAATATTTTGAGGCGTGGCCTGACATGCAG
>JACQOF010000083.1 GCA_016202645.1 bacterium
ACCGGAAGACGCGCCTGTTTTGGATAAAGTTTATTACGGTGACTTGGATAAAAACATGGAAACGATATTGGAGGGCATAGAAACAGCTGCGGATGCGGCGGAACCGAGATTGGGAGCGAGACAGGACTGGCTGCCAAAGAAAAGATGGAAGTTGCACCAAAGAGTCGCCCTCGCGAATTATTGGGATGAACAGAAACGTGAAGAGAAGATCGAAAAACGACTGCGAGCAATAATGAACGGTGAGCGCGTTCCTGAGGCCGTGTTTGAATCGCATTCTTATGATCATGGCATGCCAACATATTTCAGTAGCGAAGAGGAACTTTTGAAGGCGGAGGCGAAATATGCCGCAAAGGCATGGAATGATGGCGAGTGGCAATGCTGGGCGTTTCTTGCAAATAGACATGACATGCGAATGGAAAAGTTGGAGAAGCAAAAACTAAAATCCGGAATAAGGGGATCGGCGATGGAGGATGTGGGAGCCGGTGACGCATCGCATGAGGGTACCGCTGCGATACACGATGTTTCGTATAGTGCCCTTGACGAACGTGTGGATCAAATCTCAAACGAATACCCACAAGGTACGGTGAGCGGTGAGGGAGAGATACTCTCGTCTCACCCCTTCCAAGTGCGTGCCACGCAGTGGGGTATTCCATTCATTTCCGAGGGCGAGGCAAAGAAATACGGGTACGCGCCCTGAAATTCAAAAACTAAACCGTTCAATCCTTCCACCTATCGGATGGGATCCTATTGAAAATCCTTTACCCCGTTAAGAGAATCCTTGGCGCGTCAGGAACGGCGCATCCCGTTCTGATTGTGTGGTGTTCACAAAATGTTTCCCGTTTTTGGAGGCGGTAGGACTTACCCTGCTATCCCCTGTCAAACGGAAAGAATTTCGTTACACCCAACACCCGTCGTGTAAAACGCCGGATGGATCGACGAAATCGGCCTACCGGGGAGTGGGATGCGAGCATTGCAAGCAGGTTCTTCTGAAACCCCCCTTCCAACTTCCCCCTCAAGGGGGGAAGGGTTTGATGACTGCCCTTCGCCGACCGATTGCGCCGCGAATTTTGTCCGCCTTGACAGGTCTTTGCCTGTGAGAGAAAACACTGGCGTAATGGCTGTGCGGTGTGGATTTTTTGCGGGCGCTGTTCTCATTCTATTGGTCTCTTCCGGCGTTCCGGCCGGGCTGGCCGAGTCAATCCGCGGCCCCGCCGCGCAGGATGTCGGCGAGTACCGGGTCGGCATCGGGGATGTACTGCGTCTGCAGATCTTTGACGGAAAGGAAACCCACGAGCGCGCCACGCGCGTCCGGCCGGACGGCAAAATCACCGTCGATCTCGCCGGGTCCGTCCATGTTCTGGACTTTACGCCCACCCAGATCGGCGAGGTGCTTAAACTCCGGCTCCAGAAATTCTACCGCGTGCCGGAAATCACCGTCTACGTCGAGGAATTCGTCAGCCAGAAAGTCCTCGTGATCGGCAACGTCAAGACGCCGGGCACTTACTCCCTCATGGGCGAAGACCGCGTGCTGGACCTCCTCGCCCGGGCCGGCTGGATTTCCGTTCCGGCCGTGTCCGGCGCCGACCAGGTGGTGCTTCTCAGGAACAACGCGCGCGAGTCCCTGTCGCTCTCGGCCATGCTCGCCGGCGCGAAGCTCGATCAGAACCGGCCGCTTCAGCGCGGCGACGTTCTGTACGTGATCGCCTCCGGCGAAAAGGGAATGGTCCGGGTGCAGGGCGAAGTCGCGTCGCCTGGCAAGGTCTGGATCGAGCGTGATCCCATGTGGGTCACGGATGGCTTGACGGCGGTCGGCGGCGTGACCGACCGCGCCGATCCCTCGCGCGCCTTGATCGTCCGCGCGGACGGTTCGCACGTCCCGCTGAATCTCGAGGACGTCCTGCAGGGCACGACGCCGCCCAACGCCGCGCCGCCGCTCCGGGACGGCGATGTGCTGTATGTCCCTCAAAAAATCACCGTCGGCGTTTTTGTCCTCGGCATGGTGCGGTCTCCCGGCCGATATGATCTTCCGGCGGGATCCCGGGTCCTCAAGGCCGTCGCGCGCGCGGGCTACCATGTACCCGGCGCGAACCTCGATTCGACCCGCCTCGTCCGCGTATCGCGCACCGGCCAGACGAAAGTCTTCCAAGTCCAGCTGGACCGGCTTCTGCACGACCGTCAGTTCCAGGAGGACATCGAGCTGGCCGACGGCGACGTGGTGTTTGTCCCGAAGAGCGTGATTTCAAACATCGGCGATTTCTGGGGCAAAATTTGGCCGCTGGTGCGGGTCGACATTCAAAACATTCAAACGGCGTCCGACTGAGGGGCATGCGCCGCTTTCTTTCTTTCCTCCTTCTGGTTCTGGCCGTGGCCGCCGCCGTGGCCGCCGCCCATTTCCGGCAGGACGACCTCCGTTCCATGGTCGAATCGGCCCTCATGGTAGATCGGGAGACCTGGACGGAAAAACCGCGGACGGACGTGACCGCCGCCCTGAGCGGCGCCGACAAGGGGACGCTTGAGGCGGTCTCGCGCGAAATTTCAAGTTTTCTTTCCGGCGTCGGCGATCCGGCCCGGGTCGAGACCGAGGATTCTCCCGTTTTGCGCATCCTCGTGAGGACGTCGGTTTCTCCCCATCTGGCCGGGCCGCTGGAGGAGCTGGCCGAGAAACTTGTCGCCCAGCATCGCGCGCCGCGCCGCAAAGCCGCGGCGCCCCGGCGGCCCGCTGTCCGGCGCCGCGCCGCGCCCGTTCGATCGACTCTGCCCGAACAGAAAAAAATCGAGGACTTGGCGCGCCGCCGCGACCAGCTCCTGCGCGGCTGGTCCGAGGAAGAGCGCGTCCACGCCCGCCTGGACGATCTTCGCCGCCAGTACCGCCACCCGGAGGAACTTCTCCAGCGGGACGATGAGGCGCGGGAACTGAAACGGAAACTCTCGGACCTCGAACTTACCCTCGCCGAGATCATCGACCATTACACCGTCGCGCATCCCCGGGTGAAGGCTCTGAACGACGAAATCTCCGGCGTCCGCAGCGCTCTGGACCGCCGGGTGATGATCGCGGAGATGGAGATAAAGGAAAATTTCTCGGTGAGACAGGCGGAATTTCAGCGGAAAAAATTGCGGCTGGACCGGGAAGAGGGTGCGTTGAGGAAGGCGATGGCGCAGGCCCGCGCGGCGCCCGCGCCGATGGAGGCCGAGCCGGACTTGGAAGAACCCTCCGTTCCGGTTTCCGGCGAATCAGTGAAACTGGAATGGTCGGCCGCCGCGTCGGCCCGGAAGGAACTGGTGCGGACCAAGGAATTCGATGCCGGCCGCCTGTCCGCTGCGCTCTCCATCCTGCTTGCCGCCGGCGCCCTCATCGGGTATCTCTTCGGTTTCATGGGGTCGGCCCGCGGCGTCCCGGTTGAAGATTCGGACCCGTCGCGCGCCGTCCCCCCTCCGGCCGCGCCCCCGGCGCCGCGCCCGTCCAAACCCCGCGCGCCCCTGCCGCCCCTGGAATCTCCGCCGGCGACTGCCGCGCCGGAAAAAATTATCGATGAGAAGGAATTACCCGGAACAGCCTGGCAGACTATCCCGGAACTGCCCAAAGTCGAAAAAAATCTATACACCGTCTTCGCGCCGTCGTCAGCCGCCTCGGAATATTTCTCGGCCGCCGCGCTGGACCTCATGGACCGCCTGCCCAAGAGCGACAAGACCCAGGTAATTTCCATCGCGGCGCTCCGGAGCGGCGCCGGCGCGTCCACCTTCGCGGCCAACATCGCCGTGGCGCTCCTGGCGCGCCGACCGGTCCTGCTCATCGACCTGCACCACACCGCGCCGGGCCTGCATGCGTGCTTTTCAATCGAACCGACAGCCCACGATCTGACCTCAGCCGCGCCCTGGACAGATTCGATCCTGAAAACGCCGCTCGACCGCCTGTCCCTCCTGCCGCTCTTTACGCCGCATACCGAAAAAGAAATGTCGGATTTGAAGCTGAAAAAACGCATCGCCGCGTTCCTGAAGGAAAACCCGGTCCACCGGCTGGTCCTGGTCGACCTGGCCCCCATCGGCCGCAGCGAACTTTTCGAGGAAGTCGCGGAGTACTCTGACGTGTTTGTACTCCTCTGCGGCCCGGAGCCGACCGGCATTTCCGCCGCATCGGCCCTGAAACGGTTGACCAAAACCATGAAAAAACGCCCAATTTTGCGGGTGACCCGCACAAGGGATACCCTCCCGGCCGCCGCCACCCCCCGCCCTGGAACTGACTATGAGTTCCTTATTGAATGACACCTTGTCATCGCCTCTCCATATATATATAGTGCTCGGCGGGCCATGGATCAACTGTACTATACGATATCCCAGGTCAGTGAATCGCTGGGCGAAAAGCCTCATGTGATCCGCTACTGGGAAAAAATTTTTACGGGCTTCAGGCCTGAGAAGACCAAGACCGGCCAGCGCCGGTACCGGGCCGAAGATTTGGCTTTTCTCCAGCGCGTCCGGCGGATGCTTCGGGAGGATGGCTTGACGATCACCGGAGTGAAGCGCAGACTCCAGCGCCGCCGGCGGATCATGGAACAGTCGGACACGCTGGCCGAAGTCCGCGCCGATCTTGAGCGGGCTCTTGGCGCTCTTCGCGGCGAAGACATACAAGTTCACGGGGTGTAGCGCAGCTTGGTAGCGCACACGCATGGGGTGCGTGTGGTCGTGAGTTCAAATCT
>JACQOF010000007.1 GCA_016202645.1 bacterium
CCCCTTCCCCTTCCCGTTCCCCCTTCCTCATGTTCGTCCATCCTCCTCTTCGTTGGCACCTTTCTCCAACCGTGGCGGCGCAAGCGGTTCGAATCTCGCGTCGATCGTCGTCCGGAAAAACGCGATCCGGAAGAGACAGCCTGCGTCTGGAGCGCGCTCGACGGATCGCAGCTCACGGAAGGCCGGCCTAAAAAGCAAAAGCGCGGCGAGGCGAAGGCATCCGGAGACGCAAAAGAGGGTGAGAAGCGGGGACGAGAAGTGAAACCGGGTGAGTCCCAAGTCGAGCGCCGCTGGGAGGCGGTCCCCCAGCCACCCGCCGAGAAGTCCTCCCAGAAGAAATCCGGCCGAATTGGTGACGCTGAAATAGGCCACGCATCGGGCGCGCTGGGGCGGGCTGACGGCGTCGAAGACGTAATTGGCGGTGGCGAGGTTGTAACCGGCGCCGGCCGCGCCGACGAAAAAGGCGAAGGCCGCGATGTAGGGGAAGGCGGCCGAAACCGTCAGAAAAAACGGCGCGACTGATATCACCACGCCGCTCACGACCAGCGCCCACTTGTTTCCGAACCGGTCCGTCGTGCGGCCCCAGAATGCCAGCGTCAAAATCTGGGACAGGACCATGAGGCTTGTGACCGCCGTGAACTGCAGATAGCTGAAGTGAAGGTCGCGGAGGATGTAGACGATGAAGAAGGGCGCCGAGACATGAATGGAAAAATTCATCAGGGCGATCACCGCGGCGAATCTCGCGAAATTCGACCGCCGCATGGACCGGAGAAACGCCAGGTAGCCGAATTGCAATTCCTTCGGCGCCGGATGATAGGGCGGCTCGTACTGAAGCGACAGATACCCCGCCGAGACGAACCGCGCCGCGCTTGCGATCGCGAAGATCGCCAAAAAACCGTAGGCCTGTTGATCGGGAAACTCGGTCTTGAACACATGCAGAATCGTTCCGCCCAGCGCGACGGCGATCACCGTCACCACGTGGCACGCGCGATTGCGACGCGCGAAATAAATGCCGCGCCGGTCCGGGTGGACCACGTCGCCCATCAGGCTGTTCCAGGGGGGACTGATGAAATGCCCGGCGGCGGCCAGAAGCGCCGCAAGGCCGATGAAAACAGGCACGGACTGATCGCCGAAGAGACCCGGCAGAAAAAACAGCGGCAACCAGAGCGTGCCTTGAAACACGGCCGCCGGCAGAATGATCTTGCGGCGGAATCGGATCAGATCCGTCAGCCACGCCGACACCGTCTGGCTGAGCGCGCCGAGAAAGGGGGGGAGGGACGAGAGGATTCCCATCTGGAGCGTCGAGGCGCCCAGAAAGAGCGCGTAGGCCCCGATGTAATTCTCGCCGCAGCCCACCATCACCGACCAGGCCATTCCGTCCCGGAGGGAATAGACAAGGCTTTTCTCCCTCAAGCGCTCCCCGGCATCCATGTCCGCGGGGTGTACCACCCAGAAAACCCCCTGTCAATTACCCGCTGATAAATTATACATATATTCAATATTATTATTGAATATTGAACATATGAGAAATATTTTAATTTTCTTCTTGACAAACGAAAACACGGCAGGTAGTCTTCGCGGCATGAAAAAAGGCGAAAACCCGGCAAAGATCGATCCGGACGACGAGCGCATCATCAACGCGCTTCTATCGGACGCCCGTCAGTCCTACCGCCACATCGCGGCGGGGCTGGGCCTTGCGACAGCGACGGTCGCACAGCGCGTCCGGAACCTGGAGCGCCAGAAGGTGCTTCTCGGAGCGGTGCCGGTTTTGAATTTTGAGAAACTGGGGTTTGCCTTCTGCGTGATCACGCAGGTCAAGATCCATCAGGGCAAGCTGGCGCTGGGGCTTCGGCGACTTGCCGCGAACCCGCACGTGTTCGGGATCTACGACCACACCGGCGGCACAGACGCCACGGTCCTCGCCCGCTTCCGGGACCGGCAGTCCCTCGACCGCTTTTTGAAACAGCTCCAGGCCGCGCCCCACGTCGAGCGCACGGAGACTCAGCTGGTGTTGAACGTCTTTAAGGAATTTATCCGGCGCCTGCCCGATCCGCTGAAGGGTCGGGCGGGCAGCCGCGCTTACTAAAAATTGAAGGAGGATTGACACTGACATGAGCACGGAAAAAAAGCACACTCCCAAATCTGTTCTGGACATGGCCCGCAAGGCCCGGGCGGAAATGGTCGATTTTCGATTCACGGATCTGCTGGGGACCTGGCAGCACATCACTTTTCACATCGGCCAGATCACCGAAAAAATCTTCGCCATGGGCATGGGCTTCGACGGCTCCTCCATCCGGGGCTTCCAGGCCATCCACGAGTCGGACATGCTTCTCATTCCCGACCCGGCCACCGCCTTTATCGACCCCCTGCTGGAACACCCCACGCTGGTCCTGATCTGCAACATCAAGGATCCCGTCTCGTCGAAGTTCTACAGCCGGGACCCGAGGCACATCGGCCAGAAAGCGGAGGCCTATCTGACCCAGAGCGGGATCGGAAACGGATCTCTCTGGGGACCGGAAGCCGAATTTTTCGTCTTTGACAGCGTTCAGGTTGATCTTCAATCCAACAGCGCGTCTTACCGGGTGGATTCGGTCGAGGGCATCTGGAACTCCGGAAGGGAGGAACACCCTAATCTGGGGTACAAGGTCCGTTACAAAGAAGGTTATTTTCCGTGCCCTCCGACCGACACCCTTCTCGATTTCAGGTCCGAGGTACTCCTGAAGTGCCGGTCCATCGGAGCCGACTGCTATCTGCACCACCATGAAGTCGCCACGGCCGGCCAGGGCGAGATCGCCGTGGGCGCCAAATCGCTGGTCAGCGCGGCGGACCAGTTGATGGCATTCAAGTACATGATCAAGAACATCGCCCGGGCGAGAAACAAAACCGTCACCTTCATGCCCAAGCCCCTCTTCGGAGACAACGGCAACGGCATGCACACTCATCAGAGTCTTTGGAAAGGCGCGACGAATCTTTTTTATGATGCCAAAGGCTACGCCGGACTTTCCAAACTTGCGCTCTGGTACGTCGGGGGCCTGCTCAAGCACGCCCCGGCGCTCTGCGGCATCTGCAGTCCGTCCACCAACTCCTACAAGCGCCTGGTGCCGGGCTACGAGGCGCCGGTGAATCTGGCGTATTCCAAGCGGAATCGGTCCGCGGCGGTGCGTATTCCGACTTACACGGTCATGAGCGCGGCGGATGAAGCCAAGGGCAAGCGCGTCGAGTATCGTCCGCCCGATCCTTCCTGCAACGCCTACCTCGCATTTTCGGCCTTGCTCATGGCGGGGTTGGACGGCATCCAGAAAAAGATCGATCCGGGCAAGCCTCTGGAGAAAGACATTTTCGAGCTGGGGAAAGTGGAGCTTGAAAAGGTCCCGCAGGTTCCGGGATCGCTGGAAGAGGCGCTCCGGAATCTGGAGAAGGATTCGGAATTTCTTTTGAAGGGCGGCGTGTTTACGGAAGACCTGCTGGAGACATGGATTTCCTACAAGCGGAAGAAAGAGGCCGACCTGATCCGGATGAGGCCGCATCCGGCCGAGGTCCACCTGTACTACGACTGCTGAGTCCGTACAGCCGAAAGGAGGCCACATGGCGGCGATGGTGAAGCGATTTCCGTTCTGGTTTTTCGTCGGGTTTCTCTCCTGCGTCGTGATGGCCACCGTCGTCGCGGCGGAGGATGGATCAACCCATATCGACACCGGCGACACCGCATGGGTGCTGATGAGCGCCGCGATGGTCCTTCTCATGACGCCGGGCCTGGCGTTCTTTTATGGAGGGCTGGTCCGGAGAAAAAACGTCCTCTCGGTGCTCATGCAGTGCTTCATGATCCTCTGCCTCATCACCCTTCAGTGGGTCCTCTTCGGCTACAGCCTCGCCTTCGGCCCGGACGCGGCTGGCCGCGGATTCATCGGGAATCTCGACTGGTTCGGGCTCAAGGGCGTGGGACTCGATCCCAATCCGGACTACGCCGCGACGATTCCCCACCAGGCCTTCATGATCTTTCAGGCCATGTTCGCCGTCATCACGCCCGCGCTGATTCTCGGCGCGTTCGCGGAACGGATGAAATTCGGCGCGTTCTGCGCATTCTCCCTCCTCTGGGCGACCTTCGTCTACGATCCGGTCTGCCACTGGGTCTGGGGCGTCGGCGGAATGCTCAGGCAGTCGGGCGCGCTGGACTTCGCGGGCGGCACGGTCGTCCATATCAACGCGGGCGTTGCGGCGCTGGCGACCGCGCTGGTCCTCGGGAAACGCCAGGGATATCCGGACACCATGTCTCCGCCCCACAATCTGCCCTTTGCCGTCCTCGGCGCCGGGCTTCTCTGGTTCGGCTGGTTCGGCTTCAACGCCGGGTCGGCGCTCGGAGCGGGCGCGGTCGCGACGAACGCTTTTGTCGTCACCCATGTGGCGACCGCCGCCGCGGGCCTGACGTGGGCCCTCATGGACTGGATCATCAACACCCGGCCCACCGTGCTCGGCATGATCACCGGCGCGGTGGCAGGACTGGTCGCCATCACGCCCGCGGCGGGATTCGTCAACGCCGTAGGCGCAATCTGGATCGGCATCGGCTCGGCCTTCTTCTGCTACCTGATGGTGACCTTCGTCAAAACAAAACTCGGCTATGACGATTCCCTTGACGCGTTCGGCGTCCACGGCATCGGCGGCATCTGGGGCGCGCTTGCCACCGGACTTTTTGCCACGACGGCCGTGAACGGGGCGGGCGCGAACGGCCTCTTCCATGGAAATCCGGGGCTTCTTCTCGTCCAAGCCAAAGCCGTCACCCTCACGATGGTCTACTCCTTCTTCGCGACCTACATCCTGCTGAAAATTGTCAACGCCGTCGCAGGTCTCAGGCCCACGACCCAGGAAGAACGCATCGGCCTCGATCTCACCCAGCACCGCGAGGCCGCGTACACCCTGCTCGAATGAAGTACATCATCGCGGTCATCCAGCCCGACCGGCTCGACGATGTCCTGCGCCTCCTCACCGAACGGGAGATCCATCTCGTCACCGTGGTGAATGTCCTCGGGCGGGGAAGGCAGAAGGGAATTTCGGAAGTCTACCGAAGCCACAAGGAAGCGGGGAGTCTTCTGAAGAAGGTCAAGCTGGAAATTGCCGTGAACGAAGCTTTCGTGAAGCCGGCCATTGAAGCCATCACGGAAGGCGCCCGGACGGGACAGATCGGGGACGGGAAAATTTTTGTCCTCGATCTGCCCGAATGCATTCGCATCCGCACGGGAGAATCCGGCGGCATCGCCATCGGATAACACCTTCGAGAGGGGGGTGGACGCCATTCGAGTCCCGAGGGGGTCATTCTGACACTTTGACACTTTCGGCGAATGTCAATAATGTCAATACCCGGCCCCACTTCCACGCGATCAGGTTTTCTGGATGACTTTGACGAAGCGGTCGCGCCAGTGGCCGAGGAGATTCCTCAAGCGTTTGGCCTTTTCGGGCGCATGGCCTTCGATGGCCTCGCAAGAAAGCGTGATGAGTTCCCGGATATGGAGTTCATCCGAATCCTCAATGTCCGCAACCGCCGCGCCGATGCCAAGTCGGCGGCGGATGGCCTCTTTCGTGAGGTTCTTCTCCGGATCGACATGGCAATAGATGGTCCCGCCCTTGATGCCGGCCGCGAGATCCAGGCCCGGATCTCCCAGGATAAGACCACGCCCTGAAAACATGTATTCAAAAGCAAATCCCTTCAGGTTCGCCCGCGAATTGATCTCTCCGAGCTCGTCGGTCAGAGGCTCCTTCACTTCACCCAGGTGGATCAGGTCGGCGCCGGAAAGCCGGATGCCCAAACGGGAGTCGGCGTAGGGGCCGTCCACGATGAGACAGCCGCCGATCGCCCCGTAGGCGGCGCTTTTTCCGATC
This sequence comes from bacterium, assembly GCA_016202645.1. Classification (GTDB taxonomy): domain Bacteria; phylum Lindowbacteria; class 2-12-FULL-62-27; order 2-12-FULL-62-27; family 2-12-FULL-62-27; genus JACQOF01. The sequence continues at coordinate 5,872 of JACQOF010000007.1, forward strand.
GATCCGTCCACCAGCTTGCCCATGAAATTTTCCCCGGGAAGAATTTCGACGCGGCCACCCGTGAGACTCTTGGCCGTGCCATCCTGCGCGCCGCCGTTGATCCGGACGTGGACGCGGTCGTAATTGAATGCCGCAAGGCCGTTGCCCGGGATGCAGGCATCCCGCGGCGCGATTTCCACGCGCCGGACCGCATCCAGCGCGTCAGGATTTCGAAGCCTCAGCCGCGCCAACTCGCCCGACACGCTCGTTCCGACGGACCGATCCGTGTTGGACAGGGGTTCGATGAGGCGCAATTCAATGCCCGGAGATTTTTTGCCGCCGTTTCCACCGCGCCGGCTGTCCGCCGTGACAATCCGCGCGGAGGAGGCCGGGCGGTCCGCGCGTCGGCGGATTTCCTCGGAAAAAATCTGGCGGTGATTTTCCGTCGTGGCGGTAAACATGCGGCCCCGGATGACCCGCCACGCGCTCGCGGCGTTTCGCCGGGAAATTTCCGAGTCCGCCGAAACCGGTGCCAGCATGTCGACGAGTCTGAGGTTGCCGTTAATCTGTGTCGCCGACAACAAATCCGTTCGGCCGCGCAGGGCGCGGACGGAAGGGACGTTGAGCAAGGCCAGCCGGCGGCGGACGTGACCGTTCAGCCCCTTGAAAAATGTCACGAGCGCGTTGGTCGCGCGGTCCAGCTCGCGGGCTTCATAAACCTTCACCCCATGCGTCACCGCCTCATCCTGGGTCATCCACGGCGACGTGATCCCGGTCGGGCACTTCACGGTGCTGCACTGCGTGCAGTAAATACAGCCGATCACCGCCATCGGCAGAGTCCCGAACCCGACGCGGTCGGCGCCGAGCGCGATCAGCGTCAGGAGTTCATCCGCGGTCTTGATGCCGCCGTCCACCCGGAGTTCCACGCGGTCCCGCAGGCCCAGCTCAACCAGAGACCGGTGCGCTTCAGCCAGCGCAATCTCCGCCGGGAATCCCACCCAGCGCATCGAGTGGCGCCGGGCGCCGCCGGTCCCGCCTTCAAACCCTGAAATGCAAATCGCGTCGGGATGGCCTTCCTTCGCCAGGCCCGAGACGATGTTGCCGAGATTCGGGATCGCCGGGACCTTCACTTCCACTTTGACGTCCGGGTTCACGGTCCGCAGTTCCTGGATCAGGGTTGGGATGAGGTCCTCGATGCTGTAGAGATCGTGATTGTTCGCGGGAGAAATGAGGTCGATGCCGGGCTTGCAGTGCCGCGTCGCCGCCACCGCCGGAGTGACTTTGATGCCCCGCAGCATCCCGCCCTCGCCGGGCTTGGCGCCCTGGCCGATCTTGATCGAAATCCAGGAGGCGTCCGCGAGGATTTCCGTGTCAATCCCGAACCGCCCGGACGCGATCTGCTGGGACCGCCACTTGCGGAATTTCTCCCCCCGAAGGTGTTCGGGCTCGCCACCCTCGCCGTTCACGCAGAGGATATCGAGTTCCCGGGCGGCGTACAGATAAGACGTGAAGGAAGTCAGGTTTGACGCGCCGAAGGACATCGCCGCGAAGAAAACCGGCGAGGCGTGTTCGCCGACGGACATGTCGACGCTGTCCGGCGCGAGCGGGATATGTTCGTCCGGCATGCGAAGCGTCAGAAGGTGCCGAACCGAGAAAGGCCCCTTGCCGTTTTCCGCCAATGACCGGTAGTCCATCATCGCGTTTTCATATTCCTCGTAGGAAGACTTGCCGGAGGCCACCTCCTCGATCACCCGGCGGATCTTGCCCGACCAGTGCAGGGGCATCTTGTTTATTTTTTCCGGCGGCGGCGTCGTGAACCGCGCCTGCTCCCATTCGCTCCACTGCTCCAGGGTCAACCCCTCGGTCGCGCCGCCGAGATACGAGATGATCCCGAGCAGCTGCGCGAGTTCATCCGACAAGCCGATCGCCGCGAATATCCGGCCGTACCCCTCCAGCTCGTAGATTCCCATCGTCGACATCACTTTCTTGAGACCTTCCTCCATCGCCTTCTTCAGATTCGAAAGCCGGTTCTGCGGGGAAACATCCTTCAGGCCGGGGCGCTGGGAATCGAGGACAAGCTGTTCCAGGCGCGTGGGACAGACGGCGGAGACACCCAGACCAAGAAGGAGGACAATGTCGTGAAGGTTCCGGACGCGGGGCGACTCGACGATGATGCTGACGCGCCGGAAAAGACTGGGGCGGTCCATGCCACGCCCAGCCGGCGTCGGAGACGCCGGTCCGCCTGAGGCGGAAGGCCGCGGAGCGGCTGACCCGGACGCCGGCGTGCCGCGGTCCGTGGGCGAATCGGCGGTCTCGTTTTCCGAAAGTTCCCGGATGGCGGCGGAGGCGGCCAAGTGCGGATCGAGCGGAAACCCGTCGATGGTTTCCGAATCGAGAATCAGGATGTCGGTTTTTTTCTCGCGAACGGCGTCCCGCACCGCATCCCGCAGGCGCCGCAGAGCCGTCGCCTGGCTTTCGCCGGCCTGAAAATCGGCTTTGACCCGGGCCACATTGAGGTGCGCAGTCGACAGGAGCGACTTCAGAGACCGCAGGTCCTCCCGGAAAAGAACGGGACTGGTCAGCCGGACCTGGCGAACTTCCGGAGAAAACGTCCGGAGTCCCGGATTCGGCCCGAGCAGGGTCTCGATGGAAAAGTAGGTGCCTTCCCGGACGGAATCGATGGACGGATTGGTGACAACGGCGACCGTTTCAAGAATGTAATCGGCGACGTTTCGGCGGGCGCTTGATCCCCGGTGATCCAGAGCGGCCAGGGGATCCGGCGTGAGGCCGACGGACCCCAGCGGCTCGACCGCGGTCTGGGCTTTCTGAAGAATGAGGTCGAGGTCCTCGTCGGTAAATCCGAGGGTTGACAAGGGCATTTCCCGGGGAGGATTTTCCCGGGAGGCCGGATTATTTTCCAGAGACAGATGGCTGACAAACGAACAGGACACCAGGGTCTTTTCGACGGTCGATGGATCCATGCCGACCCGCACGGCGTCCGCGTGGATTGCCGCCGCGACGTCCGCGTGGGTCATCACCCGGGGATCGCCGGAGAGGTCGATGAACACGGCCTCGCCGCCCGCGATCGGACGCGGATCCTCCTCGGACGTCCCGAATTCCACCACGCCGCGCTCCGATGTCAGAAAAATCTCTTTTTCGGCGCGGCCGATCCACAGCGGCCGGAGACTCATGTGGTCCACGAAGGCATACGCGGTCTGCCCATACGATCCCGTCACCGCGACCGGACCCTGGACGAGAAACCCGAAAGCGCGGCGGAAATATTCCAGTTCGCTCCGAAGCGGCTGGGGCAGGCCCGGCAGGTTCCGGCTGCCGACGTTAAACAGAATGCGAAAAGCCGTGACCGGCGAGTACCCGAAATCCGCGATGAAGGCTTCCAGGATCCGGTCGAGGACCGCCGTGTCGGATCCGCCTCTCGGGAGCGGCACGCCGAGGGACTCCGCCGTCGCGATGAGGCGCTCGATCGTGTTGACTTCGCCGTTGTGACAGAGCATCGGAAAGGGGTGCGCGAGTTTATGGAGCGGCCGGGTGTTGGTGCTCATGCGGACGTGACCGATGGCGTACCGGGTCTTGAACCGGGAATTCCGGAGTTCCGGAAAATAGCGCGGAAGCGTCTCAGCCACGCCCATGACCTTGTAGACGACGCTGGTCGAGGAAAATGACGGAAAATGAACGTCCGGGAATTCTTTTTCTATCCGGACTTTCGCACGGTACATCTTTTTGTCCGCTTCGGTCGCCGACCGGACGATCACGCCGATCCGGAGAATGTCCGGCTCCGTTCGGGCGGCCGCGGGCCCGAGCGCAGCGGGGTTGGTGGGTACCGGCCGGTGATAGAGATAGGAGAGCTGTTCCTCGGCGAGAACGACTTTCAAACGGCGAAGAAACTGGTTCTGGACGCGCTGGGATTTGGGAAGGAATACTATCCCCCAGCCGACGCTTGAAGCGAGACTCGCGTTCAATCCCTCGTGGCCCAAATCCTCCTCGACCAGCGCCCGGGGGATCGTCGTCATGACGCCCGCGCCGTCGCCGTCCACCCCGGCGTCGCTCTGGATCATGCCGCCGCGGTCCTGGAGGTTCGCGAGATCATGGAGAACCCGCCGCAGAACCCCGAAACTTCCGGGAGCGGCCAGATCCCCCGTCCGGAACCGCGCCGCAATCCCGCACGCCGCATGCCCCGGCTCAAGATATTTGCCCGGTAATGAGAAGTCCCGTCGCATACGGCTCTGCACTCTATAGAAGGAGCGGGATGGCGTCAAGGGTTTCTCTTGAAAGTATCGGTGTGTCGGAGTATCGGCGTATCGGAGAAGCAGTTTCACCGATACGCCGATACTCCGACACACCGTTACTATCCATTATTTAATGAGAGTAATCCGCCGCACCACAGTCCCGAACTGACTGCGGACGAGGTACAGGTACACGCCGCTGGCGACGAACTGGCCGGCGTCGTTCCGGCCGTCCCACTGGGCGGCGTTGCCGAAGGATGATGCGGTGATGCCGTTGCCGTTATACAGCGTGCGGACCTTCTTCATGTCGAGCGTGTAAATCTCGATCGTCATCGTCGGGTCGGCCGGCAGGTTCTGGAAGATGATCGGCTGGCCGAGGGTCGGGTTGGCGGGGTTGGGCCAGCTTCGCGTCTTCGTCACGTCCGTCGGCGCCACGCCCAGTTCCGGCAGCCAGCGGGCCGAGGCCGTCACGGTCTTGCCGTCGGTCTGCACGCGTTTGGCGGTGACTCCGCTGCCGGGATTGACCTTGATCTTTTTGGCCGAAACGTCGCTGTTTCCGCCCGTGAATCCGACGGTTGCCGTGAAGACGCCGGAATTGATCTCAGTCTCCTCGAACATCAGGCTGAACCCGACCGGATCGGCGTCGCTGAGGATCGTGACTTCGGCGAAGTCCTTGAGGAAGACGGAAACATTCGCCAGGGGATCGATCAGCCGGACCTGCGCAAGTACCGTCAGGCCCTTGTACTCGGTCTGGCTCCACTCGATCGAGGCGATCGTCGGGACGATGGATATCTGGAAGATTGAATCGGACGCCGTGGTGTTCCCGGCGACGTCGATCGCAATCACCCGCCAGAAATAGGTATCGGAGGCGAGGTCCGTGCTCGTGAGCGCGGCGGCGAGCGACCCGGTCACCGTGTCGAAGGTCTGGGCGAGAACCGCGAACGTGGTGTCCCTCGACAACTCCAGCCGGTAGCCGAAGATGCCGCTGCCGCTGTCCTGCGCGGCCGACCATGTGAACTGTGGCCGGAGATTGGTCGTATCGTGGCCGTCAACCGGAGACTCCAGATTGAACCTGGACGGAACGGTCGTGTCGACGATGAATCTGAACGCGCTCGCCGGCGCCGCCGTGTTTCCGAGATTGTCCACCGCGATCACGCGCCAATAATAGGTATCTTCCGCGAGGAACGGCAGGGCCGTGTCCGACGTGACCGCGCCGTCGACCGTGTCGACAAACTTGAGATTCGTGAACGTCGAATTGGCCGAGACTTCGAGCACAAAGCTGTCGATGCCGACACTGTCAGAATTGATCGACCACGAGAACGTCGGCGTGGTATCCCGGGTGGCGGACCCGTCCGCCGGCGCCGACAGGGTGATTTGGCCGGCAGCGGTGTCGATGAGGAACCCGCGCGCCGCCGAGTTCAGGCCGGCGTTGCCCAAGAAGTCAACCGCGCGGACGCGCCAGTAGAAGGTATCGTTGTCGAGGCCCGTGATCGTGTCGCTGGTCAGGGCGGCGTCGACGGTATCGGCGAAGACCAGCGACGTGAAGGCCGCCGCGCGGGAAACTTCGAGGGCGTAACTGTCGATTCCGACACTGTCGGCCGTCACGGCGGCCCACGTCACAACGACCTTCGCATTCGAAGTCTCATGGCCGGCCGACGGGGCGATGAGCGCGACCGTTTCGACCGCCGTATCGACCAAAAATCCGCGCGACGCCGAAACTTGGCCGGCATTCCCGAGACGGTCGATCGCCCGGGCGCGCCAGTAGTAGGTATCGTTGTAGAGTCCCGTCGCCGTATCGCTCGTGAGAGCGCCGTCCACCGTGTCGGAGAAAATCGTGGCGGCGAAGACGGCGGACTTGGAGACCTCAAAGACGTAGCTGTCAATCCCGACGCTGTCGCTGAGGGCTGTGAGCTGAAGGCTGAGAGCCGCATTTGTCGTTTCATGCCCGTCCGCCGGCGACGCCAGACTGACCTGCCCGGCGTGTGTGTCGATCACAAATCCTCCCGTGCGGGTGTCGAAATTCCCGATCCGGTCCGACCCCGTCACCCGCCAATAATAGGTGTCCTCCGCCGTCAGCGACTTCGTGACGCTCGTCGCGCTCGTGTCCACGACGCTGTCGGAAATGGCCGTGAATGCCGCACTGCGTGACAGTTGCCAGGTGTAAGTCTCCGCGTCGTCGGCGGTCGACCAGACAAACGTGATGGACGTCGCTGTGGTTTCATGACCCGACGGCGGCGACACCAGCGTCACGCTCACGCCCGTGTCGACGCGGAACTCGAAGGACGCCGAATTGAGGCCGATATTCCCCACCCGGTCGATCGCCCGGACGCGCCAGAAATACGAGTCAGCGGCAAGCGCGACGCCGACAGCGCCGCTGGTACCCGTGCCGGCCACCGTATCGGCGAAAACGGTCGACGTAAACGCCGAGTCTCCGGACACCTCCAAGGCATAGTTGGCGATGCCGACGCTGTCGGCCATGGCCCGCCAGTTCAGCGTCGGAGACGGATTGGTGAGGGTCGCGCCGTTCAGCGGCGTGTCGAGCGTCACCGTGTCGACCTGCGTGTCGGTCGTGAATCGGAGCGTGTTGGCGCTGACGCCGATGTTGCCCAGATGGTCCACGGCATGGACGCGCCAGTAGTACGTGTCGTTTTCAAGGCCGAACAGGGTGTCGGCGGTGACCGCGGCATCCACCGTATCCACCCGGACGGTTGTGGTGAACGCCGCGCTCCGGGATACTTCCACCACATAACTGTCGATGCCCACTGTGTCGACAACCGTGACCGCCGACCAGGTGACGGTCACGGGAGCCTGGCGGGTCTCATGCCCGTCCGCCGGCGCCACGGCCGTCACCGGCGCCGGGGGCGTCCGGTCGATCACAAATCCGGAGGCGGCGGTGTCGAATGTCCCCGTCGTATCCCGCGCGATCACTCTCCAGTAGAACGTGTCCTCGCCCGAAATGATCCGGACAAATGTTTCAACCGATGTGTCGGCGAAGGCCACGAGGACGCTGTCGAACGCCGCGCTTCTCGATAATTGCCAGGTGAAGGTATCCGCGCGGTTCGAACTCCACTGGAACGAAACGGTTTCGGAAATGGTCTGGAATCCGTTGGGCGGAGCGATCAGCGTCACCGTCACCCGCTCCGTGTCGATTTCGATCTGGAATGAATCGGAATTCTGGCCGACGTTGCCCAATTCGTCGATGGCCCGGACCCGCCAGTAGTAGGTCGAATCCGCCAGGATGGCCGTCGTATCGCTCGTCCGGGATCCGTCCACTGTATCGACAAACGCCATCGCCGAGAACGTCGGACTCGCCGAAACTTCCAACACATACGAATCAATGCCGACGCTGTCGGACACCGCGTTCCACGCGAGTGTCGGCGTCGAATCCGGCGTCACGGTCTTGTCGGCCGGCGTGTCCAGAACCACACGCCCGACCCGCGTGTCCATCACGAATCCGCGCGCGGCGGAGTACGTCCCGGCGTTCCCCAGATGGTCGATCGCGCGGACGCGCACGTGGTAGCTGTCATTGTCCGCAAGGGCCGGGGTGTCGCTCGTGACCGCGCCGTCCAGCGTGTCCGCATACGCCAGCGCCGTGAACGCGGGCGTCCGCGAGACTTCAATCGCGTAGCTGTCGATCCCAACGCTGTCGGACACCGCCGTCCAGCCCACCACCACCCGCGATGACGTGGTTTCATGGCCGTCGGACGGGAACGCCAGGACTACCTGGCCCACGCGGGTGTCCGTCATGAATCCGCGCGCGGCGGAGTACGTCCCGGCGTTCCCCAGATGGTCGATCGCGCGGACGCGCACGTGGTAGCTGTCATTGTCCGCAAGCACCGGGGTATCGCTCGTGGCCGCGCCGTCCAGCGTATCCGCATACGCCAGCGCCGTGAACGCGGGCGTCCGCGAGACTTCAACCGCGTAACTGTCGATCCCGACGCTGTCCGATACCGCCGTCCAGCTCACCACCAC
>JACQOF010000088.1 GCA_016202645.1 bacterium
TTCCTGCGGGGGGACTTCTGGTAGATTGGCGCCATGCCCAAGCTGACATGGACGGCACAGGGGAGGGACATGGCCCGCGCGTTGATTGATCCGGAGATATCGGTGGGGCGCGGAGATGGAAACGCCATCCAGATTATGGACCCAAGCATTTCCCGGAACCACGCGATTTTCAAATTTACTCCGGATGGTTACGTCCTCAACGACCTGAACAGCTTCAACGGCACCTTCGTCGACGGCCGCCGCATTTCCGCCGAACTTCTGCGCGGCCGCCACACCCTTCAGTTCGGCCATCTGACCCTTCAGTTCGAACCTGATATGGCGGTCGCCCCGGAGGTTCCGGAGGCGGCGGTGAGCATGGTCATCTCTCTGCCCAGGGGGGGGCAGGCTGCAGCCGGGACAGACGAACAGTTGCGCGCCACCTACGAGCGGCTGGCGATGCTGTATGAGGCCGGCAAGCTGATCCAGCAGGAAGTGGAGCTGGAAAATGTTCTGGCCGCGATCGCCGGGATGTTGCGGCGGGTTCTGACCGCGGACAATGTCACGGTCCTGCTCCGGAAGTGGGAGGGCGGCGAGCTGACCCCGGTGAAGGTGGGCAACGACGAGCGGCAGGCGGCGATCAGCTCGTCGATCATCCGGCACGTGATCGACAAGCGGGAGGCGGTGGCCATTGACGATGCGGCGGCGACGTCCGCGTTCAAGGCCGGCGCAAGCATCGTCAGTTTGAAGATCAAGTCCGCGATGTGCGCGCCGCTGTGGATCGAGGACAAGATCATCGGCCTCGTCTACATGGACAGCCGCTCCGGCGAGCGGAAATTCACGTCGGACGACCTGCAGGCGCTCCTGGCCATGGCCAATCAGGCGGCCATCGCGATCGAGCGGGCGCGCCTGCACGAAAAAATAAAGGAGGAAACCCGCGTCCGCAGCAGCCTCGAGCGCTACATGAGCCCGACCATCGTGGAAAAAGTGATGAGCGAAAAGGGCGACCTCCAGCTGGGCGGCGAAAAGCGCCATGTGACAGTCCTCTTCAGCGACGTCCGCGGATTCACGGCCTTTTCGGAGACGCACACGGCCGAGGAGGTCGTGCAGATGCTGAACGAGTATTTCACGGCGATGACTGAGATTATTTTCAAGCATCAGGGCACGCTCGACAAATACATCGGCGACGCCATCATGGCCGTATTCGGATCGCCCTTCTCCTACGGCGACGACGCCACGCGCGCCGTCAAGGCCGCGGTCGAGATGCAGGGCCAGCTCCGGCACCTCAACACGTTCTGGCGGGAGGCGGCCCGCAAGCGCGGATTTGAGATCGGGATCGGGATTTTCGCCGGCGACGTCGTGGCGGGGAACATCGGCTCGCCGAAACGCATGGAATTCACGGTCATCGGCGACGTCGTCAACACCGCCTCCCGCCTCTGCGGCGTCGCGGCCGCCGGCCAGGTCATCGTGGGCAAGCCCGTGTGGGATCTGGTCAAGGGTCAATTCACCGGCGAATCACAGGGAAAAAAAGCGTTGAAAGGCAAGGAAGCTCAGATCGAGGTGTTCGGGGTGACGGGGGAGAAGGTCTCCGGAAAATAAACCTATAAACCTAAGTCTGACCCCGTTCGCGCCGCTTGAGATACTGCAGAACGACCTTTTCGACGGCCGACGCAGACAAGTTCGGATATTTCCGATAGATATCTTTTGGAATCCGGCCAAGCAGACTTTTCATCTGTTCAGGAACCACCAGACCCGAACGAATCAGGCTGGCCGCGTCCTGCAGATCTTTTTCAAACCCGCGTACGACCTTCGATAAAAATTGCCCGTAGGGATCGTAGTGATAAAAACTGACGTTCTGCAGCGTCAGGATATGGATATGACGGTCGTCCGATCCCGGAAGGACAGGAACAAAATCAGCCGGGCTTGCCAGTTCGATGTTGATATTGAGTTTCTCCTTGATGGCCTGCACGTCTCGCAAAACGTCTTCGCGATCCACGGACAAATTGACGTCCAACGTGTTTTCCCGCCATCCCATTTCGACGGCCGTGCCTCCTCCGGTGATGTATATCCGGTAATGGCCCCGAGTCGGCGCCGAGGCCGCGATGGCCCGCATGAACTTCTTGAGGCCCGACCTGTCGAGCGCATTTCTCACGACGCGGTCCCATGCAGCTGATCCAGCGCATCCGCAAAACTGCTTATCCTTCGAAGATATGCGGTATACCGCGCGTGGGCCAGGTCATCGCCCGCTTCTTTTTCGATAAGACGATAGAGCTCCACGTCGGACCGAGGGAACGCAATTCTCGGCAACGCGACTCCCTGACGACGCAGCCGCGGAAGGGCGATGGAAATCAAAAGCGCAGGGATGGTCCTTCGGCCAAGCGACAAATCCCGGATGCCTTCGTCCACAACATCCCCGCCCGGCAGTCCCAGTTTTTGAAAGGATGCCGACCCGAATCGCGCCCTCTGCCATCGGGCGCAAACCGCAACACGGGCGCCGGCGGACCTGTCGTCCGCCCGCATCCTCCGCGCGCGCGTCCGGCCGCCCTGACGGCCCCAATCCCCAAACAGGCGACGAACCCTCTTCGGCAGGATCACAGAATGATTATATACGCAGAGGGTACGTATTGCAAGTCGTCAGATTGGCGGCAGTTCAATCCGAGTTTGCACGGCAGAGGATCTGATTCTTTTCAAAATCGGAGTGGAGCGAGAACAAGACCAAAAGGACGTGGAGGCCATCATCCGGCAGAATGCCCGGACGCTTGACCGGCATTATCTGGACGTTCGAATTCAGGAATTGAGCAATAGTCTGAACCGGCCGGACATTCTGGCCGATTATGAGGCCTGGTTGAAGCCCGGACCGGCTACTCGATGATCTTGATCTGCGACGGGTTCTGGACAACCATCTGCGGCCGGCCCTGGTAGGTTTCGATGGTTCCCGCGACCCATATCTTTTTGCCCTGGTAGAGTTGTTCGAATCCTTCCGGGAAATTGCCGTAGGCGGAGGCGAAGATGGCGACCCGGAAATCCGTTTTGCTGCCCGATTTGAAATCTAAAAATGCGACGCGCTCCGTCCGCCCGGCGCGTTCCACCGTTCCCTCCACGGTTTTGAACTGATCGACGTATTTCAGGGCGTCTTTAAAGGAAATCAAATTTTTATTCCCGGGGCTGAAGTCGTCCGACAGGACGGCTTCGCCGACGATTTTGATCTGATTCGGACTGTAGACGAGGATTTCGGGTTGGCCCTTGTAGGAAATGATTTTTCCGGCCACCCAGACCTTTTTCCCCAGATACAAATTTTCAAATCCCTGCGGAAAGGCGTCCCAGTTGGCGCTGAAAGCGGCGGCCATGAAAGCCGTTTTGTCCCCGCGCTTAAAGAACATGAAAACGCCGGCATCGGTTTTCGACACATGTTCGATCACGCCTTCGACCGTTTTGACCTGATCCAGATGGTTGATGGCCTCTTTCCAGTTGATCAGGCCCTCCCGGGCCGGCGTTAATGCCTCGGCCTGCCGGGTGGACCATTCTCCCCGTTCTTTACCGGCCAGCTTGCGAATCACCTGCACATGCCGGCTGGCTCGGACGCGAATAAAGGGTTTGCCGTTGTCAGACTCAATTTTGCCCGTCACTTTGATGAGCCGCATCCAGTATCCCTCGTTTCGATCAAATTTGTCGGGGAACGCGCCGAAATCCTGCGCCTGGATGATGGCTTCAAAGGCGGTCTTGTCGCCCGGTTTGGGAGCCAGGACTACCTGTTTCTCATTTCGAAACGCAGCCTTGACCGGCATCTCCACAATGACGTGTTTTCCAATATTAAGGCCGGCATCCAGCCATGAAATCTCTTTTGGCGGGCCGAGTGCCGTGTAATTCATCACGCCCCACACCGCGCCTGACAGCGCCAGAAGAATCCCCGCGGCCGCCGCCCACGACTTGGGACTGCGCCAGTCCCACGCTTCCAGCAGACCCGGCGGCTTCGCCAGAATCTTCTCGCCCTTCAAATACCGCTCCACGTCCTCCGCCATCGCGCCCGCGCTCGCGTACCGGTGCTTCGGGTTCTTTCGCATCGCCTTCATGCAGATGATCTCCAGCACGGGATCGACCGCCCGCTGGATCGTCGACGGCGCCGGCGAGTCCTCCTTCTCGTCCCCGGCACGCCTCAATATCTCGTTCAGCGGCAGATTCCCCATCGGCGGCACGCCCGTCAGCATTTCGTACATCACCGCGCCCAGCGAATAGACGTCACTGCGCGCGTCAACCTTCTCCACTTCCCCCCGCGCCTGCTCCGGGCTCATGTAAAACGGCGTACCCATGATCGCTCTCGACACCGTCAGCCGCTCCGTCTTCTTCTGCACCTGCCGAGCCAGTCCAAAATCCACCACCTTGATCTCCGCCGCGTCCCAATCCTCCGGCCTCATCACCCCGGTCGTCACGTTCGTTTTGATCAGAATGTTCGAGGGCTTGATGTCCCGGTGAATCACTCCGCCCTCGTGCGCCGCCTGCAATCCCTTTGCCACGTTCAGCGTCACGAGCGCCGTAATGCCCGGATCCACCGCGCGGCCCGCGATCACGCTGTCCATGCTCCGGCCCTGGATGTATTCCATCGTGTAATAGTTCTGGCCATTCACTTCGCCCATGTCGAAAATCGGCACGATGTTTGGATGCGAAAGTTTCGCGGCGGATCGGGCCTCCTGGAAAAATCTTTCGATCTGGTCTTTCGTGGAAAACTCGCCGGCGAGAAGAACCTTCAAACACACCACCCGGTCCAGCTCCTCTTGCTTCGCCGTATACACGATGCCCATCCCGCCGCGCGCGAGTTCCGAGAGGATGCGGTATTTGCCGAAGTAGGTACCCGCGACCCCCCTCCCGGCCTCCCCCGCCCCCGACCCGCCCTCCGGTCGGGTACCCCGGGGATTCCCTTCGGTCACAA